>DATAQT010000213.1:0-26126 GCA_036264535.1 Paraburkholderia sp. | reverse complement strand
TGTCCGCGGAGACGATGTTTGACGTCACATCGACCCTTGGCAGATGCTCTTCGACCGGTCTTGCCGGATGGAACGGAATGGATCGAGGCGGACCAAATCCGGTTACACAGCGGTTACACGGACTGCAGAAACACAAAAGGGTTACAGGAAAATCACCTGTAACCCTTTGAATTCTTTGGTGGAGGAGAGGAGGATCGAACTCCCGACCTTCGCATTGCGAACGCGACGCTCTCCCAGCTGAGCTACCCCCCCAACACAAAAATAATTCTAGCACAGCCATTTTCCCTTTTGCCAAGCCTCCAGCCTCGGGAAAACCTCATCTGGACGGCGCGCCCGCGAGCGCCCAGTCGACCACCGCGCGGATATCCGCATCGCTCATCGATTGATGGGCCGGCATTGGAATCATGCCCCATACACCGGATCCACCGTCCTTCACCTTGCGCGCGAGTCTGGCCGACGCCTGCGCGTCGCCCTTGTATTTCGCGGCGATCTGCTGGAACGACGGACCGACCAGTTTGCGATCCAACGCGTGGCAGCCCATGCACGCATTCGCGGCGGCGATCTGCTGGCCGCGCGGCGCCTCGGCCGCATGAGCAACCGACGTCATCGTGCCCGCCAACGCGCCGAACACCAACGTGAACATGGCACTCACGCGCGCCACACCGCGCATCAGGGCACCGCCTTAGGATTGCCCGGCCGCACCGCCGTCGACGAGTTGACCGGCGCCGGCGCCTGTTGATCGAGCGGCCGCGCGCTGACCGACGAATCGGGAATCGCGCCGACCGTCGGTTCGGCGGCCTCGGGCTGCGAGGCGGCCACGGCAGGCGTCGCAGCAGCAGCCGCGGCAGCCTCGGCTTCCTGCGGCTGGATGTACTGGAACACCTTGACGACCTGCACGACGCCCGGCACGCGGCTCGTGACGTCGGCGCCGATATTGCCTTCATTCATCGTGACGAGGCCCATCAGATAGACGTTGCCGCGTTCGGACACGACCTTGAAGTTATTCGCCGAAATGTTCTTCTCGGCGATCAGCGCGGTCTTCACGCGCGTTTCGAGGTAGGTGTCGTTGGTGCGCGATGAGAACGAGCTCGCGGGCATGATCGACAGTTCGTTGACGATCGTATTCACGTTGTTCATATTCCGCACGATGCTCTCGGCGCGCTGCTTCGACGCATCGCCCGCGACCTCCCCGGTCAGCAGCACGCGGCGGTTGAACACCGTGACGTTGACGTGCGCGGAGTCCGGCAGATTCTGGCTGATCTGCGAGAGCGCCTTCACCTGAATCTCGCGGTCCTCGGTCTGCGCGCCGAGCGTGCGGCGGTCGGTCGCCATCAGCGCGCCGCCGCCCGCCGCGGCCCCGACCGCGAGAAAGCAGCCTTGCAGCGTGGCCGACAGCCCCGCCGCGAACCCGACCACGAGCACGGTTCTCACCAGTGTCTTCTTGACGCGAAATACGCTCATCAACTAGCTCTCCTTCGGAATCAGTCTCAGTCTTCGCCGAGCAACATGGCGTCGATGCCGTCGCACAGGCAATGGATGGTCAGCAGGTGCACTTCCTGGATGCGCGCGGTGCGATCGGACGGCACGCACACGTGGATGTCGGTGTCGCTCAGCACTTCCTGAGCGCGTCCGCCCCCCTTGCCGGTCAGCGCGACGACGATCATTTCGCGCTCGTGCGCGGCTTCGATCGCAGCGAGCACGTTCGCGGAATTGCCGGACGTCGTGATCGCGAGCAGCACGTCGCCGGGCTGCCCGAGCGCCCAGACCTGCTTCGCGTAAATCTGTTCGAACGAATAGTCGTTGGCAATCGCGGTGAGCACGGAGGTGTCGGTGCTGAGCGCGATGGCCGGCAGACCGGGCCGCTCGCGCTCGAAACGGCCGATCAGCTCGGCGGCGAAATGCTGCGCGTCGGCGGCCGAACCGCCGTTGCCGCACGCGAGGATGCGATTGCCGTTGGCGAGCGCCGCGAACATCGTGTCGATCGCGGCGGCGATCGGCATCGACAGGATTTCCAGGGCTTCGAGTTTGACTGCCGCGCTGTCGCGGAAGTGTTGTTGAATGCGTTCGACTGACATCGAGTCTCTATCTTCTACCGCGAATGGACCGCACTGCGCGGCCGTGTTGTGAAGTCATATTGCGAAGCTGCGCCCCGTTGATAAGTCGCGCGGCGCACACCGCGCGCGAGGCCAAAGAATCAAACAATCGTCGCGAAACGTACTGCTGGCCGCGTGCTCTTCACGCGCTTTCGAGCGCGGCACGCGAGCGCAAGTTTATCGCACTCACGCCCGTTATCCGCGCGGCCCGTCAGAGTTCGTCGGCGCGAAACGCATCGCGCAGCCACACGAGCCGGCCGCTCTCGAACGCGATGACGTCGAAACGGCACGCGGGCTCGTCGCGCGGGCCATGGTTCGTCGCGGCGCGCGTCGCGAGATAGTGCCGCGCCGCTCGCACGATGCGCCGCCGCTTCTGCCAACCGATGCTCGCGGCCGCGCCGCCGTAATGCCGTTGCGCACGCGCGCGAACTTCGACAAACACCAGCGCGCCGTCGCGATCGCTCATCACGAGATCGATCTCACCACCCCGACACGACACGTTGCGCGCGACGAAGCGCAGACGCTGCCGCTGTAAAAACTCTTGTGCGCGCGCTTCGAAGGCCGCGCCGACGGATTTGGACTGTTGGGCGGCGGAAAAGTTGTGGGTGGGTTTTGGGGTGATCTTTGCAGGCGTTTTTTGCTTAGTCTTCGGCGCCATCGGTTCGCGCAATCCCACATGGCACAATGTCGGCCTCGTTCCGTCTGTTTGTGTCTTCCGTGTCATGACTCCTCTCTCCGAACTCGCGCAAGGGCAGCAGTACCCCGCCGCCGCTCTGTATGTGGTGGCCACGCCGATCGGCAACGTCGCCGACATCACGCTGCGCGCGCTGCATGTGCTCGGACTCGTGGACCGCATCGCAGCCGAGGACACCCGCAACACCGGTCAGCTACTCGCGCGCTACGGCGTCTCGAAGCCGCTTGTCGCCGTGCATCAGCACAACGAACGCGCGGCCGCGCAGCGCGTGATCGAGTACCTGCAGGCGGGCGAACGCGTGGCCTACGCGTCCGACGCCGGCACACCTGGCATCTCGGACCCGGGCGCCAAGCTCGTCGATGCCGTGCGCGAGGCCGGCTTCGCCGTGATCCCGCTGCCCGGCGCGAGTGCGCTCGCCACCGCGCTGAGCGTGGCCGGCGACTGGGTCGCGACGTTCTCGTTCCTCGGCTTCCTGCCGCCGAAACCGAAGGCGCGCACCACCGCTTTGCAGGCGCTCGCGCAGCATCCTCACGCGATGGTGTTCTACGAGGCGCCGCACCGGATCGTCGAGACCGTGCAGGCGCTCGCCGATGCGTTCGGTGGCGCGCGCCGTCTGCTGATCGCGCGGGAACTGACGAAGTTACACGAAGCGCTGCATCATGGCACCCTGGCCGAAGCGCCAACGTGGCTCGCCGCAGATCCGAACCGGCAGCGCGGCGAATTCGTGCTGGTGGTCGAAGGCGCGTCGCCCGAAGCGGCCGGCGAGCACGATCACGATGCTCTGCTCGGCATCCTGCTGGAAGAGTTGACGGTGAGCACCGCGGCAAAGGTCGCGGCGACGCTCACGGGCGCATCGCGCCATGCGTTGTACACGCGCGCGTTGGCGTTGAAGGAAGACAAGCCCGACGCCTGAGTGTTGGGTTGGGTAGCCAGGACGAAAAAAGGGCCGCGTGTCGCGGCCCTTCGATTTTCTACAGACGGTTTATGCAGCCGACGCGGCATCACCGCCGCGTCACGTCATATCACTTGCTCGAGTCGTTGTTCGACGCGAGCGTCTCGTCCAGCTCGGCGCGTGCTTCCTGCTGCGTGAGCCCTTCGATCTTGACCCGCGCGGTGCCGCTGTGGCGCATGTCGAGCATGGCGGCGGCCGCCATCGACAGGTCGATCACACGGCCGCGCGCATACGGGCCGCGGTCGTTGATCCGCACGATCACCGAGCGCGAATTGGCCGGATTGGTCACGCGCACGTACGAGCCGAGCGGCAGCGTGCGATGCGCAGCCGTCATCGCGTGCATGTCGAAACGCTCGCCGTTGGCGGTGCGGCGGCCGTGGAAGAAGCGGCCGTACCACGACGCGCGTCCAATCTGATGGAAGTCCGCGACGTCGACGCCGTCCTCCGTCAGCGGCTGCGCGTCGGCCAGCGGCGACGCGGGCGCGCTCGGGCTCGAGGCCGGCGCGCTACCGAACGATTGCGGTCCGAACGAACTTAGATGCATGTTCTTTGTACTTTGCGGCGTGTCGTTCGCCGAGGTGTCGCTCGCGCCCGGAGGCGTGGCGCAGCCGGCCAGTACAAAAAAGGCAAAAAGAGTCCCCAGACCACGGGTTAGTCGAGTTTTCATAAGACGTGCAATCACATTGTCGAGCCGCGTCACCCGCAAAGTTGGGTGTGTTACTTGCGACTCCGGCGGTAGGGACGACAACGCGCCGCGCGAAAAGCGCAGTACGTCAAAGCCCGGATGCGGCTCACTCAGCCGCTACCGCACGGTTAATTTTCACGTCTGGCGCAACCTGTCCCCGGCAGCCTGACCAGACCCCACATGCCGCCAACTGAACGTGGCAAAGACACGTTCTTGCGCGCGCAACTCAGCGCACAGGAACGGCGGCGTAGGCCCCACCCAGCGTGACGGCAGTTAAGTCCGTAGCAGGCGCGCGGCGCCTGGCTGGGCAAGACGTGTGCATCGAACGCATCGATGCTGGATGGCCGTCGGCATTCCGACAGCCCATACTTGAACGGCGAGCGGCATCCCCTTTGTGTGGGGACACATCGCCTTGTGGCAGCACAAATTCTCGTGCATTGGCTTCATTATACCCAAAAACTTTTTTTGGGACGGCGAGCTGCCCAAAACGCTTACCAATCTTCACATTTATCGCAAAAATGGGCATGCGAAAGACGCTGGCGAGGCGGTGCGTACGCCCCGTCGCGTGGGCGACGGAGACCACCCCGAGGCCGGTACAATCAACCTTTCCCCTGCACGCCGTCCTGCCATGAAAGTCACCCTGATCCCTGTCACGCCGTTCCAGCAGAACTGCTCGCTGCTCGTTTGCGAGGCCACCGGGCGCGCGGCCGTCGTCGATCCGGGCGGCGACCTCGATCTGATCCAGCGCGAGATCGCGCGGCAGAACGTGAGCGTCGAAAAGGTGCTGCTGACCCACGGCCACATCGATCACTGCGCCGGCGCGACGACGCTCGCCGCCCACTACGGCGTGCCGATCGAAGGCCCGCATCCCGACGAACGCTTCTGGCTCGACAAGCTGCCGGACCAGAGCACGCGCTTCGGCTTCCCGGCCGCCGACGCCTTCGAACCGGACCGCTGGTTGCAAGACGGCGACACCGTGCAATTCGGCGACGAAATCTTCGAGGTCTACCACTGCCCCGGCCATACGCCCGGCCACGTGGTATTTTTCAGCCGCGCGCACCGGCTTGCGCTGGTTGGCGACGTGCTGTTCGCCGGCTCGATCGGCCGCACGGATTTCCCGCGCGGCAACCACGCGGACCTGATCCGCTCGATCCGCGCCAAGCTCTGGCCGCTCGGCGACGACGTCACGTTCGTGCCGGGCCACGGCCCGACCTCGACGTTCGGCGCCGAGCGCCGCACGAATCCGTATGTCGCTGATGGGGTGAGCGCATGAGCAGCGAAATCTATGTGAGTACCGACGTCGAAGCGGACGGCCCGATCCCCGGCCCGCATTCGATGCTGAGCTTCGCGTCCGCCGCGTACACCGAAGACAAGCAGCTGATCGCGACTTTTTCGGCAAATCTCGAGTTGCTCGAAGGTGCTGCGCCGCATCCGGTCCAGGAAGCATGGTGGAAGACCCAGCCGGAAGCGTGGGCGGCCTGCCGCCAGGACTTGCAGAAGCCCGGGGCCGCACTGGCCGCTTATGTCGACTGGGTCGAGGCGCTGCCGGGCAAGCCGGTGTTCGTCGCGATGCCGGCCGGCTTCGACTTCACCTATATGTTCTGGTACATGATGCGCTTCGTCGGCCGCTGCCCGTTCTCGTGGTCGGCGCTCGACATCAAGACGCTCGCGTTCGCGATGACCGGCCTGCCGTACCGCAAGAACATCAAGCCGCGCTTTCCGAAACACTGGTTCGACGAGCATCCTCACACGCACGTCGCGCTCGACGATGCGATCGAGCAAGGCGCCCTCTTCTGCAACATGTTGAAGGAGCTGCGCGCGAGTCAACCGGCGCTGCCGGCGGAGGGCAAGGATGATGGGGACGGCTCAGGGCAAAACGCCGCTCCGGACCCGGTAAATTAGGCAATCTCGCTCGGGAGAGCCGTTTTACATTGCGTTTCGTTTTCGCGCCCTCTACCATGCGTTGATACGGCGACGCTAACGGAGGCGCAGTTGACACTCGATACGTTCTCACAAAAGATCCTGCGCCTGCTCCAGCTCGACGCACGCCGTTCCGTGCAGGAAATCTCCGACCAGGTCGGGCTGTCGAGCACGCCGTGCTGGCGGCGCATCAAGGACATGGAGCAGTCGGGCGTGATCCAGCGCTATACGGCGCTGCTTGATCGCGAAAAGCTCGGCCTGCACGTGTGCGCGCTCGCGCATATCCATCTGACCCGTCACACTGAGGGCGGCGTCGAGCAGTTCGAGCGGGAAATCGCCACCTGCCCCGAAGTGACCGAGTGCTACAGCACGACTGGCGAATCCGATTACATCCTGAAGATCGTTGCGCCGGACATCAAGGCGTACGACAGCTTCCTGCACGAACGCATCTTCAAGATTCCAGCCGTCGCGCAAGTCCGTACGAGCGTCGTGCTGCGCGAAATCAAGTTCGATACGCAGTTGCCGTTGTGACGGGCGCCGCCGCAGCTAGTGTCCGAAACTCACCGAACTCCGGCGGTGTTGTGAGGCCCCGCGGCGGTTGACCGAGCGGCCGCCGCGGCGCTGGAGCTGAGCTCTGCCTCCGAACCGCCTGGCCCGGCCGATATATCCCGCTGCAGCAGCACGTCGAGCTTGCGTGCGCCGAGACGGCGCTTGAGCGCCTCCAGATCGACGCGCCCGAGCGATTGCGCCTCGCTTTCCAGCAAACGGGTGGCCTCGTCGGCACCTGCAACAGCCCCAGCTTCCGACGTCGCCGCTGGCAACACCACCTCGACGTCGAGTCCCGTGCTCAGGTAGTGCAGATTCACCGCCGAGGACTGCAAGCCGCCCGCCGCCAATGCCGCGTTGATCTCGGCGACCACCCGCTCGCGCGGCGGCAGATCGACGGGTGGATGCGCGAGCGCATCGTTTTCCGGATCGACGTGAATCAGCGCGTCGAGCACACGCTTGTCGCTCAGCACACGCAGACGCGCCGACTCCGCGATGTAATGCCCCTCCGATACCGAAATCATCGGATCGACCAGGATGTGCGCGTCGACGAGCGCGAAATCGCCCATCTTGCGCGTACGCATTTCGTGCACGTCGCGCACGCCGGGGGTGGCCATCAGTAGCGCGCGCATGTCGGCGGCGGCGGTTTCGTCGAGCGCGCGGTCCGACAGGTCCTGCAGCGCGTCCCAGCCGAAGATCCAACCCATCCGCGCGACCATGAAGCCGACGATGGCCGCCGCGATCGGGTCAAGGAGCCGCACGCCGGCGAGACTGCCGAGCACGCCGATCCCCACCACCAGCGACGACGCCGCGTCCGAGCGCGCATGCCATGCATTCGCGATCAGCATCGCGGAACGCACGCGCTTCGCCTCGCGCAGCATGTAGCGAAACAGCGCTTCCTTGCAGACGAGCACGAGTACCGCGATCGCGAACGCGCTCATGTGCACGGCGGGAATATTTTTCAGATCGGCGAGCCGCGTACCGGCGCGCCACAACATGCCGACGCCGACCGAGATCAGCAGCGCGCCGAGAAATAACGACGCCACCGTCTCATAACGGCTATGTCCGTAATTGTGATCCGCGTCGGGCTTTGCCCCGCTATGCCGATTGGCAATCAGCACCACAAAATCGGAAATAAGATCGGCGAGGGAATGAACGCCGTCGGCAACGAGTGCCTGTGAGTGCGCGATCGTGCCGACGACGATTTGCAGCGTCATCAACACGGTATTGACCGCAATGCTCGCAAAGGTACTTTTGCGAGCGACGCGTTGTTTCTCGGCGGTTTGGGTGATCGCGGCGGATTGCATACTGAAAAACGGGGAAGGTCATTTCTTCTTATTGTACCCACCACGAATCGCAACCGCTGGAAAAGCAGACAAAAAATCCTTTTAAATCAGTTGCTTATCTGAACGAAAAGCATTCGCGTTCCGGTTGCGTGGAGCCGATGCGACAAAAAAGCGGCGTCGCAAATCACAAAAAGCCGCGTCCAGAACGGTGCGCGGCTTTCCGAGATTTCTGCAGCAGACTATAAACGTCGTGGTTTGCCGGTATTGGTATTACACACCGGAAACCCTCACTAACCGTGGGGTCGCAATTACTTCTGGATCAGAAACTTTTCACGATCCAGACCTGCAATCCAGCGCGGCGGCTTGCCGCGGCCGGACCAGGTGCTGCCGCTTTCCGGGTCGCGGTATTTAGGCGCGACGCCTGCGCGCGGACGGCTCGCTTTAGCGCCCTTCGGTGCGCGGCCGCCACCGAGCTCGGTCAGCGAGATGCCGTAATCCGCCATTTTCTGCTTGATTTCATTCAAGACTTCCGCGTATTCGCGCGACTTCGCTTCTTCAATCTGCTTTTCGAGCTTCTCGCGCTGTGCGAGCAGTTCCTTGTAAGAAGACATAGGTTCCCTTGTGGTATGGATAAATGACCGCCGGTCTTATGCCGACTCGCCCTTTGAAGGTTTCATGCCTCGGAATTTGATGGCGAGATTAACACAAAATAGAAAGACTGCAAAAGCGATCGCAGAAAATTAAATTAAATTCGTTTCAAAAAGTTTCCTTGGGATGCGTCTGCGTCGGTTCCGGCCTTTCAATTAGCTGATTTCGCATGTCGCTGAAAAAATCCCGGCGACATGCATATTTATACGATTTAACTATCAGGAAATGAGATCGGAATGTCTATTGCACATCGAACATTTCACGGCATGAAAGCTTCGACCGCAATAAGCGCGCACCATTCATACAGGAGTTGACGCCGCGCGACGGCGCATGCGTGTTTTCCCGATAAACGAAATTGCTTAATCCACATGCCGATCGATGCAGATCTCGAGCGCCGCGCGCAATGTCTCGATATCGGAACGCGCGCCGTCGAATACGAAACGGCGGCGCACGCCGTTGCGTTTCAGATCGGCGCCGTAACGGTCGACGCCCAGCAATTCGACGCCGCTCGCTCCGCCCAGACGCCGACCGAATTCCGCGATCAGCGCGTTCTCCTCGCTGGCCGCTAGCGAGGGCAGCCGATCGAGTTCGGCGCCGTCGAGCCAGCCCATCGCGCCGAAGCCGCCGATGTAGCGCAGCCGCTCGAGCTTCATGATCCAGAACGTGAAATCACCCAGCACCAGATAGCGCTCGGCGTCGGGGTGATAGCGGAGATAACGCCGCACCAGTTCCGGACTCGAGTCGACGGGCTCGAAGCGGCCGAGCAGCGTGACACGCTGGCCGCCGAGCACGTCGCCGTCTGGCGCGTCGACTGCCAGAAAGCCGGCGCGCGGATCGGCGTGCAGGTTGTGCGTGTGCTCCGCGAGCCGACTCACGAGGATCGTCGGGCGATGCAGCGCGTCCGGCGCGAACGGCAGCACCGACGGATACGGAAAGCCCTCGGGCTGGCGCGCATGCGTAGCGAGCGTGCCGACCGCGGCCGTGTGCAGCAAATGCAGCGGAGCGTGAGCGGGAATGTTCAACTGAGCTTTCCTTGGTGAATTAAAGACGACCGGTGAATGACGCTCCGCAACACCGCTGCGCGACGCCCGCAGCCGTTCAATCGTATGCGCCCGATCCCGCGGCTCCAAGCATAAGCCAACATGCTTCGATAGAATCGAAGATCCGCTTTCAATGCGCTTTCTCGCGCGCTCCGCCTCGAGACCTCCGTGCCCGATCACCAAGCCTCCGAATTCGCCGTCCTACCCGCCGCGCACCGCGACCTGCCCGTCACCGAGCGGCAACGTGCACGCATTGCCACGATGGCGCTGTTCTTCATCGCCGGCATGATGTACGCGTCGTGGGGCGTGCACGTGCCGACGGTGCGCGACCGCTTCCATCTGAATCCGGCGATGCTGTCGTTCGCGTTGTTCGCAGTGGCCGGCGGCTCGATCGGCGCGATGGTGACCAATGCGTCGTGGATCGCTCGGGTCGGTACGCGCCGCGCCTGCCTGGCCGGCGGCCTCGCGATGGCCGCCTGCGCGGCGCTGATCCTCATCGTGCCGGCGTACTGGATGCTGCTCGTCGTGCTGGCCGTCTTCGGCGCGGGCATGGCCACGCTCGACGTCGCGATGAACGCCGAAGCGAGCGCTGTCGAAAAGGCGCTCGGCAAGCCGATCATGTCGTCGCTGCACGGGATGTTCAGTCTCGGCGGCATGTTCGGCGCGGCGGTCGGCGGGGCGCTGCTGTCGCGCGGCATGGCGCCGGCGCTGCATCTCGCGCTCGCCGCTGCGGTCAGCGCGCTCGTGCTGGTGCTCGCGTGCCCTTCGGTGCTGCCGCACGTGCCGCACGCCGAGCATCCCGATGCCGCGACCCCGCGCGCGAGCCGCTGGCGCTCGCCGGCGCTGTGGGCGCTCGGCACGATGGCGCTGGTCGCACTGATCGCCGAGGGCGCGATGTACGACTGGGCCACCGTCTATATGCGCGACGTCGTGCTCGCGACGCCCGCGCTCGCGAGCGCCGCCTATGCGGCGTTTTCCGGCGGCATGGCGGCCGCGCGTTTCGCCGGCGACGCGGTGCGCGCCCGCTTCGGCGCGCCGCAGCTCGTGATGATCAGCGCGGCGCTGGCTTGTGCCGGGATGGTCGACGCGCTGCTGCTGCCGAATCCGCTGGCCGCGCTGGCCGGCTTCACGCTAATCGGCCTTGGCCTCGCGAACATGATGCCGGTGCTGTTCGCGGCGGCAGCGAGCGTGAAGGGCATCCACGCGGCCGAGGGGCTCGCGCATGTCGCGGGGCTTGCGTATTTCGGGTTGCTGCTCGGACCGGTGATCATCGGCGCGGTCGCGCAGGTGACCAATCTGACGATCGGTCTGTCGGTCGTCGCCGTGTGCGCCGCGGTGATCGCGCTCGTCGGGCCGAAGGTGCTGCGGCGTTTGAAGATCTGACGTAAGCGCACGCCGACGCGGGGACCGGTTTCGAGCCGCGATTCGTGACATGAACGCGCAAAGGGCGCCATCGGAACAAACGCAACGCCCAATAGAAAAGGCACGCGAGCCTCGCGGCCCACGTGCCTCTTTAGAGGTGCCTCGAAGGCGGCGCAATGCCGCCTTCAATCACACCGGATTTACATCTTGACGACGTCGAGCAGCGTCTTCTTGCCTTGCTTGTAGTTGTACAGCGAGATCACGCCGTGCTGCAGGTCGCCCTTCGAGTCGAACGTCGTTTCGCCGATCACGCCCTTGTAGTCGGTCGCCGGCATCGCTGCCAGGATCTTCGCCGGATCGGTCGAGTTGGCGCGCTTCATCGCGTCGACGACGATGTACACCGCGTCATACGTGAACGGCGCGTAAATCTGGATCGGCTGGCCGAAGCGCTTCTCGTACTTCGTTTCGAACGCCTTGCCGCCCGCCATCTTTTCGAGCGCCATACCGGCTTCCGAGCAGACGATGTTGTCGGTTGCGTCGCCGGCCAGGTCCGACAGCTTGTCGGTACACACGCCGTCGCCAGCCAGCACCTTCGCACGCAGGCCGAGCTGCTTCGCCTGCTTCGCGAACGGGCCGCCGGTTGCGTCCATGCCACCGTACATGATCGCGTCAGGGTTTTCACCCTTGATCTTCGTCAGAATCGCGCGGAAGTCGACAGCCTTGTCGTTCGTCGCGTCGTGCGACACGACGTTCATACCGAGCGACTTCGCCGTCTTCTCGAACTCGTTCGCGAGACCCTGGCCGTAAGCGGTCGAGTCGTCGACGATCGCGACGCTCTTCACCTTCATGCCCTTCGCCGCGTAGTTCGCGAGTGCCGGGCCTTGCTGCGCATCGGTCGCGACGACGCGGTAGGTCGTCTTGAAGCCTTGCTGCGTGTAGGCCGGATTCGTTGCCGACGGCGAGATCTGCACGATGCCCGCATCGCTATAGATCTTCGATGCCGGGATCGAGGTGCCCGAGTTCAGGTGGCCGACCACGGCGACGACCTTGTCGTCGACGAGCTTCTGCGCAACCTGCGTTGCCGTGCGGGGGTCAGCCGCGTCGTCTTGTGCGTCGAGTTGCAGCGTGACCTTCTGGCCACCGATCACGAGACCCTTCGCGTTGATTTCCTCGACGGCGAGGCGCGCGCCGTTTTCGTTGTCCTTACCCAGGTGAGCGATACCGCCAGTCAACGGCGCAACGTGACCGATCTTGACGACCGTGTCGGCAGCAGCCGATGTTGCCAACGTCGCGAACAGCATCGCACCAGCGGCGATCGGCAACAGCTTTTGAATTTTGATGTTCATGTAAGTCTCCAGTTTCGGTCAAAACAACGTAATCGCCCTGTGCCCCGCTTCCTAAACACGTGTCGCTCAGTCCCGTGGACGACCACGCCGGTTGCATCGTTCATGCACTTGGCCAGTACGTTTACCGGGCTGTTTGTGGCAGTTGGCAAACCGTACTTGCGCGCAAGTGTAGGTCATCAAATTAAATTGGGGGAATTTTTTGAGAAAGTGGGAACAACACTAATAGCGCAGTTCCCGCGCGAGCCGCTCGTAGCTTGGGAGACACAGCTGAAAGCTCCGTCCCATGCGGGTTTCCGCCAGGTGACGCGTTTTTCCGCGGAGGTGGATTTACGCTTTTTCCGACTTCTGTCGAGTGTGATTCGAAGGGTTTTTCAACTCGAATATGTGGCGTGCCGCACAGGATTGTGAGCATGCCAAAAAATCTGAATCAGGTCTAAATCAGCTAACCCATCAACGCTTGAACGCGGCGATCCGCACGGTGGCCGCCTGCCATTCCTGCTCGAACTGCGCCATCAGTTCGGCCGCGCCGAGCGCTTCGGCCGCGCGCGGCCAAGCGGCGCGCGCTGCCCCGCCCACAGCGACAGATAATCGCCGTTCTGCGCGAGCGCCGCGCTTTGCCGCAACGCCTGCGTCAACGCGTTTTGCACCGGATACGGCGCGATGCTGCCCGCCGATTCGCTCAAGCGCTGCATCAACGGATTGCGGATGCCGCGCGTGTGACGGCCCGTAATCTCGCGCGTCACCGTGGTCGACGTGTCGGACATGCCGCGCACACGGGTTTTCCATACCTCGGGTATCGCGCTCTCACGGCTGGTCCGAAACGCCGTGCCCATCACCGCGGCTTGGGCGCCGAGCGCAAGCACCGCGACGATGCCGCGGCCATCCATGATCCCGCCGGCCGCGAGCACCGGCAGTCCGGTCGCGTCGACCAGCTGCGGCACGAGCGTCATCGTGCCGACCAGCGCATCTTCGAACGCACCGATGAAAGTGCCGCGATGCCCGCCCGCCTCCGCGCCTTGCGCGACGATCGCATCGGCGCCCACGTCGCGCCACGCGATACCTTCGGCAACATGCGTCGCAGTCCCAACTACATAGCTGCCGCTCGCGTGCAAACGCTTGACGTCGGCAGCCGATAGCAGTCCGAACGTAAAGCCCGCGACCGGCACGCGCAATTCGATCAGCGTCTCCAGTCGCACGCGAAAATCCGGCGCATGGCGCGCGAGCGGCTCGCCCCGGCGGGAGACCGAGATCGGCGCGCAGCGGATCGATTGCGTCGAGCGCGCGACGCACGGTTGCTTAGTCGGGCGACGCGGGATCGAGCACGAACAGGTTCACCTCGAACGGGCGATCGGTCAGCGCGCGAATCGCCTCGACCTCGCTCGCGATCTTCTCCGGCGCAAGTGCCGCGGCGGCGAGAAAGCCAAGTCTGCCCGCATTCGATACCCCCGCGACCAGCGCGGGCGTCGTCGCGCCGCCGAACATCGGTGCCTGGACGATGGGCGCCCGCATCTTAAAACGCTCGGCAAACGGCGTCACAAAACTGCCTTCATTCATGATCGATTCCTATCCGGCGCAAAGCGGGCGATGTGCTAATCCATGTGCTCGCTAACGTCTTCGCGAGATGCGCTGACCCGCGCGAGCCGTTGCGTCTGACTGTATCCATCGCCGTCATCACGGAGAAATGAATTATCGAGATTGTTTCAATATCCTTACGAGAATCTAACCGTGCCGCATCCGCCGCAAGGCCCCGTCCCGCCTCGCTGCAAGCCGTTTCTTTTGATGGCAAACTAACCGCCCGCTGCAGGCCCTCGCGGCCTTGAGCGTTTCGTACACACCGACCTCGCGCGGCGCTCGCGCGAGTCAATGGAGAACAGCATGAGCACGACTTCCCGATGGATCGACATCCCCACCGGCAACGACAGTTTCGGCGGCTATCTCGCGCTGCCGAAGGGCGGCAAGGGACCGGCCGTCATCATCATTCAGGAAATCTTCGGCGTGAACGGCCATATCCGCTCGGTCGCGGATCAGTACGCGCAGGACGGCTATGTCGCGCTCGCCCCGGATGTGTTCTGGCGCGTGCAGCCGCGCGTCGAATTGACGTATGACGGCAAGGATCGCGAGAAGGGCATCGAGCTGATGCAGAAGACCAAACTCGACGACGCGGTCGCCGACATCGGCGCCGCTGCGGCCGCCTTGCGCGCGCTGCCGGAAGTGACGGGCAAGGTCGCGGCGATCGGCTACTGCTTCGGCGGCCGTCTCGCCTATCTGGCCGCGGCGGCCGGCTCGGTCGACGCCGCGATCGCCTACTACGGCGGCGGCATCCACATGCATCTGGACAAGGCCGCGAACGTCAAGGTGCCGATGCAATTCCACTACGGCGAGCTCGACGCGCATATTCCGCCGTCGGACATCGGCCAGATTCAGGAGCGCTTCGCGGGTCGCGCCGACGTGCAGTTCAACATCTACCCGAACGCGGATCACGGCTTCAACTGCTCGGAGCGTGCGTCGTATAACCAGCACGCGTCGGCATTGGCGCATGGCCGCACGCTGACGTTCCTCGGCGAGCGGACCTAATTCGCCGCTCGGGCATTTGAGTCGTATGTGCCCGTATGTGCCCTGTCGCACGCGTGACGACGAACTCGCGCATTTGAAGTGCGCATTCGAATTCCCGTGAGTCACCTCGGCGGTTAACTCGGGTACTCTCTGCAAGACGGCGTGTCGGCCGACACGCCGTCTTTTTACATGTGCGAACGCTCGCGCTTGCATGAGCGCGCAACGCATTCGACGCAGCATGCCAACCGACCGCGAGGCTCAACCGACGTGCACTCAGACTATCTCGCTCAGGACGCCATCGGCCTCGCCGAACTCGTGCGCACGCGCCAGGTCAGCGCGCGCGAATTGATCGACGTCGCGATCTCGCGCACCGAGGCCGTCAATCCCGCGATCAACGCGGTCGTTCTGAAGGACTACGATGCGGCACGCGAGCGTGCGTCACGCGACGACGCGAAGCGCGTGAATAACGTCAACGGCTTCAACGGGACGGACAACTCCGCCGCCCACGCCGCGCTCGCCGGCGTGCCGTTCCTGATCAAGGATCTCGGCGCGCCCGTTGCGGGACTGCGCATGGCAATGGGCAGCCGCCACTACCGTCACTTCGTTCCGACCCAGGACGCCCCGGTCGTCACGCTCGCGAAAGCGGCGGGTCTGAACATCTTCGCGAAGACCAGCACGTCCGAGCTCGGCCAGATGCCTTATACGGAGCCCGAACTATTTGGCGCGTGCCGTAATCCATGGAATCTCGATCACACGCCGGGCGGTTCGAGCGGCGGCGCCGCGGCGGCGGTCGCCGCGGGCATCGTACCGCTCGCCCATGCATCGGATGGCGGCGGCTCGATCCGCATTCCGGCATCGTGCTGTGGACTGTTCGGCCTGAAGCCCTCGCGCGGCCGCGTGCCGCGCGCGGCGCCGCCCGGCGCGGGCGAGCTCGGCATCGATCTCGCCGTATCGCGCAGCGTGCGCGACAGCGCGTTGCTGCTCGATTTGCTGGGGGGCAACGCCGAGCGGCCCGCCGGCGCACCTGGCACCTTTCTCGGCGCGACGCGCGAGCCGTGCAAGCCGCTCAACATCGCCTACGTGACCGAACCGATGCTCGCACCGTCGTTATCGGCCGACGCGCGCGCCGCGCTCGACGACGCCGCGCAACTCGCCAGCTCGCTCGGCCATCGTCTGGAGCCCGTGTCGCTCGGCGTCGATTTCGCGGCGGTCCGTCATGCGTTCCTGACGCTGTGGTCGGTGACCGCCGAAGACCTCGTACTGAACGCGGAGCGCATCACCGGGCACAAGCCAATGCGCAGCGAGTTCGAAATCTCGACGTGGGCGATGGCGCATGTCGGTCGCAAGATCGGCGAGCAGGGCTTACCCGCCGCGCTCGAGGAACAACGTCGCATCACCGAACGCCTGACTGATCTGCTGAATCGCTACGACGTGTTGCTGTGCGCGACGCTCGCGGCCGCGCCGATCAAGATCGGCGAGATGCGGCCGAGCTCCGTCGAGCGCATGCAGATGCGCGCGGTCACCACGATGCCGCTCGAACGGCTGATGAAGAAACTGCTGCTCGAAGCGTCGAACAAGGCGTTCGCGTGGGCCGGCTGCACGGAGCTGTTCAACCTGAGCGGACAGCCGGCGATGTCGGTGCCCTTGTACTGGAGCGCGCGTGGGCTGCCGATCGGCGTGCAGTTCGCGGCGCGCATCGGCGGCGAGGCGACGCTGTTCAGGCTGGCCGCGCAACTCGAAGCGGCACGGCCGTGGTTCGACAGGCGCCCGCCGTTGATGAATGCCCGGCGTTAGATTCAAGGTACGAATACAGCGTCTGCCGACCGCGGCAAAAAACACCACGATGCGTGCAGTCGCGCGATGCGCCGCGAAGTTGCGGCGCATCTCGTGTGAAGCATGCAAGCGCGTGAAGCGCAGCCTTTATCAGGCCTTCTTGTTATAGGCGCTGCACCACCCCGTGGCCGCGACCTGCTTACCGGCGAACATCGGACAGCCGCCGTAGGCGTCGCCCGCCTTGCCCTGGAAGAAGCTGCAGTTGCTGCATTGCTGGCCAGCCGCGAATTTGGCGAATTTCGCCTTGTCGACCTTGCTCGCGTCCGCCTTGTAGCCAAGCGCCTGCGCGGTCGGATCGGTTTCGGAGACTTTGGGCGCGTCGGCGAACGCCTGGCGCGACAGCGCGAGTGTCGATGCCACACCGATGCTGGTGATCAAAAACGTACGACGGGACGATCTCATGGGGACTCACTCCATTTCTATTGGAATCAACGCCGTTCTGATGACAGCGTTCGCCAAGCATAGCAACGAAGCCGTCGCCCGTGACGGTCCAAATGATAGAGATAAGCGGATCGGTACGGTCCAATCGCGACTTCACCCGCGCCCCGTCAGTTCGCAGACCCGCTGCGCAATCGCCAGCGATGCCGTCAGCCCCGGCGACTCGATGCCGAACAGATTGACGAGCCCGCGCACGCCATGCGCGGCCGGCCCCTGGATCACGAAGTCCGCGGCGGGCTCGCCCGGACCGGACAACTTCGGCCGGATGCCCGCGTACGCGGGCTGCAACGCGTCATCGGGAAGCGCCGGCCAGTATGCGCGAATCGCGGCATAGAACGCCTCCGCGCGATGCGAATCGACGTCGTAATTGATCGTGTCGACCCATTCGACGTCAGGACCGAAGCGCGTCTGGCCGCCGAGATCGATCGTCAGATGCACGCCGAGGCCGGCCTCGTTCGGCATCGGATAGATCAGGCGGCTGAACGGCGCGCGTCCCGAGATGCTGAAGTAATTGCCGCGCGCGAAGTAAAGCGGCGGCACGTGGCGCGTGTCGAGTCCGCGAATCTTGCGCGCGAGCGCGTTCGCATGCAGACCCGCGCTGTTGATCACGCAGGCGGCGCTGATCGTGGTCGGCGCCGCGCCGCCGACCGTGATCGTGAAGCGGCCGTTGCGCGCTTCGATCGCCTCGACCGGCGCATGGAACGCGCACACCGCGCCGTCGCGCTCGGCATCGCCTTGCAGCGCGAGCATGTACTGATGACTATCGACGATCCCCGTCTGCGGCGAAAACACCGCCTCCACGCATTCGAGCGCCGGCTCGAGCGCCTGCGCCTGATCGCCGGTGATGCGCATCAAGTCGAGCACGCCGTTGTCGCGCCCTTTGGCCATGATGCTTTCGAGCTGCGGAATCTGGTTGCGCGACGTCGCGACGAGCAGCTTGCCGCAGCGCGAATGCGGCACGTTGCGCTCGGCGCAATAGTCATACAGCATTTCGCGGCCGCGCACGCACAGCGCGGCCTTCAGCGATCCGCGCGGATAGTAGATGCCCGCGTGAATGACTTCGCTATTGCGCGAACTCGTGCCCACGCCGATCGCGTCGGCGGCCTCCAGCACGATCACCTCGCACCCGCGCGCCGCCAGCGCGCGCGCCGTCGCCAGGCCGATCACGCCGGCGCCGATCACTACACATTCGATCTGATCCATATCCCTTGACGCGGCCCATTGCGCCGCGCACTGCCTCGTTCAGCCACTGGAAGGAAGACAGGGACGGCACGTCGCCGCCGCGTTGCGCTTTTTGTCGAACGCATCTGTCTGCTTGGTCTGCTTATGTCTTTTTAACACCACCACGGAAAATTGTACGACCCGGTACAGACAGAAGTGACAATCTGCCGTGCGCGGCGCTCAGGCGACAGCGCCGCAAATGGGCATGATCGCGCGATCCGTCTCAGAAAAAGAAATAATTGCTGTGGCATTTATCGCACGTGCCGTATCAATTACCGACCCACACCGTGTCGAGCACAGAAAACAGGGGTTTTATGCAAAAAAAGGCCAAAAACCTCAAAAACCGATCGGTTTTCGTCGGTTTCCGTAATCGAGGCGGATATCGGCGGGTTCGATCTGGTCGCGTCCGGCGATGCGCGCCGCGCCGAAGCCGTTCAGGATCGCGCGGCGCATTTCGCGGGGCGACGCACGCTTGAGCGCATCGAGCGTGGCATCGCCGAGCATCTCAGGAAAACGCAGCCCCCAGTTGTGCGCGCCGCGGATCTCGTCATAGATCGACTGCGCGATGCGTCGCGCGCCTGCGTGGTCCGGCGGCGGGATCTCGTAGACGTTCATGCGGTTCAGGAGAGGCTCGGGGATCGCGCGTTCATCGTTTGCTGTCGCGATCCAGATCACGTTGCCCGCGTTGATCGGGATTTCGGCGAACTCGTCGATGAAGCTCTCGGCGGTGTCGTGCTCGAGCAGCGCGTAGAGCGCGCCGAGCGGATCGTATTGCGCATCGCCGGTTGCCTTGTCGATTTCGTCGACGGCGATCACGGGATTCGCGTAGCTGCCGTTCACGAGTGCATCGAACACCTTGCCCGGCTTCGCGTTCTTCCATTGCGACGACGCCCCCGACAGAATCCAGCCCGCCGTCAGCGAGCTCATCGCGACGTATTGGTACGCGGTGCCGAGCAGGCGCGCCAGCTGCTTCGCGAAATGCGTCTTGCCGATGCCGGGTTCGCCGAGCAGCAGGATCGGCATCAGTTCGAGCCGGTCCTCGGTTTCGAGGCACAGCGCGACCTGCTTGCGGATGTCGTCGAGCGGCGCGAAAAAATTGGGCAGCGAGTCGATCAGATCGTCGATCGACGGCATCCGGTTCGGCTTCACGCAGAAACGCAGATTGCCGGTTTTCAGCATCTTTTCGTAGGTCGCGCGCAGTGCCTCGTTCGCGCCCTCGCCGAGACCGTTCAGCGCGGTTTCGACCTCATCGAGGTCGTACACCCGGCTGAACGAGGCCACGGCGATTTCCTGTTTGACCATTGCTGTCGTCATCGCTCACCCCGTCTGGCTTGTCCTGCTGCGGCGGCGCCTTGTGAGCGCCGTTTCGAGTCCAGTGTAGCCACGACATAAACGTGTGCAAGCCAGCAGTCGTGCGGCTCTGCTGCTAATCGGCGCGGGCTCCGGGAGACGCCCGAAGGGCGTGCCTTCGTGACATTCCTATCCTTATCTGGAATGTATTGTTGCTGAACCGGGCATCGTCGACGGTGTCAGAAATCGTTGCGGCCATCGGGGGTAAGATGGCTCTCTAATTGCTACGACGAGGCAAGCACGCGAACCCACGCGTGAGCGGAGATCCTTCTATGTGGAAAACCAGTATCGCGGCCATGCTGCTTGGCGCTTCGTTGCTCGCCCACGCGCAACAACGGCCAGCGCAGCAGGTCGTGCAATGGCAACTGCAGGTGGTGAAAGATGGTCAGCAGATCGATTCGTTCGACGGCACCACCACCGTCGGCCAGGCGCGCACGGATACGCATCACCAGGTCGTGCAGCACGACGTCGGTTGCAAGGACCAGCCGGCCGGCAGCATCGATCTGTCGCGCACGATCACGGTGTCGCCGCTGCGCGTCGATCCCGAGGGCGTGATGTTTTCCATCGACACGCAGGAAACGCTCGAGGACAACAACGCGCGGCGCACCGACATCGGCTGCAAGCTGCCGCCGCAGCCGCGCCAGGTCGGCGCGAGCCACCCTGGGCTCGTGGTGCCGCCTGACCAATGGGCGAGCTGGACGATCGTCGATCACGATCCGAACCTGGTGTACCGCCTCCATGCGAGCGTCGTGAACGGCGCTGCGAACGGCAATGGAACGAACGGCGGCACGAATGGCGGCATGAGCGGCAGCCCGAACGGCAATGGCGCCGCGAATGGCAGCAGCAATCCGAACTGACGGGAACGGCGCGCCTTACCGACGCCCTCAAACAGAACACGTGGATAACGCGGCATGCGAAACCCAGAAGAATTGATCCGCGAGAACCTCGCGCCGAACGATTTCGTCGCGGTGAGCTGGAACCTGCACAAGGGCCGCACGCCGCTCGGTTTTCAGGCCTGGCAGGCGATGCAGCGCTGGGTTCAATCGACCCATGCGGACGCATACTTCCTGCAGGAAGCGATGGCGCGGCGCATGCCGTCGCCGGTATTGGCGAGCAATTTCGGCGCGCCGATGGACGATCCGCTGAGCGATGTGTGGCACTGTCAGGCGACCGAGATCGCGCGCGCTCTCGAACTCGAGGTTGCGCTCGGCCCCAATGTGTTCAAGCCGTCGTGGCGGCACGGCAATGCGATCCTGTCGCCACATCCGCTCGATCTCGGCGGCCGCTGGGACATTTCCGCGCACCGCTTCGAAAAGCGTGGCCTGCTGGTCGCGCGCGCGACGTTCGGCGGACGGCTCGTCACGCTGCTGTGCGCGCATCTCGCGCTGACGCGCCCGGCGCGCTTGCGGCAGATGAACTGGATCGCGCACTGGATCGCCAAGGAAGCACCCGACGGGCCGCTCGTGCTGGCCGGTGATTTCAACGATTGGCGCAACGACTCGGTGCCGCTCTTTCGCGAGCACGGTTTGCAGGAAGTCGCGACGCTGCTCGGCGAACCGGCGCGCACGTTCCCGGCGTTCTCGCCGGCGCTGTCGCTCGACAAGATGTTCGTGCGCGGCATGGAACCGGTCGAATGGATTCAGCCGGCGCAAGAGACCGCGTGGCTGTCGGATCATTTGCCTTATATGGCGAAGTTGCGGCTGGCGTGAGCGCTTCGGTTTGACGCCCTCACTTGCGAAGCGGCGTCCAGCTCAACGCCGCTTCGATCTCTTCCCCCGGCTGCAACACGCAGCCACCCACCTGCTCGCGCATGCCGACCGCGTTGAAGCAATCCGTCGTATTGGTGACCGGCTCCACGCAGAGTTGCGGATCGTTGGCCGGTGCGAATACGACCATGTGATCGAACGGTGAATCAGCGCGCATCGTCAGGCTGCGGTGCTCGTCCGGCCACGCGATCGTCGCTACGCGCGACCAGTTCGCGAAGTTGTTGTCGAGATCGAACGCATCGGGCGACATACCCGCGCGCAGCGCATCGACGGCCGGATGCGGGCCCAGATGGGTCGGCAGCACCTCGGCGTCGGCGTGCCACATCGCCTGCACGTCGGCATGGATGCGCGTCGCCGCGGTGCGCGGATAGTACGGATGATGACCCATGCCGAACGGCATCGGCCGGCTGGCGAGATTCTGCGCGGACAACGTGATGTGCAGCGCGCCATCGCGCAGCGCGATACGCTGCCGCGCGCGATAACGAAACGGCCAGTCGCCAGGTACGCTGGCATCCGGTTCGTGCTCGAAGTGCAAGTCCACCGCGTCGCCGCTGCGCGCGCCGACGCGCCACGGATGCCGCCACGCATTGCCGTGCAACGCATGCGCGAAACGCGGGTCGTTGCCGGCGAGATCGATCGTCGCGCCGTCGAACTCGAAGCGCGCATCGCGAATCCGGTTGCAGTACGGGAATAGCGGAAAACTGGCCATGCGCAGCGGATCGCGCACGTCGAACGCTTCGGCCACCGCCGGCCGCAGCCAGTGCATCGGACCGTCGGGCGTGACTTCGTAGAACGCCGCCAGCGCGCCGCCGACATCGGGCGCGAGCACCGCGCGCAACGCGCCGTCCGACAACGTGACGAGACGCGCGGCGAGCGCGGGATCGTCAAGCCACACGAGTTGCGCCGCCGCTCGAGTCACGGGTTGTGCCCTGCGGGGCCGAACCGGAGTCAGGGAAACGTCGCGCATGGTCAGACGAGGCGGAACCGCGAACGGAAGGCGGCATCAATGTGCATTCGTGTCTCCTTTGAGATGCCGCGCACCACGCGGCCGGCGGACTACCTCAGTCCGCCCGAGCGAGAATCGCACGACACCACACCATTGGTCAATATTATTAGTAATAAATTGGCGAGAAAGGAGCCGTAACGCACCTGAAGCCCATTTCCCATATGGCGGGTTAGCGCGCGTTGCCGGGCACATATTATTAGTGGTACCGTCAACGGCATGATGCCTGTGGCATCCCCCGCTTCAGCGCCGCCTCGCCGCGGCCCGCACAATGAAAAAATCAACTCAACGCCGCCCGACCATGACCGACATCGCCAAGCTCACCGGCGTGTCGCAATCCACCGTCTCGCTCGTGCTCAACAACGCGGCCGGCGCGAAGTTCTCCGAATCTACCCGCAACAAGGTGCTGAAGGCCGCGCACGATCTCGGCTACCGGCTGTCGCTGCGCGAGCCCGTAGCGGCGTCGAGCGACGAGCGCAACCTGATCGTCTATCTGGCCGACGAAATCTCGACGAGTCCGCACCCGGTCGTCAACATCGACGGCGCGCGCGACGCCGCGTACGCGAGCGGCAAGATGCTCGCGGTCTACTCGACGCACGGCAACGCCGACATCGAAAAACAGGTGCTCGACACGGTCCTCGGCAATCCGCACGTGTTCGGCGTGATCTACGCGACCGTCTACACGCGCAAGGTCGCGCCGCCGGCCGCGCTATCGCAGGTGCCGACGGTGCTGCTGAACTGCTACACCGGCGACAGCACGTTTTCATCGGTCGTGCCGGCCGAGGTCGCGGGCGGCCACCTGGCGACCGAGTACCTGCTGCAGGCCGGCCACCGGCGCATCGGCTATATCAACGGCGAGCCGTGGCAGGACGCCGCCAAAGACCGTCTGAAGGGCTACCGCACCGCACTCGCGACCGCCGACCTGCCGTTCGCGCCCGAACTCGTGCGCGACGGCGACTGGAGCTCGGGCCTCGGCTTCGAGCTGACGCTGTCGTTGATGCGCGAGGCCAATCCACCCACCGCGATCTTCTGCGCGAACGACCTGACCGCGATCGGCGCGATCGAGGCGCTCAAGCAGCTCGGCCTGCGCGTGCCCGAGGACGTGTCGGTGCTCGGCTACGACGACCAGGAAATCGCGCGTCACACGCATCCCCCGCTATCCACCGTGGTGCTGCCGAACTACGAGCTTGGGCGCTGGGCCGTCGAGACGCTGCTGCAGGAAGAGCACAACCGCGCGGCCGGCGCGCCGGTGCGGCATCGCACCGTCAAGCTCGACGGACCACTGGTCGAACGCACCTCGGTCAGGGTAATTACCGAGGCGAAACCGGCGACAGTTAATATTATTAGTGATTGACCGATAATAATTCCGAGTGGAATAATCGGCACGTCGGGTCGGGAAGAAAGCGCGCCGGATGGTCATAGCCAACTGCGCGCCAGCAGGCGAGAAACCGCCTCCACCCCGGCAGGACAGAGTCAATCCCGAGCAGCACAAAAAGCAAATAAACCGTCACCGGTAACTGGAGGAAGACATGGCGTCGCTCAATACGCAGTCGCGCATGCACGCGCGCAAGCAGCAGATTCGTCCGCTGGCAGCTTCGCTGCTGGCTCTGGCAATCGGTGTCGGCGCGAGCGTCGCGCATGCCGACGATGCATTACCGAAGCTGTCGACCAAGACCCCGCTGAAGGTCGGCTTCGCGCAGACCGAAAGCAACAACCCGTGGCGTCTCGCGGAAACCAGGAGCTTCAAGGAAGTCGCCGCGAAGTGCGGCTGGCAGATCGTAATGACCGACGCCAACGGCTCCAACTCCAAGCAGGTCTCCGACATTCAAAGCATGATCGCGCAGCACGTCGATCTGCTGGTCTTCCCGCCGCGTGAAGAGAAGCCGCTCGCGCCGGTCGTGCTGCAGGCCAAGAAGGCGGGCATTCCGGTGATTCTCGTCGACCGCGACGTCGACCAGTCGGTCGCGAAGGCGGGCCGCGACTACATCACGTTCATTGGCTCGGACTTCATCGATCAGGGTCATCGCGCCGCCGACTGGCTCGTCAAGGCGACGGGCGGCAAGGCGAAGATCATCGAGCTCGAAGGCACGACGGGCGCGTCGGCCGCCAACGATCGCAAGAAGGGCTTCGACGAAGTCATCGCGAAGAACCCCGGCATGACGATCATCGCGTCGCAAAGCGGCGACTTCGCGCGCGACACCGGCCGCAAGGTGATGGAAACGCTGTTGCAGGCGCACCCTGACGTGACCGCCGTGTACGCGCACAACGACGAAATGGCGCTCGGCGCGATCGCCGCGATCAAGGCGGCCGGCAAGCAGCCGGGCAAGGACATCCAGATCGTCACGATCGACGGCACCAAGGGCGGCATGGACGCGATCGCCGCCGGCGAGCTCGGCGCGAGCGTGCAGTCGAGCCCGTTCTTCGGTCCGCTCGCCTGCGACGTCGCGCAGCGCTATGCGAAGGGCGAAAAGATCCCGACGTGGGTCAAGGTGTCCGACCGTTTCTACGACAAGGAAAACGTGCAGCAGAGCATGCAGTACGGCTATTGATCGCAAGCATCGGGAAGCACCCGGGGGCAGCATGCCCTCGGGATTCCCTTCGGCGTTGTAGCAGGAAGTCACCCGCTCTCCATGAATGTCTCCTCGTCGGGCGGGTGGTGGGAAGGCTTCGAAGCGACGCGCCCGTGACCGACGGACCGTCGCTTCGCTTTTATGCGGCGTAACATGAGCCGGGCGCGCCGGTGCGACGGACCCGCGTCGCCAGCGACAGCGCAGGCGGCAACATCGGCAGCATCCGCATCAGGAGAACTCCCGTGACGGAATCTGGCAAAGAGACGCCACACTCCCCCCTTACCCGTTCGCCGCTGCTCGAGATGCAGGACATCGGCATCAGCTTCGGCGGCGTGCCCGCGCTGCGCGGCGCGAATCTGAGCGTCGCCGCGGGCGAAGTGCACGCGCTGATCGGCCAGAACGGCGCCGGCAAATCGACCATGATCAAGATCCTGACCGGCGCCTATCGGCGCGGTTCGGGCAGCGTGCGCTACGAAGGCCGCGAAGTCGATTTCCGCACGCCGAAGCAGGCGCGTGAAGCAGGCATCAGCACGATCTACCAGGAGATCAACCTGGTGCCGTTCCGCTCGGTCGCGGAAAACATCTTTCTCGGCCGCGAGCCGCGCCGCTTTGGTCTGATCGACTGGCGCACGGTACAGCAGCGCGCGGCCGCGCTGCTCGATTCATTCGGTCTGCAGATCGACGTGAAGAAGCCGGTCGGCCGCTACTCGACCGCGATCCAGCAGATGGTGGCGCTCGCTCGCGCGGTGTCGTCGGACGCGAAGATGGTGATCATGGACGAGTCGACGTCGTCGCTCGACGAGCGCGAAGTGGAACTGCT
>DATAQT010000260.1:0-3752 GCA_036264535.1 Paraburkholderia sp. | reverse complement strand
CAAGCATGGCTGGCTTGCGCGTGTGCTCGAACGTTCGGGCCATTCGGCGCCGGGTCGTCTGCTCGGCCTGATGAGCGAGAAGCGCGAGTCTCGCCTCGGCCGTCTCGTGTACGGACGCGACCCGCATTGTCATTCGCCGGTGGGACGCATGTTCATTCAGCCGCGCGTACGCACGGTGGGCGGCGACGTGATGCGGCTCGACGACGTGCTCGGCAACCGCTTCGCGATCATCGGCTGGGGCGCCGATCCGACTTTCGGTTTGTCGGCGGATGCGCGCGCGATCTGGCAGCGGCTCGGCGGCTGCTTCGTGGTCGCGAAGCCGGACACGCAATTGTTTTTCCATGACGACGTGCCGGAAGACGTCATCGCGATCGGCGATGTCAACACGCGGCTGAAGGACTGGTTTGCGCGTGTGCCGGAGTCGGTCGTGCTGTTGCGTCCCGATCGTTTCGTCGCGGGCATGGGCTCGCCGCAGCAGGTGTCGCAGCTCGTCGGCGAACTCGCGCGGAAGCTGCATCTCGAAGCGGCGGCATGTGCTGATGCGGCCGGTACGAGCTACGAAGCGGCCCTCGCGCACGACGGCGCCGCCCCTGTCTCAACCGTTGCAGCCGCCGGAGCCTGATATGCCGATGTTGCTCGAATGTCTGTCGCACACGCCCTTGCACGGCTATTACGATCCCGCGCCCGAAGTCGTCGCGCAAGTCGAGCGCGTGCATGGGGTGGCGCGCGCGCGCGTCGTCGAGTTCGATCCCGAACTGGTCGTCGTGTTTGCGCCGGACCACTTCAACGGTTTCTTCTATGACGTGATGCCGCCGTTCTGCATCGGCGCGTCGGCGAGCGCGGTCGGCGACTTCGGGAGCCTTGCCGGTCCGCTCAAAGTGCCCGCCGATACCGCGCTCGAGCTTGCCGAAGCGGTGCTCGCGAGCGACGTCGACGTCGCAGTGTCGTACCGCATGCAGGTCGATCACGGTTGCGCGCAAGCGCTCGAAATCCTGACAGGCGGCCTCGATCGTTATCCGGTCGTGCCGGTGTTCATCAATTCGGTGGCGGCGCCGATGGCCTCATGCCGCCGCGCGCGTCTGCTCGGCGATGCGCTGGGCCGCGCGCTGGCAAGCTCGGACAAGCGCGTGCTGGTGATCGGTTCGGGCGGCATCTCGCACGAGCCGCCGGTGCCGGAGCTGGCCGGCGCGAGCGATGAAGTCGCCGAGCGTCTGATCGCCGGCCGCAATCCGTCGGCCGAATCACGCGCGGCGCGCGAGGCGCGCACGGTCGCGGCGGCGCGCGCCTTCACTGCGGGCGACAGCCGTCTGCATCCGCTGAATCCCGAATGGGACCGCGCGTTCCTGAAGCTGCTCGAAGACGGCGAACTGACCGCGCTCGACGGCCTCACCAACAATGCGATCACGCGCGAGGCCGGCAAGTCCGCGCACGAAATCCGCACATGGATCGCCGCGTTCGGCGCACTCAACGCAAGCGGCCCGTATCGCGCGTCGCTCGATTACTACCGTCCGATCCCGGAATGGATCGCGGGCTTCGGCGCGATGCATGCGCGAGCAGTGACGGCCCACGTCTGACCGAATCAGGAACCCACTATGAACATTCAAAGCCATGTCAAAGCGCTGGCGCAGCGCCTGCGTGAATCGGAACGTACCCGCGTGACTATCGCGCCGTTGCGCGACGACGCGCGCTTCGACGAGCTGTTGGCCCCGGCCGATGCCGAGCAACTCGCGTACGCGGTGCAGCAGGCCAACGTGGCCGCGCGCGTCGCGGCGGGCGAGCGCATCGTCGGCCGCAAGATCGGGCTCACGTCGCCGGCGGTGCAGCGTCAACTCGGTGTCGATCAACCGGACTTTGGCGCGCTGTTCGCATCAATGGCGTATGGAGACAGCCAGCCGATTCCGCTCGGCGAGCTGATCCAGCCGAAGGTCGAGGCGGAGATCGCGCTTGTCCTCGAACACGATCTGCTACACGAACGGCACACGTACGCCGATCTGATCCGCGCAACCGCTTATGCGGTCGCGGCGATCGAAGTGGTGGACAGCCGCATCGAAGGCTGGAACATCCGCTTCGTCGATACGGTGGCGGACAACGCGTCGAGCGCGCGCTTCGTGCTCGGCAGCCGTCCGGTACTGCTGCGCGATATCGATCTCGCGGCCTGCGCGATGACGCTTTCGAAGGATGCCGAAGTATTGTCGCGCGGCAACGGCGCGGCTTGTCTCGGCAATCCGCTGAACGCCGCCGCGTGGCTCGCGGACCGCATGGTCCGGCTCGGCACGCCGCTGCGTGCCGGCGACGTGGTGATGACGGGCGCCTTGGGCCCGATGGTCGCGGTTACGCAGCCAGGCACTTTCAGCGCGCAGATCGACGGTCTCGGCAGCGTCCGCGCGACTTTCTCCGCATAAAGCAAGCACTCGCAAGCACTCGATTGGAGACTTCTATGGCAAGTGAAAAACTCAAGGCCGCGATCATCGGCTCGGGCAACATCGGCACGGATCTGATGATCAAGATTCTGCGTCACGGCAAGCATCTCGAAGTTGCGGCGATGGTCGGCATCGATCCGAATTCGGATGGCCTCGCGCGCGCCGCGCGGCTCGGCGTCGCGACCACGCATGAAGGGGTCGAAGGTCTGACGCGGCTTCCCGTGTTCGATGACATCGATTTCGTATTCGATGCGACATCGGCCGGCGCACACGTCAAGAACGATGCGCTCCTGCACAAGCTGAAGCCTTCGATTCGCGTGATCGACCTGACGCCGGCCGCAATCGGCCCGTACTGCGTGCCGGTCGTCAATCTCGATACCCACCTCGATGCGCCGAACGTGAACATGGTCACCTGCGGCGGTCAGGCGACGATCCCGATGGTCGCGGCCGTGTCGCGCGTCGCGAAGGTGCATTACGCCGAGATTGTCGCGTCGATCAGCAGCAGGTCGGCTGGTCCCGGCACGCGCGCGAACATCGATGAATTCACCGAGACCACGTCGAAGGCGATCGAAGCGGTCGGCGGTGCGGCGAAGGGCAAGGCGATCATCGTGCTCAATCCGGCCGAGCCGCCGGTGATGATGCGCGATACGGTCTACACGCTGTCCGACCTCGCGGATCGCGCGAAGGTCGAAGCGTCGATCGAGCAGATGGCCGCGGCGGTGCAGGCGTATGTGCCCGGCTATCGCCTGAAGCAGAAGGTGCAGTTCGACGAAATCGGCGCGAACGCCCCGCTGAACATTCCTGGTCTTGGCCGCTTCAGCGGCCTGAAGACTTCGATCTTCATCGAGGTCGAAGGCGCCGCGCACTATCTGCCCGCCTACGCAGGCAATCTCGACATCATGACTTCGGCCGCGCTCGCGACCGCCGAGCGCATGTCGCAGGCGCTCGTGCAGGCATCCGAGGCTTAAGGAGACTTTCCGCATGGACAAGAAACTGTATATCTCCGACGTGACGCTGCGCGACGGCAGCCACGCCATTCGTCACCAGTACTCGATCCGGAACGTGCAGGACATCGCGCGCGCATTGGACCGCGCGAAGGTGGACAGCATCGAAGTTGCCCATGGCGATGGCCTGCAAGGTTCGAGCTTCAACTACGGCTTCGGCGCGCACAGCGACCTCGAATGGATCGAAGCGGTGGCTGATGTGGTCGAGCACGCGCAGATTGCGACGCTGCTCTTGCCCGGCATCGGCACGATTCACGACCTGAAGGCTGCATACAACGCGGGCGCGCGCATCGTGCGTGTCGCCACGCATTGCACCGAAGCGGATATC
>DATAQT010000226.1:0-2997 GCA_036264535.1 Paraburkholderia sp. | reverse complement strand
GCCGACCCGCGCCGCATGGCGCAAGCCGACCGATTGCCACGACAGGTTCGCCTTCAGTGTCGACCACGCGCGCGCCGTATAACGCGCGACGCATGCGCTCCAAGGCTCCGCGTGCACCTCACGCGGGGCGAAATCGACGAGCTCGAAATCGGATTGCAGTTTCACCGGTTCCAGCAACGCGCTTTCAAGCCGATGCGCGAGCCGCCGCAAACGCGCCTGCGGATCCGCGAGACGTTCCCAGCGCGCGTCGCCGGCCGCGCTGCCGATGTCGCTGAGCACTTCGCCGATCGCATTGAGCAAGCGCTCCGCGCGCTGCGTGCGGCGCGCATCGTCGCGCACTTTCTCGGCCGCGCCCGATACCGCGATCAGATACGCGAACAACGCTTCGCCATCGGTCAGCAAACCGAGCAGCGTGTCGTAGACGGCCGCGCCGCCCGCTTTCGATGCGGGCACGCCCGCGAGTGCATCGCGCGAACGTTCGAGCGCCGCACGAGCATCGGCGCGAAAGCGCGCGGCATGGGTGGCCCATTCGCGCGGCGCGGCACGTTCGCCGACGAGACGCGCGCTATCGAACGCGACGTCGGCCAGACGCAGATACACCGCGCGTAACGACGCGCGACTCGCGCCGAACGGATGAATCCGCCACACCGTCAGACTCAGCACGATCGCGAACAGACAGCCCACGAGATAGACGCCGAGAAACGCGACACCCGCGCGCGCGTCATGCATCGGCCGGTCGACCATCACGACGCAGGCGGTTGCCGCGAGGATCGTCACCTGCGAGGTGGCCGCGCCCCAGATGCGCCCGAACGCGCCGAGCGTCGTGAACGCGAGCACCGCCAGCGCGGCGAACGCGGTGCCCGCGGCCGACGCGAACGCGGTGATGCCACCGCACAGCGTCGAGAGCAGCGCGAAGCCCATCATCGACATGAAGCGCGCGCGGTTCGAGCCGGCCGCATCGGCGAGGCAGGTCCAGAACGCGCCGATCGCGGCCCACGCGAACACCGGATCGTGCAGCACGTTGCCGAGCGCGAGCATCGCCGTCGACGCGCACGCCGCCCTCAAGCCCTCCGACAGACTCGCCTCGCTCGCCGCGAACGACACCATCCAGATGGGTCGTTTGCGATAAATCGCGGTCACGACCGCGCGAAGCCGGGTCGACCAGCGCGGCGATGTCGAGTGGGACTTGCTGCGATTCATCATCCGGACAGGGGTTTTAGAAGTGATGGAAACGCGCGGGGATGCAGCAGTGAGTTCGCGCGCGCGAGATCGTGCGGCGAATGATAAGGGTTTACACCTAAATATAAAAATGCGTTCGATTCATCCTGGCGATGCATTCAGGTTATGCGAGGAGTTGCGATACGGGGTGGCACCGACCGATCTTCACGTCATTACTGTAGAGGGGGGCCGTCAGAATTCAACCTGCCGACGCCGCGCGGCCGTCGACCCGACGACATAAAAAAAGCGCCCCATCAGGGGCGCTTCCTCGGCAAACTCTCGTTTGCTGTCGCGCTTTGCAACTGCGCGGCTTACTTCTTGTAGTTCGCCACGCCTTCGCTGATTTCCTTGTGGGCAGCATCAACGTCCGCCCAGCCATCGACCTTGACCCACTTGCCCTTCTCGAGCGCCTTGTATTGCTCGAAGAAGTGCTTGATCTGGTCTTTCAGGTATGCGGGCACGTCGTCGATCGACTTCAGGTTTGCCGTCATCGGGCAGATCTTGTCGTGCGGAACCGCGATCAGCTTCGCGTCGACGCCCGATTCATCGGTCATCTGCAGCATGCCGAGTGCGCGAGCGCGCACGACCGAGCCTGCCAGCAGCGGGAACGGCGTGATCACCAGCACGTCGACCGGGTCGCCGTCGCCCGACAGGGTCTGCGGAATGAAGCCGTAGTTGGCCGGATAGCGCATGCCGGTGCCGATGAAACGGTCGACGACGAGCAGGCCCAGATCCTTGTCGGCTTCGTACTTCACCGGGTCGCTTTGCGCCGGGATTTCGATGATGACGTTGAAATCTTGCGGAAGGTCTTTGCCTGCGGGAACGTGATTGAAGCTCATGAGCGCTCTCTGAAGGGGGATGGAAGTCGGAATGCGGCGAACGGTGCGCGGGCTGCGGATGCGATGCGAACTCTATGCGAACCACGCACGTCGAACCCTGAAACCCTCTTGCCCCGAACGACGGGGCCGCGCACCGGACCGTGCGGAATGCGCCATTATAGCCAATCGGCAGGTGGCATCCGCGCCTGGATCGGCGCGATAATCGTCTGGCGACTCTCGCTTCACGTCTCTACCGTTTTGTGTCTCCCCTTCGAACCCGCGCTGCCGCACACCGGCCGCGCGTCATCTGCAAGGAGCATGCATGGAAGAAGCCCGGCATTTCATCGGCGGCGAGTGGTGCGCCGCTTCCGGCGGCGAATCGATCGCGGTACTCGATCCATCGGACGGCCAGCCGTTCACGCGCATCGCGCGCGGCACCGATGCCGATATCGACACTGCCGTGCAAGCGGCGCGCCGCGCATTCAATGGCGCATGGGGCGCACTGAGCGCCGCCGAGCGCGGCCGCGTGCTGTACCGGCTCTCGCTGCTGGTGGCCGCGCGCCAGGAAGAGCTCGCGCAGATCGAAGCGCGCGACACCGGCAAGCCGCTCAAGCAGGCACGCGCCGACGCCGCCGCCCTCACCCGCTATTTCGAGTTCTACGCCGGCGCGGCCGACAAGCTGCACGGCGAAACCCTGCCCTACCAGGCCGGCTACACGGTGCTGACGATCCGCGAGCCGCACGGCGTGACCGGCCACATCGTGCCGTGGAACTATCCGATGCAGATATTCGGGCGCAGCGTCGGCGCGGCGCTCGCGACTGGCAACGCGTGCGTCGTCAAACCGGCCGAGGACGCATGTCTGTCCGTGCTGCGCGTCGCCGAACTCGCCGCTGAGGCCGGCTTGCCAGCGGGTGCGCTGAACATCGTGACCGGCTATGGACACGAAGCGGGCGCAGCGCTC
>DATAQT010000197.1:0-2336 GCA_036264535.1 Paraburkholderia sp. | reverse complement strand
GCCGCGACGCTGAACGGACCGGCCGAACAGCGCGAGGCGTCAGCGCGACGGATCGCGCAACAGATCGTGCTGATCGGGCAGGCGACGCTACTTGCGCAACACGCACCCGCCGACGTCGCCGACGCGTTCATCGCGACACGTCTGGCCGACGGCTGCGGCGAAAGCGGTCGCGTGTACGGCACGCTGCCGGCCACGTTCGATCACGCGGCGATCGTCGAACGCGCGTTTTCCGCTTGAGCGCGGCGCACACGCAGACTCGGCGCACATCGCGCGCAACATCAACGCAAGCTCAAACCAATAAGCGCGCTCGAAGCGCATCGTCATCGATCAGGGAGTGGAATCACATGAAGAACGATCTGGCGGAGGTCGCCGCGCTCGAAGCGTTGCTGCGCGATCAACGTCACGCGTATCTGCGCGCGCCGTATCCGTCGTGGGACACGCGCGCGACGCATCTGCGCGCGCTGCGCAAGCTGATGCTCGACAATCGCGAAGCACTCGCCGACGCGATGAACGCGGACTTCGGCAATCGCGCGAAGGAAGAGGTGCTGCTCTCCGAATTCCTGCTCGTGAAGGAAGAAATCGACGCCGCGCTGCGTCACGGCAAGCGCTGGATGAAAGCGCAGCGCCGCCGCACCAACAAGTGGCTGCTGCCGGCGCGCGCGAAGGTGGTGCCGCAGCCGCTTGGCGTGGTCGGCATCATCGTGCCGTGGAATTATCCGGTGCTGCTCGCGGTCGGGCCGCTGATCAGCGCGCTGACGGCCGGCAATCGCGCGATCATCAAGATGTCCGAGCTGACGCCGCGCACCTCGGTGCTATTCGAGCTGCTGATCGGCCAGACCTTCGCACGCAATCACGTCGCGGTCGTCAACGGCGATGCGGCGCTCGCCGCCGCGTTCAGCGCGCAGCCGTTCGACCATCTGCTGTTCACCGGTTCGACGAAGGTCGGTCACGAAGTGATGCGCGCGGCGGCCGAGCATCTGACGCCGGTCACGCTCGAACTCGGCGGCAAGTCACCGGCGCTGATCGGCGCGCATGCGCGTTTCGACAACGCGGTCGACAACCTGGTTGCCGGCAAGACGCTGAACGCGGGGCAAACCTGCGTTGCGCCCGACTATGTGCTGGTGCCGCGTGGCAAGGAGCAGGCGTTCATCGAGCGGGCGCGCGTGCGGATGGCGAGGATGTATCCGGACTTCGCGCAGAACCCGGACTACACGTCGATCATTTCGGCGCGGCACTTCGAGCGGCTCGAACGGCTCGCCGACGAAGCGAGGGCCGCTGGCGCGCAGTTGCATCCACTGACCGACGCGACAGCCGATGCCGCAAGCCGGCGTTTTCCGCTCGTCGCCGTGACTGGCGCGCCGGACGAATGCGCGCTGATGCAGGAGGAGATTTTCGGGCCGCTGCTGCCGCTCGTGCCGTATGACACGCTCGACGACGCGATCGCGTGGATCAATGCGCGGCCGCGGCCGCTGGCGCTTTATCTGTATGCCGACGATGCTCGGACGGTCGAGCGTGTCACGCATGAGACGATCGCGGGCGGGATGGCGGTCAACGAGACGCTGATGCATCTGGCGTGTGAGAGTTTGCCGTTCGGCGGGGTCGGGGCGAGTGGGATGGGGGCGTACCACGGGTATGAGGGGTTTGTTACTTTTTCCAAGATGAAGCCCGTACTGACGCAATCGCGCTTGAATGCGCGAGGGTTGATCGCGCCGCCGTACGGGAAACGCGTGAACGCGTTGTTGAAGTTGATGATGAGGTTTTGAATTTGCCCTTGGGCAGGGTTTGGCCTTTTTTGTCGTTGTTCTTATCGTGTTGGACTTTCCTTCCTTTCTTATCGGTCTATTGGCGGTGCCCCTGTGCGGGGCGGTGCTTTTTTTCGTTGTTCTGGCGGTGTTGGCCTTTTCTTGCTTTCTTATCGGTCTATTGGCCCTGCCCCTGTGCGGGGCGGCACCTACTTTCTTTGCTGCTGCAAAGAAAGTAGGCAAAGAAGACAGCTTTAAACCGCTAATTCTTAAGCGGGTCCCTCGGTCCGCATGAGGTAGTGGTTCGCCTTACATCCGTGCCCCCGCACATTCCACCCCGGTGACAAAGCCGTCATCCGCTCCCACTCCGCACTGCGTGCGTCGCGGACGGGTCTGCCGGGCGAACCGGTGGTTTGGGAACGGGGTTTCGGCGCGCGCAGCGCCGCCGGATGTATGACGGCCTTGTCACTGCCGCCGAATGGGCGGGGGCACGGATGTCAAACGCACCACTACCTCAAGCAGACCGGGGGACCCGCTTATGAGCTGGCGGTTTAAAGCTGTCTTCTTTGCCTACTTTCTTTGCAGCAGCAAAGA
>DATAQT010000174.1:0-7633 GCA_036264535.1 Paraburkholderia sp. | reverse complement strand
ACGCAGCAGCGAATCTTCGATCGAGGCCGGCCCGATCCGGTAGCCGGCGCTCGTAATCACGTCGTCGCCGCGGCCGACGAAGCGAATGAAGCCGTCCGCGTCGCGCGTGCCGAGATCGCCGGTCAGCAGAAACTTGCCGCGGAATTTGTCGCGCGTCGCCGCCTCATTGCGCCAGTAGCCGAGAAACATCACCGGATCGGGCTCGGCGACCGCGATATCGCCGATCGCGCCGGGCGGCAATTCGTTGCCGTCGGCACCGACGATCGCAACATGATGCCCCGGCACCGCGCGACCGATCGCGCCGAAGCGCGGCTCGAACAGTGCCGCGCACGACGACACCACGACGTTGCACTCGGTCTGCCCGTAGAACTCGTTGATCGTCACGCCGAGCGCCTCGCGCCCCCAGCCGATCAGCTCCTCGCCGAGCGATTCGCCGCCGCTCGCGACCGACCGCAACGCGAGACGCAGATGGGCGGGCCGCTCGACGCCGCGCATCATCTTCAGCGCGGTCGGCGGCACAAACGCATGGGAGACCGCGTGACGCGCGAGCAGATCGAACGCGGCGTGGCCATCGAATTTCGCAAAACGGCGCGCAAGCACCGCGACGCCGTGATGCCAGGAAGGCAGCAGCACGTCGAACAGGCCGCCGATCCACGCCCAGTCCGCGGGCGTCCACATCAGCGTCGCGTGCGCGGGAAAGCCCTGTTGCGACATCTCGACGCCCGGCAGATGCCCGAGCAATACGCGATGCCCGTGCAACGCGCCCTTCGGTTTGCCGGTCGTGCCCGACGTATAAATGATGATCGCGGGATCGTCCGCGGCGGTCTCGGCCGGCGTGAACTCGGCCGGAGCGCTATTCAATGCGTGCCAGAACGAACGCACGGGTGCGTCCGATGCTTCGTTATCCTGCTCGATATCGACACTGAACACCTGCCGCAACTCGGGCAGCGCGCCGCGAATTTCGTCGATCTTTTGCACTCCGGCCTGATCCGTGATCAGCGCGACCGCGCCGCTGTCGCCGAGCCGATGCTCGATCGCGTCCACGCCGAACAGCGCGAACAGCGGCACCGCGACCATGCCGGCCTTGTACGCTGCGAGATGTGCGATGGCCGTTTCGATCGATTGCGACAGGAAGATGCCGATCCGGTCGCCGCGCCGCGCGCCCACCGCGAGCAGCGCATTGGCGAAGCGGTCGGAGAGCGCTTTCAGTTGGTCGAACGTATAGCGGGTCGCGCGGCCTTCGGCGTCCTCGCAGATCAGCGCGAGACGCCCCGAGCCATCGGCCCATTTGTCGCACGTGTCGACGCCGATGTTATAGCGCGGCGGAATGCGCCACGTGAAATCGGCCGTGAGAGAATCGTAAGTCTCGCCGTCGAGGTTCATCGCGTCTCCTTGATATCGTCTTTTATCGCGGCATGCAGCGATGCATGGCCCATTGCTTGCTGCACCTGCGCGCATGGCCGTGTTCTTCAGTTTAGCCCACGCCCTTGCGCCTCTTCGTTAGCGCATCGCCAAGCCCTGCTGAACTCGCCACATCCGACATACTCCCGCCCATAATCGCCGAAGCCTCGCGCTGGACTCAACGTTTCGCGACAACTCCTGTGCGATTCGAGCCCATTACATCAGACTTGTGTGATGCCCGACTAGCATCCTTACACAGGTTCTGCGCGCATGTTGCGCCGCATGATCGCTACCCTGGATGACATATGCCCAAGGCAAGATTTGCATCGTTCTGGCACGGCCCGGAACTTTCTCCCTATGAGATCGCCTGTCTGACATCGTTCACGATGTACGGCAGCGAGGTCTCGCTTTACAGCTACGAGCCAATCGCCAATCTGCCTCCCGGTGTGATCGCGAAGGACGCGAGCACGGTACTGTCGCGCGATTCGCTGAACGACTTCCCGATCAACCGGGTGCCGTCGATGCAGCATTTCACCGACTATTTCCGCTACGTGATGTTCACGAAGACCAACGAGATCTGGGTCGACACCGACATGCTGTTGCTGCGCGACTTCGATCTCAACGCCAAGGGCGACCTGATCGGCCGGGAGACATCGTCGAGCATCTGCAATGCGCTGCTGCGGCTGGACCCGGATCAGCCGCGCCTGCACGAACTGATCGAACGGGTCGAAGCGATGAAGGGCACTGCACTGAAGTGGGGCGACACGGGCCCGCGTCTGTTGACCTTGATCTACGGCGTGAAGGCCGGTCTTCCCGATAGCCTTTTCTATCCGGTGCATTTCGACAATTACTACAAGGTGTTCCTGCCGCGCTATTTCGACGAATGCGCGGCGCTCTGTGCCGATGCGTACACGCTGCATCTGTGGAACAACCGCGTCGTCAAGATGGGGCTGTTCAAGCGTGTCGGGCCGCCGCAGGGCTCGTTCCTGCATCGCGTGTTCGAGCATACCGGCGCGAACCAGTTGTTTCGCGACTTCTATCCGGCGAGCGTGATGCAGACGATGATCGACAACGCGGTGGGCAAAGTCGGCAGCGACGAAGGCGTGCGCAAGCTGCTGCGCGTCGGTGTACCGATGGTCACGACGGCGATCGTGCGCAGACTCGGCGCCTGAGTGCGCCGCTTCAGTTCGCGCCTCCCCTCCCCGAACCCTGCGCCTGCTCCAGCACGAAGTCGATGAAGGTCGCCGCCGCGCGCGTGTGATGCCGGTTCGGCATGTACAGCAGGTACATGTGGGTGCCGAAGATGCTGAGTCGCCATGCGTCGAGCGCGGTCAGCACGGCGCCGCGCTTCAGATCGTCCTGCACGACGTAGTCGGGCACGAGTCCGACCCCGAGACCGGCCAGCACCGCCTGCCGCAAAAATAAAAAATTCTCCGAGATAATCGTCGGCTCGAGGAGTACTTCGTGGCGCTCGTCGCGCAGATACGCGGCGAGCCGAAGCTGCTTGCCGATCACGGCCGCGGTGATCAGCGGCGCCGCGCGCAGATCGTCGAGCGTGGCGGGCAGGCCGTGCGTGCGCGCGAATTCGGGCGACGCGCAGGCTACATACCGAACCGTCCCCATGTCCCGCGCGACGAGGTTTTGCGGCGGCTCCGACATCACGCGCACCGCGATGTCGATTTCGTCGCGCATCAGATCCTCGACGCGGTTCTCGAACATCACGTCGAGCACGATGCCCGGATACAGCCGCTTGAACGCGATCAGCCAGTCGGACATCACGAGTTGGCCATAGCCGCTCGGCACGCTCAGGCGCACGCGCCCCTGCAGGCTCTGGCCCAGCGTCGTCACCGACTCGTGCGCGGCTAGCAGCGCGTTGCGGATCGTGCGGCCATGCTCGTAGAGCCGCAATCCAATCTCGGTTGGCTCGACACGACGCGTGGTGCGACGCACCAATTGGAGCCCGACCGAGCGCTCGAGCTGGTTCAGGTGATAGCTGACGTTCGCACGGCTCATCTTGAGCCGCCGCGCCGCCTCGCTCAGGTTGCCGGCGTCGAGGATGTCGACGAGCAGGGTCAGGGAGTTGACGTCCATTGGCCGTGCCTTTGTCAAAATAATTTTGACAGTCTGTCAATCAGCCATGTGATTGTCAATGAACGTTGACCGCTCCAGAATGGAACGTGCCACTATCAAACGGAGACACCCGCGATGACCCTTCCCCCCTCAGCCGACGTCGTCACGCGCGAATTGCGCGGCAAGGTGCTGCTCGTCACGATCGACCACGCACCGGTCAACGCGCTCTCCGCCGACGTGCGGCGCGGCCTGCTCGGCGCGATCGAAGCGGCCGACGCCGAGCCCGCCGTGGACGCCGTGCTGATCGTCGGCGCAGGGCGCAACTTCATCGCCGGTGCCGATATCCGCGAGTTCGGCAAGCCGCCGGTGCCCCCTTCGCTGCCGGACGTGTGCAACCGCATCGAGGCGTGCGCGAAACCCGTGATCGCCGCGCTGCACGGCGCCGCGCTCGGCGGCGGTCTCGAAGTGGCGCTCGCCGCGCATTACCGGATTGCCGTCGAAGGCGCGAAGCTCGGCCTGCCGGAAGTGCAGCTGGGCCTGCTGCCGGGCGCGGGCGGCACGCAACGCACGCCGCGCCTGATCGGCGCGCCGGCCGCGCTCGATCTGATGCTGAGCGGGCGCCATGCGAGCGCGAAGGAAGCGCTCGCGTGCGGCCTGATCGACCGTCTCGGCGACAGCGGCGACATCCTCGCCGAAGGGCTCGCCTACGCGCACGAGTTGCTCGCCGCGCAGGCGCCGGTGCGCCGCACGCGCGACGCCGCCGCGTTGAGCGATCGCGCCGCGAGCCTCGCCGCGGTCGCGAAAGCGCGCGAGGAGACCGCCAGGAAAGCGCGCGGTCTATTCTCGCCGCTGAAGATCGTCGACGCGGTCGAAGCCGCAATCGAGCAGCCCTTCGACGAGGGCCTGAAGCTCGAGCGCAAGCTGTTCCTGCAATGCCTCGACAGCCCACAGCGCGCCGGCCTGATTCACGCGTTCTTTGCCGAGCGCGAAGTGCTGAAAGCGCCCGAAACGCGCGACGCGAAACCGCGCGCGCTAGACGCGCTCGGCGTAATCGGCGGTGGCACGATGGGCGCGGGCATCGCGGTCGCGGTGCTCGACGCGGGGCTGCCGGTGACGATGATCGAGCGCGACGACGCATCGCTCGCGCGCGGCCGCGCGCACATCGAGAAGGTCTACGACGGGCTGATCGCCAAAGGCCGCCTCACCGCGCAGAAGAAAGCCGCGGTCATGGCGCGCTGGAGCGGCAGCACATCGTACGATGCGCTGGCACACGCCGACCTCGTGATCGAAGCCGTGTTCGAAGACCTCGACGTCAAAAAGGCCGTATTCGCCGAACTCGATCGCGTCTGCAAGCCCGGCGCGGTGCTCGCGACCAACACCTCGTATCTGGACATCGAAGCGATCGCGGCCAGCATCTCGCGCCCCGCCGATGTGATCGGGCTGCACTTCTTCTCGCCCGCCAACATCATGAAGCTGCTCGAAGTCGTGGTGCCGAAGCAGGTCAGCGCCGATGTCGTCGCGACCGCGTTCGAGCTGGCGAAGAAGCTGCGCAAGACGCCGGTGCGTGCGGGGGTATGTGACGGCTTCATCGGCAATCGGCTGCTCGCCGTGTACCGCGCCGCCGCGGACGCGCTGATGGAGGACGGCGCCTCGCCGTATCAGATCGACGCGGCGGTGCGCGCGTTCGGCTTCCCGATGGGACCGTTCCAGGTGGTCGACCTCGCGGGCGGCGACATCGGCTGGGCGGCGCGCAAACGCCGCGCGGCCACGCGCGACCCGAACGCACGTTACGTGCAGATCGCCGACCGCCTGTGCGAGCGCGGCTGGTTCGGCCAGAAGACCGGCCGCGGATATTATCTGTACCCCGAAGGATCGCGCGGCGGCCTGCCCGATCCCGAAGTCGAGGCAATCATCGATGGCGAGCGCGAGCGCGCGGGCATCACGCCGCGCAGCTTCAGCGACGAGGAAATCATGCGCCGCTATATGGCCGCGATGATCAACGAAGGCGCGAACGTCGTGCACGAAGGCATCGCGCTGCGCCCGCTCGACGTCGACGTGACCCTGCTGTACGGCTACGGCTTTCCGCGCTACCGCGGCGGTCCGATGAAATACGCGGACAGTGTCGGCCTGGCGAAGATTCTCGCCGACATCCGCGAGTTCGCGAAGGAAGACCCGCTGTTCTGGCGGCCGTCGCCACTGCTCGTCGAACTGGTCGAGCGCGGCGCCGATTTCGCGAGCCTGAACACGACGGCCTGAGCCCCACGAACCCTGACGGAACAACTGCGATGGATCTGAACTTCACCCCCGAAGAAGAAGCGTTTCGCGCCGGCGTGCAGGCCTTTCTGCGCGACAAGCTCCCGCAACGCCTCGCCGACAAGGTGCACGGCGGCCGGCGTCTGACGCGCGAGGACATGGCCGAGTGGCACGCGATTCTGAACGCGCAAGGCTGGCTCGCGAATCATTGGCCGAAAGAGTACGGCGGCCCGGGCTGGAACGCGGTGCAGAAATTCATCTTCGAAAACGAATGCGCACTCGCCGGCGCGCCGCGCGTCGTGCCGTTCGGTGTCAACATGCTCGGACCGGTGCTGATCAAGTACGGCAGCGAAGCGCAGAAACGCCACTGGCTGCCGCGCATACTCGATGGTTCCGACTGGTGGTGCCAGGGCTATTCGGAGCCTGGCGCGGGCTCCGATCTCGCCTCGGTCAAGACGACGGCGGTGCGCGGCAAGGACGCTCAGGGCGAACACTACATCGTCAACGGCCAGAAAACGTGGACCACGCTCGCTCACTACGCCAACATGATCTTCTGCCTCGTGCGCACCGCGACCGATGTGCGCAAACAGGAAGGCATCAGCTTTCTGCTGATCGACATGAACACGTCGGGCATCGAAGTGCGGCCGATCATCACGCTCGACGGCGAGCACGAAGTCAACGAAGTGTTTTTCACCGACGTGCGCGTGCCCGCCGGGAATCTGGTTGGCGAAGAGAACAAGGGCTGGACCTACGCGAAATATCTGCTCACGTATGAGCGCACGAATATCGCGGGCGTCGGCTTTTCGGTCGCCGCGTTCAACCGCCTGCGCAAGATCGCCGCGAAACAGCGGCGCAATGGCCGGCCGCTTGCCGAGGATCCCGCGTTCGCGGCCCGCATGGCGCGCGTCGAGATCGATCTCGAGAACATGAAGACGACCAATCTGCGCGTGATCGCGTCCGTGGCGGGTAGCGGCGTCCCCGGTGCCGAGAGTTCGATGCTGAAGATTCGCGGCACCGAGATCCGTCAGGAAATCTCGTCGCTGACGCGGCGCGCGATGGGCGCGTATGCGCAGCCATTCGTCGAGGAAGCGCTGCACGAAGGATTCGACGGTGTGCCTGTCGGGCCCGACGAAGCCGCGAGCGCCGCCTCGCAGTACTTCAATAATCGCAAGCTGTCGATCTTCGGCGGCTCGAACGAAATCCAGAAGAACATCATTTCCAAAATGATCCTCGGACTGTAAGAGGCGCACATCATGAATTTCCAGCACACCGAAGACCGCCGCATGCTGGCGGATACGCTGAATCGTTTTATCAGCGAACAATACGGCTTCGCGACTCGCGACAGGATCGCGCGCTCGGCGGAAGGTTTCAGCACGGACTTGTGGGCGCGCTTTGCCGAACTCGGCGTGATCGGCGCACTGTTCGATGAAGCGAGTGGCGGCTTTGGCGGCGAGGGGTTCGATATTTCCGTCGTGTTCGAGAGCATCGGCCGTGGGCTCGTCGTCGAGCCGTTTCTCGATACGCTGATCGTGGGTCGGGCGATTGCCCGAAGCGGCAGCGATGCGCAGAAAGCGGTGCTTGCTTCGTTGATCGACGGGTCGCGAATCGTTGCGCTTGCGCATGGCGAGCCGGACAGTCACTATGAACTCGCTCGGGTGACGGCGACGCGCGCGCGGCGCAGTGGCAATGCGTGGACGTTGAACGGCGCGAAGGCCGTCGTTCAACATGGCGAGCATGCTCACGTGTTCCTCGTGTCGGCGCGCACGAGCGGCGATGACGATGGCGAAGCCGGCATCACGCTGTTTCTGGTCCCGCGCGACACCGCGGGTGTGAGCGTGCGCGGCTATCGCAAGATCGATGGAGGACGTGCGGCCGAAGTGACGTTCGACAACGTCACGCTCAGCGACGA
>DATAQT010000166.1:0-68278 GCA_036264535.1 Paraburkholderia sp. | reverse complement strand
GAGTAACGGCATGCAGCGCATCGCCGGTTTGCCCTTTGAGCCAGCAACGACGCATACCGTGGTCGTGCTTCACATGGCCGATGATCGGTTCGATCGCCTGCCGTCGCTTGAGCCAACTCCGCTGCGTGCTGGTCAGGGTCTCGTGTTTGCCGCGATGAATAAGTTGTACTGATGAGCCTTCGGCATCGACGCCACGAAATCGGAGATCAACCAGCACGGTCTTCGGCTGCGGTGTACTGGGCAGGTCCTGCAACAGAATGGAGCTCCTGTTCAAGTTGCTCCGCCCGCGAATGGCCGTCGTACGGGGTTAGCTGGGAACGCCTGTGCGCCGACGATCAGTCCTTGTTTCTCCGTTATGGCGAGACTCACCTTGATGCCGAACTCGTGGGGCTGTCGCGCCTTACCCTGGGGTGGCTTCAGAATTCGGACATTAAAGCACGATAGCTGCGACGCACGACCAGTAAAATCAAGAACTTGCTGGTAGCAGTGATAGCGGACTGGATGCCGCGTCCCGGCGAAATCGCATCCTTGCCCAACAAGGCTTCGCGGGCCACCAGCGTGCGATTTTTTCCGAATTCTGAAGCGATCCCTAAAAGGCGCTCTTTATCACGCCCCCGTCGGCCCGCAACGCAGCTCCCGTCGTGGCCGACGAAAGCGGGCTGGCGATATAGGCCACGAGCGACGCGACTTCCTGCGGCGAACCAAATCGCTTGATGAGCGATGTGGGACGGACCTTCTCGAAGAACTCCGTTTCGAACGCTTCAAACGATTTGCCGTCGGCCTTTGCAAGGGTCTCCACGAATTCACTCACTCCCCGCGATCTGGTTGGCCCCGGCAACACGCTATTGACTGTAATGCCCGTGCCGGCAACCGCTTCGGCGAGCCCGCGCGAGACCGCCAGCTGCGCGGTTTTGGTCATCCCGTAATGGATCATTTCGGCTGGAATCTGCACCCCGCTCTCGCTCGAAATGAAAATAATGCGCCCCCAGTTAGCAAGCCTCATCGCAGGCAGAAACAGGCGGGCGAGGCGTACGCCACTCAAGACGTTGACGTCGAAGAAACGCAACCAGTCCGCGTCGGGAATCTCCTCGAACGGCTTGGGCTCGAAGATGCCCAGGTTGTTGACCAGAATTTCCACGTCGGGATAGCGTCGCGCGAGCTCTGCTGCTGAAGTGGCAGTACTGAGATCGCCCGCAAATCCCTGCACGTCGCTGCCCGTCTCCGCTTTCAGCTGCGCGACCACGTCATCGACAGATGACTGGGAGCGGCCGTTCACGATCACACGAGCGCCCTCCTGCGCCAACGTGCTGGCGATAGCGAAACCAATGCCGGCTGTGCTGCCGCTCACCAGTGCAAGTTTGCCTTTCAGATTCAGGTCCATGAGTGATTCCCTTTCGATGGATGAAGTAAAAATGGCGACACCAGGTCTTGAATGTCGGATGCCGCCAGCAGGTTCACGTACGTGTAATCGATGCGCCACCATCGACGAGTGAGGCGGTGCCGGTCACGAAAGACGAATCGTCCGATGCAAGATACAGCACCGAACGCGCCAGTTCTTCTGGCTTTGCGACGCGCTTGAGCGCATGCAGCCCGGTCACGAAAGCCTGCGATTCGTTGGTGTCGTTCATGCCTCGATACATCTCCGTATCTACAGCGCCCGGCAACACCGCGTTGACGCGCACGCCTTGCGCGCCGTACTCGGCAGCGAGTGCCTGCGTCAAGCCGATCAGTCCTGCCTTGCTGGCCGCGTAGGCCGCCGTACCCGGAAACGCGAACGAGTAACCGACGAACGTCGACGTGAAGATGATCGATCCACCGCCTTGCTTCAGCATTTCGGGAATCTGGTGCTTCGCTCCCAGGAACGCACTGGTCAGATTGGTCGCAAGCGCGGCGTTCCAGCCAGCTTCGGAAATGCCGGTGGTCGGGCCCATCTCGCCCAGCGTCCCGGCGTTGTTGTAGGCAATGTCCAGACGGCCGAAGCGGCTCACTGCGAGCGCGACCAGCGCCTTCGCGAAGTCCTCCGATTGCACGTCGCCGGCCAGATACGCGGCTTCGCCGCCTTCGCCGACTATCTCCGCAGCGAGCGTTTCAAGTTCCGCCGCGCGACGCGCCGCAATGACCACCCTGGCGCCCTCCTTCGCGAACAGCTTTGCAGTGGCACGGCCAATTCCTGAACTGGCACCCGTCACGATGGCGACTTTTCCCGTCAAGCGTTGCATGTCCTATCTCCTGATGCATCTGGTCGGCCAGTGCCCTATGCCTTGGCGCGTAAAAGCAATATAGGCTTCAGTCCTGATGACGGAAAGACCTGGAACATGGTCCTATCATTCAGTTTTTGTGAATGATAGGAGGATTGCGGGGTCGCCTACGTGCAGTTGTCGGCGTGGATGAAATAGATCGGAATACAGAGGAACAGGATGGAACAAGAAATATTTATTCGACTTTCATCTCACGGGACGTCCGCTACCATTCAGAACATGTTGCGCTGGCTCGGATCGAATTGCGGGTCCGGCTGCTTCTGCGTTTGCCTGAGCACACCCTGCGGGTCGAAATAAAAATTGAAGATCATGTGGTAGATGTTGCTTTCCATGTATCGATACGACCACACTTCGCGATCCATCAGCTTGAAATACGCCGTCTCGAACGGACGCCCGAACGCGACCATCACGTCGTTACGTGTCCACTTGTTGACCTCGGCGCGATAAAACTCGGTTTCCTTGAGCACTTGCCGCGCACTGATCATCTTGCCCGACGCATCGAGATCGACGGCCGTGGTCGTGGATCCCATCGGCTGCGTGGGCCACATGAGACGCTTGCCGCCGTTGGGTAGCTCGTACGTCTCCTTCGGCGGACCGAGCTTCGCGATAACCGCCTGCTCGTCCATGCCGATTTGCACACGCTGCTGCGGCTGTGCGCAGGCGGCGAGCACGAGGGCGACGGCGCACGCGCCATGCGTCAACGCGAATGCAATGTGCTTACTCATGGGTCTCTCCCGTTCCGCCGACTTCGCGAACGCCTCCGTATCGACCGCTTCCACCTGCAATTCCTACTTTACGCCCTTCAGGCGTTCAGGATTCTGCCGTGCAGATCCGCCCTCTCGCCGCGTGGCCCACGCAATCCGAATCGCGATGCATCGCTCGTGATGCCCCAGGCATTCCCCCGATTAACATTATTTCTATAACGTAGAAATATTGCTGTATTCCTACAGAAGACAAATATTGCATGGCGAATCAGCACACCCGGATCCTGCCCGAAGAGGAAGCAGTCGACGAACCGCCAGGGAAGAACTCGAGCCTGGAACGCATGCTGTCGTTGCTCGATCAGTTCACCGGGAGCAGCCCGGTGTGGTCCGCGGATGAACTCGCCGACGCGCTCGGCTTCACGCGCTCAGCCGTCTATCGCTACATCCGCGAACTCTCCGCGTCAGGGCTGTTGGCGCCGGTCGCGACCGGGCGTTACAGCCTGGGGGCGCGCATCATCCAGCTCAATCGGCAGCTGGCCGAGTCGGACCCGATGCTGGTCGCGATGCAAACCATCGAAGCCGATCTGCCGCCCTTCGCCGCCGCGCAAAAGTGGCACCTGTGCCGGCTTTTCCGCGACCGTGTCGTCGCGATCGGCGAGTACGGTCATCTCGACAAGGACTTGAGCTATCGGCGCGGATGCCCGATGCCGCTTCTGCGTGGCGCGACATCGACAGCCGTGCTCGCATGGCTGCCCGACCGGCAATTGATGCGCCTCTACCTCGAGAACCAGGACGATGCGCGAACCCCGACGCTCGGCGCTAGCTGGCCTGAATATCGAAAGGCGCTCGCCGGCATCCGCAAACAGGGCTATGCACTGGCGCTCGCCGAACTGGACGAGGGGGTGTTCGCGATCGCCGCGCCCGTCTTCGCAGCGGACGGCAAGGTGATTGGGAGCATCAGCGTGGTTCGCTCGCTCGACGACTACAGCGCACAGCGCGTGCAGCAGGAAGGCGTGCTGGTCGCCGGGATCGGACGCCGCATTTCAGCGACCATCCAGCAGATGGCTGTCGCGCAACGCAAGACTGCAACAACAAAAACGAGCCGCAAACGGCAAAAGGAGACGCGATGAATACCCAACACCGGGCGGGCGATGCCCGCACGCTGGTCTTACAGGACCTGATCAATGAACGGCGGCTATCGCGGTTTCAGGTGGTCACGTTCCTGCTCTGCTTTGCGATTCTGGTGCTCGATGGCTACGACACGGTGGTGGTCGGTTACATCGCGCCCGCGTTGAAGGCGCACTTTGGCGCTGCTCCCGCGCAGCTCGCACCGATGTTCGGCGCAGGCCTCTTCGGCCTCACGCTCGGCTCTTTCATCTTCGGTCCGGTCGCGGATCGCTTCGGCCGCAAGCCGACGCTCATCGCATCTATCGCGGTGTTTGCGCTGTTCAGCCTGCTGTCCGCGGGAGCCGACTCGATCGGCATGCTGATCGCGCTGCGCTTCCTGACCGGACTCGGCCTCGGCGGAGCGATGCCGAATGCGTATACGCTCGCGGCCGAATATTGCCCTGACCGGCTGCGCTCGACGCTGGTTGCGCCGATCGGCTGCGGCATCGCGGTGGGTGGCGCGCTCGGCGGGCTGTTCGCGTCGCGGATGATCGGCGCGTTCGGGTGGGGGTCGATGCTCCTGCTCGGCGGCGTGCTTCCGCTCCTGCTGGTCGTGTTGCTCGCGCGCTGGCTGCCCGAATCGGTGCGCTACCTCGTCGCGCGTGGCGGCAAAGAGGCGCAGGCGCGCGCGATTCTGAAAAGGATCGCGCCCGACGCCGATCTCGAGAACGTCACCATTACGCTTGAAGAGCGACGGGTGCAAGGCTTGCCGCTCAGGCAATTGCTCGGCCCGGGCATCGGCGGCGGCACGCTGCTGCTTTGGATCACCGCGTTCATGGCGCTGCTCGTCATCTATTTCCTCGGCAACTGGCTGCCGATCCTGATCCAGCAAAGCGGCGCGTCGTTCCATAACGCTTCGTTGATGACGGCGCTCTATCTCACCGGCAACAGCCTGGGCGCGGTTCTGCTCGGCGTGCTGATGGATCGGATGAATCCGCAATATGTGCTGTGCGGCGCGTTCGTCTGCGCGTCGATCAGTCTCGCATCGTTCGGTCATCTCTCTGGCATGCCCGGCCTGGCGTTGCTGGCGCTTTTCGTCACCGGGGTCGGCACCGGCGGCACGATGACCGGCACCAACATTCTGTCGGCGAGCTATTACGCGACCGCGAGCCGCGCGACGGGGGTGGCATGGACGCTAGGCATGGGGCGCGTCGGCTCGATCGTCGGCTCGATGATCGGCGGTGCGATGCTGGCCGCGCACTGGGAAGCGAAGATGATTTTTGGCGCTGTGGCGGTGCCGGTGCTTATCGCGGCGGTTAGCGTTTATGCGCTGGCCATCTACCGCTCCCGTCATCCCGCGGCGGCCACCGACGCCACTCGCGCACAGATCGGATCGGCCGCTCATTGAGCCTGCCGTTTCAGAGAACATTAACTGTCAAAGGAACACCATGAAGCTGCCTCTCACCATCGCGTGCTGGGACTACGACCGCACGCGCGCACTCTTCGATGGCCGCATCGGAATCGAAGGCTGCGACCCGAACTATCTGGCGCTTCCTGTCGAAGAAACCTTTTTCCGCGCGTTGCGATCGTCCGAATTCGATGTCGCGGAGCTATCGCTGAGCAGCTACACGATGTTGCGCTCGCGCGGGACGTCGCCCTATACGGCGATTCCGGTGTTCCTGTCGCGGATGTTCCGTCATTCCGCGATCTACGTGCGACGCGATCGCGGCATCACGGCGCCGGGCGAGCTCATCGGTAAAACGCTCGGCGTACCCGAGTTTCAGTTGACCGCGCCGGTTTGGGTGCGCGGCATTCTCGAGGATGAATACGGCGTGCGATCGTCCGATATTCATTGGCGAACCGGAGGTGTCGAGGAACCTGGACGTCACGAAAAGGTCGCGATGCAAAACCACGCAGGGATCGACATCCAGCCGATTCCGTCGGATGCGACGCTCAATCAGTGGCTCGTCGATGGACGGATCGACGGCATCGTGGCGCCGCGCGCGCCCAGTGCGTTCATCGACGGCCACCCCGATATCGTGCGTCTCTTTCCCGACTTCCGCGCAACCGAGAAGTCCTATTACGCAAAAACGGGGATCTTTCCGATCATGCACGTCGTGGGCATTCGCAATGAACTCGTCGAGCGTCATCCCTGGTTGGCCTCGAGCGTTTTCAAGGCATTTACTCTCGCGAAGAACCACGCGCAGCGGGAACTGAGCGAACTCGCCGCGTTGAAGACGACGCTGCCCTGGCTTGCCAGTGAATACGAAGAGACCGTCGCCGTGCTTGGGAAAGACTTCTGGCGCTATGGCGTACCCGGCAACGAATCGGTACTGAACGCCTTCTTGCGCTACCACCATACGCAGGGACTGTCCGAACGGCTCATGACCATCGACGAACTGTTCGCGCCCTCCACGACGGCGCAGTTCGTTATTTGACGCCACGGGCGGGGCGACGGGTTGTCCGTTCCGACAGAAGGTCAAGTTGCGGACGAACGTCATGGCCGGCTTCAAACGTTTCCCGAACGCCGCGATCACGCTCGCAGGCATCGAGTTGATGCATCGCATTGGCAAGGGGCAATTTGGGCTTGCCAGCTTGCGACTCAAAGATACTGCTGCGTTCGCTGTCTGGAATGCAGGCGTCGATGAACGCGCCACATAAAATGCTGCGCAAGACACGCCAAACGCGGTTTGCGTACTCTTTTGAAATTTTTTTCGAGCGTCGTAGTGCGACAGTGACCGCGTAACATGAAGACGCTATCGGCCCGTATGGCGCCCGGGAAATATTGCGGCTCCGCCTGATCTTCGAAACCGGCTGCAAGAGGATACGCCGCCACTTCAGCGACGACGCCGTTGCGTCCGTTCGACTTCGAACGCCGTAGTCCACGAAACCTGGCTCACTGAAGTCCGGGATCTGAGGTCCAGAATTGGCAAGGAAATCCAATGAACAATGATTGTGTCGTGAGCGCTACGCATTCAACCCAGGCGCTTCACTATCGAAGCTTCACACCGGCGGATATTCCAACGGCTCACGCTCTGTCGATGGCAGTCAGCTGGCCCCACCGGCCAGAAGACTGGCAGTTCGCCGCTGAGCAGGGAACGGGATTTGTCGCCGAAGAAAACGGCGTGGCGATTGGCACGGCGTTGTGCTGGAAGTTCGGCACGGACCGCGCCTCGCTCGGTCTCGTGATCGTGTCGCCGGAACATCAGGGACGCGGCATTGGCCGCAAGCTGATGGAGTTGCTACTCGAAGAATTGGGACCACGCATCACGTTCCTGCATGCGACACCGGCAGGTCGTCCGCTCTACGAAAAGCTCGGCTTTGCCGTATGCGATTCGCTCGACCAGCATCAGGGGAACGTCGGCAAAACTCTGCCGGTTGCGCTGCCCGACGGCGAACGGCTGCGTCCCGCGACTACCGCCGATTTCCCTGCTCTCGTCGAACTCGCGACGCGCGCCTCGGGCCTTGAACGAAAAACGATGGTGTCCGCGCTGCTGGACGAAGGCGAAAGCGTGGTGCTCGAACGTGACGGCGAGATCATCGGATTCTCGATCCTGCGACGCTTTGGCAGAGGCCAGGTCATCGGCCCGCTGGTCGCGATGCGCTCGCCCGACGATCTTCGTGCGAAAGCCTTGATCGGCTATTGGCTGAACGGTCGCGAAGGTGAATTCATTCGAATCGACGTGCCCGCGGGCGCGAGTCTGGCCGACTGGTTGATCGCGCAAGGGCTGAAGTGCGTCGATACCTCGGTGAAGATGGTCCGCAACGCACCCGCTGTCGCGCATCAAGGCGCACCCGACCCGGTCTACCGGTTGTATGGGATCGTTAGCCAGGCGATGTTCTAGGCCTGCGACAGACGATCGACCCGACACGCGATTCACGAAGGAGCTTTCACCGATGCGCGTACCGTTGACCCGCGTCGATACCACCCCGACGCTACCCGATAGCGCCGACGTCGTCGTGATAGGCGCGGGCATTGTCGGCGTATTCACCGCATGGTTTCTGGCGAGGCGGGGCGTCAAAGTCGCGCTGATCGAAAAAGGCATGGTTGGCGGCGAGCAATCCAGCCGGAACTGGGGCTGGTGCCGGCAACAGAACCGCGATGCGCGCGAATTGCCGATTGCGACCGAAAGCCTGCGACTGTGGCAGCAGTTCGAAGACGAATCCGGCGAGTCCGCCGGCTTTCGCCGCAGTGGTCTGCTGTATCTGAGCAATGACGACGACGAACTCGGCGGCTGGACGCGCTGGTGCGAATTCGCACGCACGGCCGGCGTCAGGACCGAGGTGCTCGGCAGCAAACAGGCCAACGAGCGGGCCGCCGCGACCGGGCGCAACTGGAAAGGCGGCGTGTTCGCGCCGACCGACGGCACCGCGGACCCGGCCAACGCCGCACCGGCGGTGGCACGCAGCATCATCAAGCTGGGTGGCACGGTTCATCAGAACTGCGCGGCACGTGGCATCGAAACCGCGGGTGGCAGAGTCAGCGGTGTGGTGACCGAGCACGGCGTGATCCGCACGAAGATCGCAGTTCTGTCGGGCGGCGCATGGGCCTCGACGTTTTGCCGGCAACTCGGCATCCGCTTGCCTCAGGCGAGTATTCGCTCGTCGCTGATGTCGGTCGCGCTGCCACGCGGTACGTTGCCCGATGCGCTGCACACGAAGGACATCACCATCACGCGACGCGGCGACCAAACGTACTCGCTCGCCATCAGCGGCCTGGCAAAGTTCGACCCTACGCTGCAAAAAGCCCGCTATGCGAAAGACTTCCTGCCGATGTTCGCGCGTCGCTGGCACAGTCTCAGCCCGGGCGGTCTGGAAGGCGTGCGCTCCGGCCATGAGGGCATGAATCGCTGGCGGCTCGATCAGCCGACGCCGATGGAAAAGATGCGCGTGCTGGACCCCAGCGTCGATGAGGCGACCCTCACGGAAGTTCGCAAGCGCGCCATCGATCTGTGTCCGGTGATTGGCGAAGCACGCGTGGCCGCCTCCTGGGCCGGCTATATCGACATGACGCCGGACGGCATCCCCGCCATCGGCGAAACGCAGTCGCTGCCCGGCTTCGTCCTGGCTGCGGGCCTCAGTGGTCACGGCTTCGGCATCGGGCCGGGATGCGGCCATCTCGTGGCGGATATGGTCACCGGCGTGACGCCCATCGTCGACCCCTCGCCTTACCGTCCGGAGCGGTTCGAAAAGTCGGTGTGGGGTAAGGTCGCCGACTTTTGACAACGGTTTCGACTTTCGCCCGCGCGCTTCCACGCGTCGCGGTGTCTGGCATCGACCCAAGGACACGCAGCAATGAAATCACCTGTTCTTCATCTGACGCAGGCTGGCCATCTGGATCGGTTCTTTATCGACGGCGAATGGACGGCGCCGGTTGGCACTGAACGCGTAGCCGTGGTCTGCCCTTCCACCGAAGAGACGCTCTGCGACATTCCGTTAGGCAACGCGAACGACGTCGACCGGGCCGTGCAGGCCGCGCGCCAAGCGTTCGTGAGTTGGTCGATGACTTCGCCGCAAGAGCGAGCCGCGCTGCTCGACCGCGTTCTTGCGCTGTTCCTCGAACGAGCCGAACTGTTCGCGACGGCTTTGTCGATGGAAATGGGCGCGCCGATCAACTACGCGCGCAGCGCGCATGTGCCGCTCGCGGCCGAACATCTCCGCGTCGCACGCGACAACCTGGCGACTTACCCGTTCGTCGTCCAGCGTGGCACCACCGCCATCGCCCGCGAGCCGATCGGCGTGTGCGCGCTCATCACGCCGTGGAACTGGCCGATCTATCAGATCACCGCGAAGGTCGGGCCGGCGCTCGCCGCCGGTTGCACCGTCGTGCTCAAGCCCAGCGAGTTGTCGCCATTGAGCGCACTGCTGTTTGCCGGGATCATCGCGGAGGCGGGCATTCCGGCGGGCGTATTCAACCTCGTGAGCGGCACCGGTCCGGAAGTGGGTACGGCGCTCGCGTCCCATCCGCAGGTCGATATGGTGTCGATCACCGGTTCGACGCGAGCGGGCGTGCTGGTCGCACAGGCCGCCGCGCCGACGGTCAAGCGCGTCGCCCAGGAACTCGGCGGCAAGTCACCCAACGTCGTGTTGCCCGACGCCGATCTGCCGCGCGCGGTAGCGCTCGGCGTAGCGGCGGCGTTTCGCAACATGGGGCAGTCGTGCAGCGCGCCGACGCGTCTCATCGTTTCGCGCAGCGTGTTGGCCCAGGTCGATGAACTCGCCGTGGCAGCGACCAGACAGATGGTCGTCGGCGATCCGTTCGCCGAGGCGACGACTCATGGCCCGCTTGCGAATCGTGCGCAGTTCGGCCGGGTGCAGCAGATGATCGAGGCGGGCGTGGACGATGGCACGAAGCTGATCGTGGGAGGTCCAGGAAGACCAGCAGGACTGCGCCAGGGCTTCTATGCACGCCCGACGATATTCTCGGATGTGCGCACCGACATGCCGATTGCCCAGCAGGAGATTTTCGGCCCCGTCCTCGCGATCATTGCGTATGACACGGTCGAAGAAGCAATCACCATCGCGAACGACACCGTGTACGGGCTCGGCGCGCACGTCCAGGGCACGGACAAGGCACTGATGCGCAAGGTCGCCGCGCGCATCGAGTCGGGCCAGGTGCATCTGAACTACCCGGCGTGGGACCCGCAGGCTCCGTTCGGCGGATACAAGCAATCCGGAAACGGACGCGAGTACGGGATCGAGGGAATGGAGGAGTACATGGAGGTGAAGTCGATCCTCGGGTACTACAATTGAACGTTTCGCAAGACGTCACGCAGTGACGTCGACAACCTGAAGCTATCCGCTTTCGAAAGGTGCCGAGATTGGAAACCGCCGATATTCCCGAGACATCGTTGAGCGCGCATCAGCCGCATTGGGCGAAGTTGCGACGCGACCTTCACGCGCATCCCGAGCTGCGCTTCGAAGAACACAGAACGGCGCACGTCGTCGCGCGTGAGCTCGAGGAGCTCGGCTATACGGTGTCGCGCGGGCTGGGCGGAACAGGCGTCGTCGCGAGCCTGCCGGGAGCGAATCCCGATTGGGGCATCGTGCTGCGTGCGGACATGGATGCGTTGCCCATCCACGAAGCCAACGATTTCACCCACGCATCGGGCACGCACGGAATCATGCATGCGTGCGGGCATGACGGCCACACGGTGATGTTGCTCGGCGCGGCGCGTATTCTGAAGCGCATGCCGCAGTTGCCTGGCAGCGTTCATTTCGTGTTTCAGCCGGGAGAAGAAGGCGGCGCCGGCGCACGGAAAATGATCGACGACGGGCTATTCGGGCAATACCCCACCGAGGCGGTGTTCGGTATGCACAACTGGCCCGGCTTGCCGGGTGGACATTTCGGCTTGCGGGTCGGCCCGATCATGGCGGCCGGCTCACGTTTCAGGATCACGATTACCGGTAAGGGCGCTCACGCGGCACAACCGCATCTGGGCCTCGATCCTATCCCGCTGGCCTGTTCGATGGTTCTGCACTGTCAGACCATCGCGGCGCGACACAAGGACCCCGTCGACCCCGCCGTGATTTCCGTGTGCATGATCCACGCGGGCGACACCGACAACGTCATCCCGGACAGCGCCGAGTTGCGCGGAACGATACGCACGCTGTCGTCGGCGTTGCAGCAGAAATTGCAGCGCGACATCCAGGTGATGTGCGAAGGGCTTGCGGCCGCACATGGCGCTCAGGTCGACGTCACGTTCTTCCAGTACTATCCGGCGACCATCAATACGCGGGCCGAGACGCAACTATGCGAAGCGGTCATTCGCGAGACTTTCGGCGATGAACATACGCACGCCGACGTGCCGGCCAACATGACATCGGAAGACTTCGGCTTCATGCTGGAAGAGCGCCCCGGCACCTATGTGCTGATCGGCAATGCCAAGGTCGGCACGACCGCGCCGGGTTTGCACAACCCGAAGTACGACTTCAACGACGACATCATTCCGGCTGGGGTTCGATACTGGATCGCGTTGGCACAGCACTATTTCCAGACTCGCGAGCCTAAGCGTTCGAGCGGCGGCTAATACGCCGGAGACCGTTGACAGCGGTCTCCGACCCCGCCCTCCTGCATCATCCCTGCCACCAGACATACTCGCCGAAGCAGAAGCCCATCAGTGCGCCAGTCGGGATCGAGCCCAGGCCCTTGATGCGCTTGTCGTAACCATCGAGCAGGCTGATGAACGACGGGATGCCGATACCACCTTCGTTGTGGACGATCACCTGCATGTCGCCGTACATCTGCTTGCGTTTCGCGTCGTCGGTTTCGGCACGCGCGGCGATCAGCAGTTGATCGAACTTCGGATTGTTCCACCCCGACTCGTTCCACGGTGCGTCCGATTTGAAGAACTGCGTGAACAGCACATCGGCGCTCGGCCGCGGGTTGATGCTGCCGAATCCCAGCGGATGCTTCATCCAGTGATTCGACCAGTAGCCATCGGCGGGCACGCGGTTCACGGTGAGATTCACGCCGATCTTCTGCGCCGACTGCTGCATCAGCACCGCCATCTCGATCGAACCATTGGCATCCGTGGTCGCAAAGATCGGCGGAATCGGCGTGCCGACCGCACCGGCCTTCTGCAGGTAGAACTTCGCCTTGTCGAGATCGTAGGGACGCTGTGGCAGCGATGCATTGAAGTAACGATGGCCAGGCGGAATCGGCTGATCGTTGCCGATCACCGCGTAGCCGCGGAAAATCGCCGTGCGAATCTGCTCGCGATCGAACAGGTACTTCATGCCGAGCACGAAATCCGGATTGCCGGTCAGCGCGTTATCGCGCCGCATGATCAGGTCAGTGTAGAGCCCCGACCTGGTCTCCTTGACCGCATAGCCGGCCGTCGATGCAACCCGCTGCGTCGCACGCGGATCGACGGCGCTGATCAGATGCACGTCGCCCGAGAGCAGCGCGTTGACGCGCGCGGAGTCGTCGCTGATACCGATCAGTTCCACCTGGTCGAGATACGGTTTTCCCGGCTTCCAGAAGCCGTCGTTGCGCACGCCGATCGTCGACACACCGGGCTTGAACGATTTCACCTTGTACGGACCCGTGCCGACGGCAGTCGTGAAATCGGTCGTGCCATCCTTGATGATCACGAGCTGCGGTGTCGCGAGAATCACCGGCAAGTCCGCATTCGGCACGCTCAGCGTGATCGTCACTTCGTCGGGACCGGTCGCCTTGACGTCGGCGAACTGGTCAGCCACCGACTTGACCTTCGATCCCGTCGCCGGGTTCTTGTGACGCAGCAGCGAATACACGACGTCAGCCGGCGCGAGCGCCTTGCCATCGGTGAACGTCACGCCCTTGCGCAGCTTGAGAACCCACGTCTTCGCATCGCTGGTGTCGAGCGACTGCGCGAGATTCATCTGCGGCGTGAGGCTTTCGTCGAACTGCGTGAGGCCGCTGTAAAACAGAAAGAAGCGGATATAGTCGGCGCCTGCGGAACCCTTCGCGGGATCGAGTGTATCGGCGGTCGAACTCGATTCATAAGCAACCCGAATCTTGCCGCCCCGCTTCGGCGCATCGGCAGCGAACGCGCTGTTCGCGCCAGCGAGCAGTCCCCCCACGCCGCTCGCCATCATGCCGCCAGCAGCCAGAATGCGCATCATGTCGCGGCGAGTGACGCCACCCTGTTTGATATCGTCGTCGTTCATGCGAGTGCTCCTGGAAACGTTCGGGAAGGGATGTGCGTCGGTGGTGCTGTAGCTTGTCGTACACGCCTGCCAGCGGCGTCAAAACCAGAGCCAACCTGCTTGTCGCTGCGTCCTCCGGTCAGCCCGGTCTCGAAGCGCTCGTCTAGATTGAATTTCAACATTTCAGAATATCGGCGGTGTCCCGTTCGATGCCATCCGGCCAGCACAAGCGATCGTTTTGCCGATGCTTTTCAGCATGAATTGCTGCGCCTGACCTGATTAATTCTGTTAGCTACGTAACCTGGTACGTCGCCCCGGACGACCGGAAGAACACATGAATCGCGCCCGCCGCGGGACGCTCAGCAGGAACCCAGAGAAGGCCGCGCCACATAATTTCCCGGCGTCACACCGACGGTGCGCCGGAAGTGACGGCCAAGATGACTCTGATCGAAGAAGCCAACCTCGGTCGCCACCACCGATGGCGGAACACCCTCGCGCAGCAGGGTCTGCGCGTGCCGCACGCGTACGAGACACACATAGCGATGCGGCGAGATGCCGACTTCCTGGCGAAACAGCGTCGCGAACCGCGACACGCTCAGGCCCGCCGTCGCGGCGAGCATCGCAAGACTGACCGGCTGCGCAAACGACGCTTCAATGAACGCCACCGCTCGTGCCACCGAGCGCGACCCCGCTACCGGTTCGGCAATCGGACGTTCGCCTGCGGCATACATGAGCATTTTCGCCACGATTTTCTCCGCTACGCGGCGATCGGCGCGGCGTTCGCCTGGACGGCGAAGCGCTCGATCGTGAAAGGCGCGATGGGCGTGCTGGTCGCACCGGTGTCGATCAGTTCGGCCATCACGTCGCCGACGCCTGGACCGAGTTGGAAGCCGTGCCCGCAAAAGCCGAATGCGTAGTACAGGCCATCCACTTTGCCACTGCGTCCCATGATCGGACGGTCGTCCGGCATGTAGCCTTCGACGCCACTCCAAACGCGAATGATGTTCAGGCGCGACAGCGCCGGCGCGACGCGCGCCGCCTGACGGCACTGCAGCAGCGTGCTCTCCGGCAGGACCTTCGCGCGACGTTCGTCGAGATACGCGGGACCGCGCGCGCATCCGCCGATCACGATGTTGCCGCGCTTCACCTGGCGGAAGTACACGACCTCTTCGAGATGCGGCGACGACACCCCGACAACGGTCGTGAGGCCATAGGGCACCGGTTCGGTGACCGCCATCTGCGGGCCATGAATCGCGATCGGCACGGCCTCGCCGAACTGTTCGCTCAGCAGGCTGCCCCACGCGCCAGCGGTAATCAGCAGGTTCGGTGCGCAGAATACGCGGCCGTCGGTGCTGGTCGCGCGGAACGTGTCACCGTCTTTCTCGACCGTGGCGATCTCGGTGTTTTCTTCGATCTGCGCGCCGGCTCTCACCGCCGCGCGCCCAAAAGCCGGTGCCGCGAGACGGGGATTCGCGTGTCCGTCGATCGGCGCGTGCGACGCGGCCCGCACCTCGGGACCCAGAAACGGAAACTTCGCGCGCATCGCGGCGCCACGGTACAGATCGAGCTTGAGCCCGTACTGCGCGGCTTCACGCGCGTACTCGTCGAACGCATCGTCCTGTTCCTGCCGATAGCACACGCGAATATGTCCGGTCGGCAGAAACTCGGCATCGTGACCGATCAGCTCCGGCAGTCTTCCCCAGATTTCGCGCGAGCGGTTCGCCAGCGGCAATTGCGGCAGATAGCGGCCCTGCCGGCGTACGTTGCCGAAGTTGACGCCACTCGCCTGCTGACCGACCAGCCCGCGCTCCAGCAGGATCACCGAGCGTCCGCGCTGACGCAGAAAGAACGCCGCCGCGACACCCATGAACCCGCCTCCGACGATCACGACATCCGCATCGGTCCGCTTCATTCTTCCTCCACCGTGCTGCTTGCACTCGACGGTGCGGCGGCCGGCATTGCGGTCGCGGGCTGCCAGCCGGCAACCGTCGACATCGCGAACGGCTTGACCGGCGCCTGCCCGCGCAAGCGGCCGACCTGTTCGAGCGGCACGCCTGCCGCGGCGGCGATCACCTCGGCCGCCGCGTGGCCGCAGTAGCGCCCCTGGCAGCGTCCCATGCCGACCCGGCTGAACGCTTTCGCGCGATTCGCTTCGCGTGCGCCTTCGTCGCGGATCACGCGACGCAATTCGCCCACCGTGATGCCTTCGCAACGGCACACGATGGTGTCATCGGACAAGCGCGCGGCCTGTTGCGCCGGCCACGGAAACGCCTCGGCAAGCCCGGCGCGAAACCGGTCCATCTTCGAGCGCTCACGCACTAGCGCAGCGACCTGCGATGCCTCGACGGAATGTCCGAGGTCCTGCAACACGGCCAGCGCCGCGAGCGTTCCCGCGATCTCCGCGCCATCGGCGCCGAGCACGCGCACGCCATCGCCAGCCAGATAGACATGCTCGACCGAACTGCGGCCCATCGAGTCGAGTTGCGGCAACCATTGCCGCGTCGACGCATCGAACCCGAACGAGCAGCCAGCGAGGTCCGCCAGCTGCGTTTCAGGCCGCAGGTGGTAACCCATCGCGACGGCATCGCAGGCGATACGCTGGTGCGCGCCGCGCTTGTCACGATAGCTGACAGATTCGACGCCACGCCCGGCGTCGCCGTGAATCTCGAGCGGCTCGACCCCGTGCTCGATCTTCACACCGCTCGCTTTCAGCGACGACACGAGCGCCGCCCCCTTGCGCAGCACGTCGGGCCGCGCGAGCAGCTTCGGCAGCGCACGCAGACGCTTGCCCGACGGCGACGTGTCGAGCACCGCGGCAACCTTCGCGCCCGCTTGCACGTACTGGTTCGCGACCAGATACAGCAGCGGCCCGGAGCCCATGAACACCACGTTGCTGCCGATCGAACAGGCTTGCGCCTTCAGCGCGATCTGCGATGCGCCGAGACTGTAGGTGCCGGCAAACTGCCAGCCCTTGACCGGCATCAGCCGATCGGTTGCACCCGGGCACAGGACCAGCGCGTCGAACGCATGATGGTTGGCGACGCCGTCGTGTGCCGTGTAGAGCTTGCCGCCGCAGACGTTCCACGCGAGCGTTTCCGGCGCGTAGTCGATGTTCGCGCGCAGACGTTCGAAACTGTCGTGCAGATTCTGCGCACTCGCGGCTTCGGTGCCATAGAGCTTCGTATAGGGCCGCGAAAACTGCTCAGGCTGCCGGCGATAAATCTGGCCACCGTCGCGCCGGCTTTCGTCGATCACGAGGGGACGCAGCCCCGCCGCGACCAGCGCCTGCGCGCAGCGAATCCCGGCCGGTCCGGCGCCGACGACGATTACACGAGGTTGGGCCATTGCAGCTCCGGTTGTCGGGTGACGATATCGAGCTTCGGGCTGACCACCGTCGTGCAGGCGCGAACCCGTTGGCCATCGGCGGTCCAGACCCAGCAGTCCTGGCACGCGCCCATCATGCAAAAGCCCGCGCGCACTTCCGGACCGAACTCGGACTGCCGCACGTGGCCGGTGTTGCACAGCATCGCCACGAGCAGCGTGTCGCCTTCGAGCCCGTCGACCACTTCGCCGTCGATCCGAAACGAGACGGTGGCGCGCGTGGTTTCAGCGAGCCGGACGAATCTGGACTTCATGCACATGACTCCCGTTGCGCGCCGACGTCGCGACGCAGATCGTGAATGTCGTTGAATGCCGGCATGGCCATCAATGCAGGATGTCCTGCAGTCGGTAATACGCGCCGACCAACGGCAGAAACCACGCGTGACCGAAATGACCGGGGATGGCCGGCCATTCGAGATCGCGCCACGGATTGCGAGCCGCCGCGCCGTACAGCACGTCGGCCATCACGCGACCCATGTGGACCGACATCTGCACGCCGTGGCCGCTGTAACCCATCGAGTAAAAGAGACCTTCGTGCTGGCCCGCGCGCGGCAGACGGTCAGCGGTGATGTCGACGAGACCGCCCCAGCAGTAGTCGAGCCGCACATTCGCCAGTTCGGGGAAATAAGCCGCCAGCCCGGCGCGCAGAATCCGCCCGCTTTTTTCATCGGAACTGGGACTGGACATCGCGAAACGGGCGCGGCCGCCGAATAGCAGCCGGTTATCGGGCGTCACGCGAAAGTAGTTGCCGATCTGGCGCGACGTCACGTACGCGCGGCGCGTGGGGAACAGCCGGTCCAGTTGCTCGGGCGGCAACGGTTCGGTCACGACGATGAAACTGCCCACCGGCGCGATGCGTCGCCGGAACCACTGGAACGGCCCGAGTTGCGATGCACCGGTTGCGACCAGCACCCGATCCGCGCGGATCGTGCCGCGCGCACAGGTGATTTCATAGCGCTCGCCGTCGAGCCGCTTCATCTGCGTGACGGGCGCCTGTTCGAAGATCCGCGCGCCGTGCTTGACCGCAGCCCGCGCCAGCCCGACGCCGAACTTGCCCATATGCATCTGCGCGCCGTTACGTTGCAACAGTCCGCCAAAAAAACCGTCCGAGCCGACTTCGTCGCGCAGATTTTCACGCGCAATCAGTTCGATGTTCTGGTCGACTTCGCGCAGCAGGACCTCGTAGGTCTTCTCCAGCTTCGCGAAATGCTCCGGCTTCGCGGCCAGCTTGAGCTTGCCGGTACGGACGAAATCGCAATCGATCTGATGCGTGGTGACGATCGAATCGACCGTCGCCACGGCACTTTCATACGCGCGATAGAACGCCTTCGCCTGCGTCGCACCGATCTTCGCCGCCAGCGACGCGTAGTCGTGCGCTAGTCCGGTGTTGCACTGGCCGCCGTTGCGTCCCGACGCTTCGCCGGCGATCTGCCCGGCTTCGAGCACCGTCACCTGGACGCCGCGCGAGGCCAGTTCGAGCGCCGCCGACAAACCGGTGAAGCCGCCGCCGATCACGACCACCTCGGCATGGCCTTCCACCGGCCCTTCATGACCGTCGCGGAAGGCCGGACGCGTGTCCAGCCAGTACGATTCGAGTTTCATCAAATCCCTTCAGCGAAGTTCAGGTTAAAGCGCCGGCGTTCACGGCATGACAGCAGACGCACTTACAGACCGACCACGCCTGGAAGACCGCCGATGTCCTTGATTTCCGTGTAGCCGTAGAACGGCGTCGACGGTTCATGGCCGCGCGAAACGAACACCTTGTTCCTGATGCCGATATCATGAGCCGACATCAGGTCGTAGCGCAGGCTCGACGACACATGCAGGATGTCCTCGGGACCGCAGCCGAGATTGTCGAGCATATATTCGAACGCCTGCAGACGCGGCTTGTATGCCTGCGCCATCTGCGCAGTGAAGACCTTGTGGAACGGCGCACCGAGCTTGTCGACGTTGCTCTGGATCTGCTCGTTCATGGCGTTCGACAGGATCACCAGCGGAAACTCCTTCGCCACCTTCGCGAGGCCTTCCGGTACGTCCGCATGCGGACCCCAGCTGGGGACGGCGTCGTAGAACTTCTGTGCTTCGGCGTCGACGTATTCGATGTTCCAGCGCTTGAGCGTACGGCGCACGGCGTTCTTCACGACGTCCTGATACGGCTTCCACGCGCCGAGCACTTCGTCGAGACGGTACGCCGAGAAATCCTTGACGAACTGTTCCATCTGATCGGCCGGAACGCGGTCGGCGAAAATATCGCGCGCCAGGTCGCCCATGCGAAAGCGAGTGAGCGTGCCGTAGCAGTCGAACGTGATGTATTTGGGTTTGAAGCGGGTCATGTCTGGTTCCTGTGGTCAGCGAAGATCAAGTCAGAGCCGGAAACGAAACGTAAAACAGCGACACGCCGCCATTAAACAGTAGCGCGCCCGCAGCGCGGCGCGGCAGAAAATCGTTCGCGGCGTCGCTTGCTGAGAAACATTAAATCACCTCAATAAAGCCGAGTTACCGTGTATTGGCAGTCCGGTGACACAGAATCCACCGTTTTTCGCGCCCTCTTTAGCACACTATGCGGCAGGGTTTTGCAGGGCTTTTTGAGCAGTTCCGGGTGCCTTGTCAGACCGTCGGGTGCGCTCGTCTTGGCGGCGTCAATGCGAGATGGCCGCGTTCAAACGCGGCCATCTTTCGTCAGCTTCGGAGGGCGCGGCGAGAGCCGGCCGGGAGCGGCGTCAGGCGCCGTCCGTCAGGTCGATCAGCACACTCTTGAAGCGCAGATTCGCCTCGAATGCCTGACGGCCCAGGTCCTTGCCAATGCCCGACTGCTTGTAGCCGCCAGTCGGAATCACGAAGTCGGCCGTGCGTCCGTAGCGGTTGATCCATACCGTGCCGGCCTCGATGCCGCGCATCATGCGCAGCGCGCGGCTCAGATCGGCGGTGTGCACGCCCGCCGCGAGACCGTACTTTTCATGGGCAGCCAGCGCGAGCGCTTCGTCGTCGTCATCGAAGGTCTGCACGGTCAGGACAGGCCCGAAAATCTCCTCACGCACCGCTTCGCACGCCGGAGTCACGCCGGTCAGAATCGTCGGCGCATAGAACGCGCCGTTGCCGTCCAGCTCGATCCGCGCGCCGCCCGCGGTTGCCTCTGCACCGCTATCGAGTGTGCGGCGCACGATGCCGTCGATGCGCTGTAGTTGCGGCGCCGAGATGATCGGCGGCAAGGTGGTGCCGGGCGACCAGGTCTTGCCCGGCTTCAGCGCGGCGAACGCGCTCGCGATGCCATCGATCAGACGCGGCGCCGCGCGGCGCTCGACCATCAGCCGCGAGCCCGCCACGCACACCTGTCCGGCGTTGCCGGCAATCGCGGCCGCGACGCGACGTGCCACCCGGTCGAGATCGGGCGCGTCGGCGAACACGAGTTGCGGGCTCTTGCCGCCCAGTTCCAGCGTCACGGGCTTCGTGCCGCTCTGCGCGCAAGCCGCCATGATCGCCGCCCCGGTCTGCGTCGATCCAGTGAACGTGACTTTCGAAATCTTCGGATGACGGCACAGCGCGTCGCCGGTCGTGCGGCCATCGCCCTGCACGACATTGAAGATGCCCGGCGGAATGCCGGCTTCGATCGCGAGCTCAGCCAGACGCAACACCGAAAACGGCGTCAGCTCCGATGGCTTGAGCACGACCGCGTTGCCCGCGGCGAGCGCCGGTGCAATCTTCCACGACGCCATCACGAGCGGGAAATTCCACGGCGCGATCGCGGCGATCACACCATAAGGTTCGGCAATCGTCATGCCGAGGTGATCGGGCCGGGTCGCGGCAACTTCGCCGCCGATACGGTCCGCGAATTCGCTATAGAAGCGGATGCCTTCGGCGGTGAACGGTATGTCCCAGCGTGCCGCGTCGGCGATCGGGCGGGTCGAGCCGAGCGCTTCGAGTGGCGCAAGCGTCGCCACATCGGCTTCGATCAGTTCGGCCCAACGGCGCATCGTGCGGGCCCGTTCGCGTGGCGCACGGCGCGTCCAGTCGCTGGTTTTGAACGCGCGCCATGAGTCTTCCACTGCGCGATCAACCAGCGCTGCGTCGGCGACCGGCAACACCGCATAGAACATGCCGTCGGAAGGGCGTGCGACATCGAGTGCGCCCTCGCCTTCGACATACTGTGCGCCGATGAAATGCGCACTGCGCACGCTAACTCGATTGGGATCGAAGCTGTCCATCTTGTACGTTCCAGTCAGGAAGAAGGGATGTCACGGCGCAGGCCGCGTCCTGTCGCGCCGCGCTCACATGGCATTCAACTGCGGATACTCGCGACGCAAATCCGCGAACATCGCCTGCACGATCTCACCGCCGCCATCTTCCGCGAGTTTCGGATCGGACACGATCCGCTCGTCGAGCGCCTCGAACAGCCGATGCTTGATGAAGTAACGCCACTGCACCGGCACGCTCGCCAGGATCGCGGTCAACACGGCATAGCGTTCGCGCGTCCACTTCGCCTCGAAAGCTTCGCGATATGGACCGAACGAAAACGCGGGCGCCACTTCTACGCCGATCCGCGCCCGCGCTTCGTCGCGCAACTGTTGCGTGCGTGCGAGATCCAGGGTGTCGCCGTCGAGCGCGACGCCGTAGACATCGCGTGCTTCAGCCACGCTCACATAGCCCCGCAACACGTCCTCGCGGACCTTGTGCGGATCGCGATCGCTCGGCCGTCCGTAACCGCCCGCGCCCGCACCGATGAGACGGATCACATCGCCCGGCATGCAAACAACCAGATCGTTGTTATCGAGCTCTTCCGCTTTCGGCGTATCCGGATTGCGCGTGAAGCGCGCGTTGCCACCCGCGTGCCCGCCGCGAACGCCCCACGACGCGAAACGCGTGCGGTCGCGATTGCGCGCGGTCACGAGCGTACCCGGCGAGAACACCTTGAATTCCATCACCAGGCCCTGGCCGCCGCGATACTGGCCCGCGCCGCCCGAACCGGGGGCCACGCCGTATCGCGTGATACGGATCGGCACTTCGGTTTCGTTGATCTCGACCGGCGTATTGCGCAGGAACGCGTTGTTGGCGCCCGAGCCGTCTTCGCCATCATCCGACGGACTGCCGCCCGCGCCGCCGCCGATCGGTCCGATCGACGCCATCACCGTCGCGCCCTGGCGATCGAGCGTCTTCACGCTGAGGATCGACAGACCGCCGGCCGGACATGCGGCGAGCCGGTCGGGGACAGCCTGCGAAAACGCACCGAACGTCAGCAGATGCAGCAGCTTGCAAGTCAGGCTACGCATGCCCACCGCCGCGGGTTTCGTCGCGTTGACCACCGTCCCTTCCGGCAGGATGCAGCGCGCCACGCGCAGCATGCCTGTATTGAGCAGGATGTCGGGATTGAGCGTGTACATCACATAGACGAAGCCGACCAGCGCGAGTGCATGACGCTCGCGGCCGCCGGTCGGAATGTTCAGCGACGACTGCAACTGCGGGTCACTACCGGTGTAATCCATCTCCACCGAGTCGCCCTTGATGCGCACCGTGAGCGCGACGCGCATCGGCTTGCCGCGCACCGAATCTTCGTCGGCGTATTCGGCGAAGAAATAGTCGCCGTCTGGAATGCCACGCAAAAGCGTGCGTGCCTGCTCCTCCGAATAGTCGAGCAGCGCAGCCATGCCCGCCTTGAATCCGTCGATACCGAAGCGCTCGATGATCTCCAGCACGCGCCGCTCACCGGTATGCAGCGACGCCAGTTGCGCCTGCAGGTCGCCGATATTCTGGTTCGGCACGCGCACGTTCGCCGCCATGATCTTCACGATCGAATCGTCGAACACCCCCGCGCGCACGATCTTGCACGGCGGAAAGCGAATCCCTTCCTGCTCGATTTCCGTCAACGTGCGTGACAGCGACGCGGGCACCGCGCCGCCCATATCCGTGTTGTGAATATGTCCGCCGACGAAACAGACGATTTCGCCGCCATAAAACACCGGCTTCCAGATCAGGATGTCGGGCGTGTGCGTGGCGACGAAGCCGCTATACGAGTCGTTGGTCATGCAGATATCGCCCGGCTCGTAGTGATCGATCAGCGCGACCACCGGGCTGTAGTCGAGACCGACATACCACGTCGCGCCGAGCGTTTTGGGCGACGCAAACGTGAGGCCCTCCGGCGTCATGATCGCGCACGAGAAATCCTCGGTTTCCTTGACGAATGTCGAGTGCGCGGTACGCACGAGCGTGTACGCCATGCTTTCGGCTGCGGCCACGCAGTAGTTGGCGAAAATCTGCAGCACTGCCTTGTCGAATTGCATTGCGATGCTCCGTCCTGAATCAGTTGACGACCGTGAAGACCAGATTGCCGTATCCATCGACACGGCCGCGATAACCGGGCAGCACGCTCGTCGTGCAATCGTCCTGCGCGATCACCGCGGGCCCGTCGATCTGCTGACCGGCCTTCAGTTCAGCGCGGTGATAGAGCGCGGCATCGTGGAACGCGTCGTCCATGAACACGCGGATCGTGCCCGACGGCGTCGGCGGCTGATCGCTCGACTCGATGGGCTGCAGCTTCGGCTTAGGCGTCGCGGCGGTAATCACGAGACGCAGCGCGACCACCTGGACTCTGGCCGCGGCGTCGCGATGACCGTAGAGCCGTTCGTGCTCGCGATGAAACGCTTCATGCACCGCACCGAGATCCTCGCCGATCAGCCATTCGATCTGGAGCGGCGTATCGATTTCGAACGACTGGCCCCTGTAGCGCATATCCGCCGATACGACGATGCGCGCCGCCCTGGCGTCGCCGGTCTGGCCGGTCATCCACTCACGCGCGGACGTCTCCAGCCCGCGTACGTCGTCGGCAAGTCGGGCAATCGAGGCGCGGTCGAGGTCGTAGTAGGTCGTCTTGACGAAGTCGTTGCGGGTGTCGGCGATCAGGCCGCCAAGCGCGCTCAATACGCCCGGCGCGGTCGGCACGACAATCTCTTCCATGCCGATCGCGCGGGCGAAGTAGCACGCGAGCATCGGACCCGCGCCGCCGAACGGCAGCAGCGAAAAAGTGCGTGGATCGATGCCGAAACGCGAGACGATCCGGCTCACGCCCGCGTACATGCCCGACACCGCGACGTTGACGATGGCCTCGGCGGTCTTGTAGACGCTGCTGCCGAGCTGGTTGGCGAGCACTTCCACCGCGCGATGCGCCGCGTCGTGATCGACCTTCACCGAGTTGTAGCCGAGGCTCGCGTTGCCAATCACACCGAGCACGACGAACGCGTCGGTGATCGTCGCGCGCGTGCCGCCGCGTCCGTAGCAGACCGGGCCGGGATTCGAGCCCGCGCTTTCCGGGCCGACCTTGAGCACGCCGAAATCGTCGACCCAGGCAATCGAGCCGCCGCCATCACCGATCGACGACACCGAGACCGATGGAATATGAATCTGGAAGTCGCCGATAAATTCGCCGCTCGCATATTGCGGCTCGCCGTCGACGATCAGCGCGACGTCGGCCGTCGTGCCGCCGATGTCGAGGCTCATGCACTGCTTCAGTCCGCTTTGTCGCGCGACGTACGAGGCACCGATCACACCCGATGCGGTGCCCGACAGGATCATCTGCACGCAGTTGGTCTTGCCCGCTTCCGCGCTCATCACGCCGCCGTTCGACCTGGTCACTTTCATGTCGGCGGTGATGCCGGTTTCGATCAGCGCGCGTTGCAACGAACTGAGATAGTGCGAGACTTTTGGCTGCACGTAGCCGCCGATCACCGCGGTCGAGGTACGCTCATATTCGCGGATGATCGGCCACACGTCGCTTGAACACGACACGAAAAAGCCGGGCAGCGCGCGTTCGATGATCGCTTTCACTGCGTGCTCGTGCGCCGGATTGCGGTACGAATGCAACAGCGACACGACCACGCCTTCGCAGCCGGCGCGTTGCAGATTCGCGGCGGCTTCGAGCACGCTCGTTTCGTCGACCGGCGTTTCGACGTGACCCTCCGCCGTCAGCCGTTCGACCACGCCGAACACCCGCTCGCGCGGCACCAGCGGCACCGGACGCTTCGACAGCAGGTTGTACATGTCCGGACCCTTGAGGCGCGCGAGGTCGAGCACGTCCTCGAAGTGGCGCGTCGTGATCAGACCGAGGCGCAGGCCCTTGCGCTGCACGACCGCGTTCACGCCAACCGTCGTGCCATGCGTGAAGTAATCGACCTCGCCCGGCGCGATGCCATAACGCTCGGCAAGCTGTTCCATCCCGCGCAGCACTTCGCTGCCCGGACTGTCCGGGCGGGAAAACACCTTGAGCGTTTTCAGCTCGCCGGTCTCATCGTTCAGCACGGCAAAATCGGCGAACGAGCCGCCGATATCCACCCCGATTCGCATGCCCATGAAGCTCCCTTTTCGACGTAAGCCCAGGCGAACCGGATTTCACCGGACGACGGGCGGCACGCCCTGAAGCCGCGCCTCAGGACCTGCGTGAAATCGATTCTTTGCGGTTCCGGTTGCGGTTGCGGCTCGCACCGGGTGGTTCGATCAGGCGCGCTCCACGCGTTCCACCGACAACGGTTCGAGCGGCGCCTGGAAGCGGATCAACTCGGCCTCATTGCGATGACACAGCACCTGGGCGCCGTTTTCGAGCGTGCGCAGCGAAGGCGTGGTCAGGTTGCATACGCCGTCGATGCGCATCGAACAGCGCGACACGAACGTGCACAGTTCCGGGTTGTCGTTCGACGGACCGATGGGCGCGAGTTCGCGGTGGCAGCGTTCGCTCGCTTCGTCGAGCCAGCCCGCGCGCAACTCCGGTGCCGACGACACCAGCAGATGCGAATACGGATGGTATGGCGGCGCCGACAGGGCGGCACGCGTGCCCGTCTCGACACGATGCCCTGAGTACAGCACGACGATGTCGTCGCTGATCGCACGGACCTTGGCAATGTCATGCGTGATGAACAGATACGAAACGCCGAGCTTCTTCTGCAGATCGCGCAGCAGATCGAGAATCGCGGCGCCCACGACCGTATCGAGCGCCGACGTCACCTCGTCGCACAGGATCAGATCGGGTTGCGCCGCGAGCGCACGCGCGAGATTCACGCGCTGCTTCTGCCCGCCCGACAGTTCAGCGGTGCTGCGCGATGCCACCGACGCCGGCAGCCGTACCAGTTCCAGCAGTTCCGCGACACGTGCCTGGGCGCGAGCGCCCTTCATGCCGTAGTAGAACGCGAGCGGCCGCGCCAGCGTGCGTGCGACCGTATGCACTGGGTTCAATGCGGTATCGGCGTTCTGGAACACGATCTGGATGCGGCGGAACTGCTCTTTGGTGCGTTTGTTCAGGTCGCCCGCGAGCGGTTGTCCATCGAGCAGCAATTGTCCGCCCGACGGCGTCACGAGCCCGGCAATGACCTTCGCGAGCGTGGTCTTGCCCGAACCGGATTCACCGATCACGCCAACCGTCTGAGCGCGGCCGATCTTGAGATCGACATCGTTCAGGATCAGCGTGGCGGGCCAGCCTTTCGCGTTGCGCCGGCCATAGCCGGCCATCATGCGGCGCACTTCGAGGAGCGGCGTCGAGGCATCGGCCGCCTGTTGCGAAGCCTCGAGCGTCTGACCGCGCGAGTCGCAAGAGCTCGATGCGCCATCCGGCGTCACCGCCGCGATCAGGCTCTGCGTGTACGGATGCGTAGGCGCATGGAGGATCTGTTCGGTCCCGCCCGCCTCGCGGATCGCCCCGTCGCTCAGCACGAGGATGCGATCGGCCATCTGCGCGACCACCGCCAGATCGTGCGACACATACACCGCCGTCATCCCGAATTTCTTGATGACGCGCTTGAATGCCTGCAGCACATCGATCTGCGTGGTGACGTCGAGGGCCGTAGTCGGCTCATCGAGAATCACGAGTTCAGGATCGGTGATCAGCGCCATCGCGGCCATCAGACGTTGCAGTTGGCCACCCGACACCTGGTGCGGATAGCGCTTGCCGATCGTGTCCGGCTCCGGCAACGCAAGCGCGCGAAACAGCTCGATCGCTTTGGCCTGCGCGGCGCGCTTGCTCAGCGTGCCGTGGATCAATGCGCTCTCGATCACCTGATCGAGGATGGTCCGTGACGGGTTGAATGCCGCCGCCGCGCTCTGCGCGATATACGCGACCTTGCGTCCGCGCAACGAGGCCAGCCCTTTCGGCGACAGAGCACGCACGTCCGTGTCGCCGACGCGGATCGACCCGCCCGCGATCCGGCAACCGCTGCGCGCGTGTCCCATCAGCGACAACGCGATGGTGGTCTTGCCGGAGCCGGATTCGCCGATCAGCGCGAGGACTTCGCCGCGCGCCACGTCGAAATCGACATCGTGCACGATCGTCGTGTCCGGCTCGCCTGGACGGCTGCCGACCATGCGCAGTCCGCGGACTTCAACGAGGTTGCGCGAGTTCGTGCCGAGCTTCGTGTCAGGTTTCGCTCTCAGGAACGTCTTCATCAATGACCTCCGTCGGCGCTGCTTGCTGCCTTGCTCTTGCCACCGCGATGCGGCAGACCATCGATCAACAGATTGACGCCCACCGTCAGGATGGCGATTGCCAGCGCCGGCATGATCACGACCGGTGCGCCCTCGCCAAGCCCGGCGATGTTTTCGCGCACCAGCGAACCGAGATCCGCGAATGGCGGCTGCACGCCCAGACCAAGGAAGCTCAGGCCGCTCAGCAGCAGCACGACGAACGTGAAGCGCAGCCCGGTATCGGTCAGCATCGGATGCAGCATGTTCGGCAGCATTTCGACGCAGGCGATATAGAGCGAGCTTTCGCCGCGCGCCCGCGCCACCTGCACGTATTCGAGCTGGCTGATATTGACCGCGAGCGAACGCGCAATCCGGTAGGAGCCCGGCATATAGCTGATCGCGGCCGTCAGGATCAGCAGCGTCAGCGATGAGCCGAACGCGGCCACGATCATCAGCGCGAACATCTTCGAAGGAATCGAGGTGATCGCGTCGAGCAGGCGGCTCATCGTTTCATCGATCGCCTTTCCCGCGACGGCGGCGAGCAGACCGAGCGTCGTGCCGGTGACGGCCGCGAGCAGCGCGGCCGCGAGCGACAGCAACACGGTCAGCCGCGTGCCGTAGATGATGCGGCTCAGCATGTCGCGGCCGAGGTAGTCCGAGCCGAGCGGCAGCTTCGCGCTGAAGCTCGCGAACACATCGGGACTGACGATCGAGCCGACCTGGTGCGGCGCGATCAACGGCGCGAACACCGCGACGAAGAGCGCGAAGCACACCATGCCGAAGCCGATCCAGCCGCCGGTGGACAGCCTCATCCGCGCGGCGAGCGAGCGGCGGCGCGCCGGTTGCGGCTGGGTCGGCGGCGGCGTCGAACCACCGCCGAACGGCTGCGGACGGTCCGCGCCGGGCGGCAATGCGCTGCTGCGCTGAACGAGATCGGGCGTGGTCATGGGCCGCACCTCCTGCGGAAATGGTCGGTTGAAGTTCATGTCCGCAGCCTTGGGTTCGAGATGATCGCGCACAGATCGGCCAGCAGCACCAGCACCAGATAGCCGAGGCAGAACAGCAGCGTGCAGGCCTGCACCAGCGGAAAGTCACGGTTGCTGACCGCATCGACCATCAGGCTCGCGAGGCCCGGATAGTTGAAGATGGTTTCGACGACGATCACACCGCCCAGCAGATACGAGAGGCTCAGCGCAATCGCGTTGGCGATCGGGCCGATTGCGTTCGGCAGCGCATGGCGCAACACCACGCGCGCCGGGCTCGCGCCCTTGAGCACCGCCATTTCCACATACGACGACCCCAGCTGTTCGATCACCGCTGCGCGTGTCATGCGCGCCATCTGCGCGATCACCACCGCGCACAGCGTCAGTACCGGCATCGCATAGGCGCGCAGGAACTGGTTGAAGTCATCGATTTCACCGCCGTACGACAGCGCCGACAGCCAGTGCAGCTTCACCGCGAAAACCAGCACCGCGATCGTGGCAATCAGGAATTCGGGCGTCGCGACGAGCGACAGCGTGGTCAGACTGACGATGCGATCGATCAGCGAATTACGATTGACCGCGGCGAGAATCCCGAACGAAACCGCAATCGGCACCGAAACGGCCGTCGTGATGGCGGCGAGCGTCAGCGATTTAGGCAGACGGCCTTCGATCAACTCCGAGACGGGCAGATTGTCCGACAGCGATACGCCGAAGTTGCCGTGCATGAGACCCACCAGCCAGTGCACGTAGCGCAGGTAAGCCGGTTGATCGAGGCCGAACTGCAGGCGCAGCGCCGCCACCGTTTCAGGGGTCGCGGACTGACCGAGCGCGGCCTGCGCGGCGTCGCCCGGCAGCAGGTTCGTGATCACGAAGATGATGCCGGACACGATCAGCAGCGTGAGCGCAGTCACCGCGACGCGTCGGACTATCAGTGCGGCTATGTTCTGGTTCATCGTCCAGATCTCCTGAAAATGACACCTGCCGGAACCGGCGCGTGGGGGGCGCCGGACTGACCCGGCGCACGCTGCGCCCGGGTCAGCTTTGCTGCGTGCTGCTACGACGCCGGATCAGGCGTTCCACCACACGTGCTCGGCGAACGAGAAGCCCATCATCGCGCCGCTCGGGATCGAGCCGAGCCCTTGCAGATGCTGGTCGTACGCATCGAGCAAGCTGATGAACGCAGGGATGCCGATACCGCCTTGATCCGCGACGATCACCTGCATGTCGCCGTACATCTGCTTGCGCTTCGCGTCGTCGGTTTCCGAACGCGCCGACAGCAGCAACTGATCGAACTTCGGATTGTTCCAGCCCGACTCGTTCCACGCCGCATCCGACTTGAAGAACTGCGTGAACAGCACATCGGCGCTCGAGCGCGGATTCACGCTGCCGAATCCCAGCGGATGCTTCATCCAGTGATTCGACCAGTAACCGTCGGTCGGCACGCGATTGATGGTGATGTTCGCGCCGATCTTCGCACCGGTCTGCTGGATCAGTTCGGCCATTTCGATCGAGCCGTTCGCGTCGGCGGTCGCATAGATCGGCGGCAACGCCGGACCGAGCGCACCGGCTTTCTGCAGATGGAACTTTGCCTTGTCGAGATCGAAGTGACGCTGCGGCAGCGACGCGTTGAAATAACGATGGGTCGGCGGAATCGGCTGATCGTTGCCGATCACGGCATAGCCTCGGAACACGGCCGAGCGGATCTGGTCGCGATCGAACAGATACTTCATGCCTTGCACGAAATCGGGGTTGCCCACGAGCGGATTGTCGCGGCGCATGATCAGGTCGGTGTAAAGGCCCGATTTGGTTTCCTTCACCGCATAACCCGGTGTCGATGCGATGCGCTGCGTGGAGCGCGGATCGACGGAGTTGATCAGATGCACGTCGCCGGACAGCAGCGCGTTGACCCGCGCCGCGTTGTCGCTGATGGCGATCAGCTCGACCTGGTCGAGATGCGGCAGACCCGGCTTGAAGTAACTGTCGTTGCGAACCCCGACGGTCGTCACACCCGGCTTGAAGGTCTTGACCTTGTAGGGCCCGGTACCGACCGCCGTCGTGAAATCGGTGGTGCCGTCCTTGATGATCACGAACTGCGGCGTCGCGAGGATCACCGGCAGATCGGCATTCGGGCTCGTCAGCGTCAGGGTCACTTCGTTCGGGCCGCTCGCCTTGATCTCGGCGAACTGATCGGCCAGCGTTTTCACCTTCGATGCCGTGGCCGGATTCCTGTGGCGGTTCAGCGAATACACCACGTCGGCTGGCGTGAGCGCCTTGCCGTCGTGGAAGGTCGCGCCCTTGCGCAGCTTGATGACCCAGACCCTGGCGTCAGGCGTGTCGAGCGCTTCGGCGAGGTTCATCTGCGGCGTCAGGCTTTCATCGAGCTGCGTGAGGCCGCTGTAAAACATGAAATAGCGAATGTAGTCGGAACCCGTCGAGCCCTTCGCGGGATCGAGCGTATCAGCCGTCGAGCCCGCATCGTAGGCCACGCGAATCTTGCCGCCTTTCTTCGGCGCAAGCGCGGGCGCCGGCGCGGTCGCGGCCCATGCCGACCTGGCACCCACCAGCAGTCCACCCGCGCTAGTCGCGAGCATGCTCCCCGCAGCCAGCACACGCATCATGTCGCGGCGGCTGAAACCATTTTTGACTTCGTCGTCCTTCATGCGAACTGCTCCTAACAATGACAAGGTTGGATCCGGTCACGGCCCGCGCTTCAGGACCGATCTGTTGCAACAGCATGACTTCGGCTCGATTGGAACCCGGCAGCGTCAACTCGATTTAAGCATCCCAAAAAGCTGCCTGTTGTCGCATTCGGGACGCTGCAACCATTCGATTCGGTGGTTTTCAGCGGGTCGCGCAGCACGATTTGCCGTGCGGTGCAGCATGTGCTCCGTGCCGGCATCGCCCGGGACAGGCGTTGCAGCAGCGCCGGCAAGGCTGCGTCCTGACATCCATCGTAGAGTCACACGACTGATATATGCCGCCGACAAAAATACCAATTCAGCACAATCTGCGCGTTCAGACTGGCTGGACAGCTTTTTTGCATCGTGTCGACGTGCCGGGACCGTCAACCGGGCAAGATAGAAAGATCGTCCTATGAAGCACGCAGCGGAAATGCGACAGTCGCGGGAAAGCGTGACGTCAAAAGAAGGAGTTCGCCGTGTCTGGATCATCGGAAAGTGGGTCGCTGACCTACCGACGCTTTACCCCTGACGACATCCCCGCCGCGCATGGCCTGTCGATGGCCGTGAGCTGGCCGCACCGGCCCGAGGACTGGCGCTTTGCCGCCGACGCCGGCGGCGGTTTCGTCGCCGAGCAGAACGGTGTCGTGATCGGCACGGCGCTGTGCTGGAAGTTCGGCGCGGACCGCGCGACGCTCGGCATGGTGATCGTGTCGCCGGAGCAGCAGGGCCGCGGCATCGGCGCGAAACTGATGCAACTGGTACTCGAAGAGACCGGCAGCCGCGTCACCTTCCTGCACGCCACGCCGGCGGGCCAGCCGCTCTACGAGAAGCTCGGCTTCCGGGCCTGTGGTGGACTCGACCAGCATCAAGGCGCGGTGTTCCAGCCACCGCTCGTGTCGCTGCCGGCCGGCGAACGGCTACGCCCGCTCGGCATCAACGACACGCCGCGACTGATCGCGCTGGCCTCGCGGGCGAGCGGGCTCGACCGCGACGCCGTGCTGTCCGCGCTGCGGCAGAGCGCGGATGGCATTGCGCTCGATCGTGACGGCGAGCTGCTCGGCTTCTCGCTGTTCCGGCGCTTTGGGCGCGGCTATGCAATTGGACCGGTGGTCGCGGCCGATTCCCCGGATTCGAGCCGCGCGAAGGCGTTGATCCACCACTGGCTGGCGCTCAACGAAGGCGCGTTCATACGCATCGACGTGCCGGCCGATAGCGGGCTCACCGACTGGCTCGTCGGGCTCGGCCTGCCGCGCGTCGATACGGTGGTGAAGATGGTCCGCAATGCCGATCCAGCCCGCCACGAAGGTGCGTCGGACGACCACTACCGCCAGTTCGGCATCATCAACCAGGCAATGATGTAAGCACGCTTCACCCATGACCTTCCTCTATAAAGCCGATCCGGTTCGCGGCGCGCAATGGGCCGCGCGCTTCGCGCAGCTCGCGCCGGAACTGCCGTTCCGCATCTGGCCCGACGTCGGCGATCCGGCCGCGATCCGCTATCTCGCCGCGTGGCAACCGGACGATCTCGCGCAGACGCTACCGAATCTCGAGATCGTGTTCTCGGTGGGTGCGGGCGTCGATCAGTTCGACCTGACGCGCGTGCCGGAGCATCTGCCGGTCGTGCGGATGATCGAGCCGGGAATCGTCGACGGCATGGTCGAATATGTGACCGAGGCCGTGCTCGCCGTTCATCGCGATCTGTTCGACTACGCGCTGCAGCAGCGCGAGCGCAACTGGAAGCCGCTGCCGGTTCGCACGGCCGCGACATGCCGGGTCGGCGTACTCGGGCTCGGCATGCTCGGCACGGCCGTGCTGGAGCGCCTGCGCCTGTTCGGCTTTGCATGCGCGGGGTGGAGCCGGTCGCCGCGCGAGATCGAAGGCGTGCAATGCTTTGCCGGTGAAGCCACGCTCGATGCGTTTCTCGCGCGCACCGACGTGCTGGTCTGCCTGCTGCCGCTGACCGACGCGACGCGCGGCCTGCTCGGCAAACGCGTGTTCGATGCGTTGCCGATGGGGGCGTCGCTGGTTCATGTCGGACGTGGCCCGCAACTCGTGACGGCCGATCTGCTCGATGCGCTCGAACGCGGCCAGTTGCGCAACGCCGTGCTCGATGTCACCGATCCGGAACCGCTCCCCATCAGTCATGAGCTATGGGATCACCCACGCGTGCGCATCACGCCGCATATCGCGAGCGCGACGCAGCCCGATACCGCGGTCGATGCCGTGCTCGCCAATCTACGCCGCCATCGCGCCGGCGAGCCGATGCGGGGCACGATCGACCGCACACGCGGTTATTGAGTCGCGGCGATAGCGTCGCGGCGAATACGCGCTCCATTGAAGCACCCCCGTGCAGGCAAGGCTTTTAAACGCATGTAGCAGAAAATGCTGCGCACGGGGTTCAAAACGCGGCGCCCGCGCTTTTTCGGACTTTTTTTGACGACGCAGCCGACAGGGGTGAATGGGTAGTATGGATTGGTCAACAGTCCACCCCGCGACGAGATACCCAACATGTCGAATCAATCGCTCATCGAAGCCGACCGCAAGCATCTGATCCACCCCGTCATCAACTACCGTGCGCATGAAGCGCGCGGCGTCACCGTGCTCGAATCCGGACATGGCGCGTACCTGCGCGATAGCGACGGCAACGAGTTACTCGACGCGTTCTCCGGGCTCTGGTGCGTCAATACCGGCTATGGCCAGGAAAGCATCGTCAAGGTAGCCGCCGAACAGATGGCGCGCCTGCCCTACGCGACCAGCTATTTCCACTTCGCTTCGGAGCCGGCGATCCAGCTGGCCGAAAAGCTCGTGTCGCTCGCACCGGCTTCACTGCAACACGTGTATTTCACGCTCGGCGGCTCGGATGCGATCGACTCGGCGATCCGCTTCATCACGCATTACTTCAATGCAACCGGCCGCCCGACGAAGAAGCACATGATCGCGCTGCAACGCGGCTATCACGGCTCGTCGTCGGTTGGCGCCGGGTTGACGGCTTTGCCCGCGTTCCATCAGCACTTCGATTTGCCGCTGCCGCATCAGCATCATTTGCCATCGCCCTATGCTTACCGTCAACCGAACGGCAACGACGCGCAGGCGTTGATCGCGTCGTCCGTGGCAGCGCTCGAAGCGAAAGTCGCCGCGCTCGGCGCGGATAACGTCGCCGCGTTCTTCTGCGAACCGATCCAGGGTTCAGGCGGCGTGATCGTGCCGCCGGTCGGCTGGCTCAAGGCGATGCGTGACGCCTGCCGCCGTCTCGACATCCTGTTTGTCGCCGATGAAGTCATTACCGGCTTCGGCCGCACCGGCCCGCTGTTCGCCTGTCAGGGTGAACAGGTCGAACCCGATCTGATGACGGTCGCGAAAGGCCTGACCGCAGGCTACGCGCCGATGGGCGCGCTGTTGATGTCGGACGCGATTTATCAGGGGATTGCCGGCGACGTCGGCGACACCGCGATTGTCGGTCACGGTCACACGTATTCGGCGCATCCGGTGAGTGCGGCGATCGGACTCGAAGTCATGCGCCTTTATCACGAAGGCGGTCTGCTCGCGAACGGCGAGGCCATGGCGCCGCATTTCGCTGCCGGTCTCGACGCGCTGCTGGCGCATCCGCTGGTCGGCGATTCGCGGCATCGCGGGCTGCTCGGCGCGCTCGAACTCGTGTCGAACAAGGACAGCAAGCAAGGTTTCGATGCGTCGCTGAAGCTGTCGGAACGCATCGCGGCAGCGGCGTATCGCAACCGTCTGGTGTTCCGTGCGTTCGGTGACAACATTCTCGGCTTTGCGCCTGCGCTCTGCTATACCGAGGCCGAATTTGCGCTGATGTTCGAGCGTTTGAAACAGACCCTCGACGACGTGCTGAACCAGGCTGAAGTCCGCGCCGCGCTTCGCGGAGCAAGCCGCGCAGCCGCATAACTTCGTGATAACATCGCCCTGCCCGATCGGAACAGTCTTCGATCGTTAGACAGAATTAAAGCCATGAGCAGCGACTGCAAACTCGACCGGATTGATCTGCGTATTCTTTCGCAACTGCAAAAGAAAGGCCGTATTACGAACGTCGAGCTTGCCGACGCAGTGGGACTGTCACCGAGTCCGTGTCTGATCCGCGTCAAGCGGCTGGAAAAGGCCGGTTATATCGTCGGTTACGGTGCGCAGATCCAGCTCGAAAAGCTCGGCGACGTGCAGATCGTGTTCACTGAAGTCACCCTTGCGGATCACCGTCGCGAAGACTTCATCAAGTTCGTGGCGGCCATTCGCGACATCGACGAAATCGTCGAATGTCATCTGGCAAGCGGCGGTTACGACTACCTGTTGAAGTTTGTCACGCGCAGCGTCAGTCACTACCAGAGCATCGTCGAAGGGCTGCTTGAACGCGATATCGGTATCGAAAAGTACTTTAGCTACGTGATCATCAAGACGCCCTTCATCAAGACGCATTACCCGCTCGAAACGCTGTTCTCGCCGAATCATCATTAAGCCTTCTTTCTGGGTGTTCGATGCGCGCATTGACGCGGCCCATGCGCCGGGTCAAGCGCGCATCGCTCCTTTCCGATTCTTCCAACTCCATTCACTGCAACCCGCGACACGCGGTTTTGCGCTGCATTCTGTTCGCGTGCGTTTTTTGGAATGCACGCTGCGTCGGCAGCTCAAATGCAGATTTTTATGCGGTGAACACCCACATAGAATGAGTCTCATCGTTTAGTGCGTGCCATACGTGCACGCCCAATGAGGAGAAACTCGCTATGACCCGCAGTTATCGCGTCGCCGTCATTCCCGGCGACGGCATCGGCGTGGAAGTGATGCCCGAAGGCCTGCGCGTGCTCGATGCGGCATGCCAGCGCTTTGGCATCGAGATCGACTATCAACACATCGAGTGGGCAAGTTGCGATTACTACGCGCAACATGGCCAGATGATGCCCGACGACTGGAAGACGCAACTCGAAGGCTGCGACGCGATCCTGTTCGGCGCGGTGGGCTGGCCCGACAAGGTGCCCGATCACATTTCCCTTTGGGGTTCGCTGCTCAAATTCCGCCGCGAGTTCGATCAGTACATCAATCTACGCCCTGCCCGTCTGTTCGACGGTGTGCCGTCGCCGCTCGCGGGCCGCAAACCCGGCGACATCGATTTCATGATCGTGCGGGAGAATACCGAAGGCGAATATTCGTCGGTAGGCGGCACGATGTATGAAGGCACGGAACGCGAAATCGTCATGCAGCAAGCGATTTTCTCGCGCCACGGCACTGAACGCGTGTTGAAGTTCGCATTCGATCTGGCCGCGCGCCGCGAGAAGAAGATCACCGTCGCGACCAAGAGCAATGGCATTTCGATCAGCATGCCGTGGTGGGACGCACGCGCCGCCGAGATGGCCGCGCGCTATCCCGATGTCGTGTGGGACAAGCAGCATATCGACATCCTTTGCGCGCGTTTCGTGTTGAGCCCCGATCGCTTCGACGTGGTCGTCGCGTCCAATCTCTTCGGCGACATTCTCTCGGATCTCGGTCCAGCCTGCACGGGCACGATCGGCATCGCGCCGTCGGGCAATCTGAATCCGGAACGCAAGTTCCCTTCGCTGTTCGAACCGGTCCACGGGTCCGCGCCGGATATCGCCGGAAAAGGAATCGCCAATCCTGTCGCGATGATCTGGTCGGCGGCGATGATGCTCGATTTCCTCGGTAACGGTGCAGGTGCCGGGCGCGCCGCGCACGATGCGATGCTGGAAGCCATCGTGCAGGTGCTCAAGGACGGGCCGCACACCGGTGACCTCGGTGGCCAGGCATCGACGAGCGAAGTCGGTATGGCGGTCGCCGCGCAACTCGCGCAACGGAGTCGATCATGACACTTGAAGAGCAGGCCGCCGCGCTGATCCGCGCGGACAACTTCATCGACGGCCAATGGGTGCCCGCGCAAAGCGGCCGGCGCTTCGCGGTGATGAATCCCGCGACCGGCAAGCTGATCGTCGAGGTTGCCGATAGCGCTGCATCCGACGCGCGCGCCGCCACCAACGCAGCCGCCCGCGCGCTACCGGAATGGCGCGCCCGCCTGCCGAAAGAGCGTGCCGCCGTGCTGCATCGCTGGCACGCGTTGATCCTCGAACATCAGGACGCGCTTGGCGCGCTGATCTCGCTCGAACAGGGCAAGCCGTTTGCCGAAGCGCGCGGCGAAGTCGCCTATGGCGCATCGTATGTCGCGTGGTTCGCCGACGAAGCGACGCGCATCTACGGCGATCTGATTCCGCAGCAGCAGCGCGGTAAGCGGATGAGCGCGGTGAAGGAGCCGATCGGCATCGTCGCGGCCATTACGCCGTGGAATTTTCCACTTGCGATGATCGCTCGCAAGATCGCACCGGCGCTCGCGGCCGGCTGTACGGTCGTCGCCAAGCCGGCCGAAGACACACCGCTTACCGCGCTTGCGCTCGTTCACCTCGCGCACGAAGCCGGTGTGCCGAATGGTGCGCTGAACCTGATCGCGGCCTCCCGGGAATCGACGGGCGAAGCAGTGGCGGACTGGCTGGACGATGGACGCGTGCGCAAGATCACCTTCACCGGTTCGACGCCGGTCGGCAAGCACCTTGCGCGTGAATCGGCGGGTACGCTGAAGAAGCTGTCGCTGGAACTCGGTGGCAACGCACCGTTCATCGTGTTCGACGACGCCGATCTCGATGCCGCGGTCAGCGGCCTGCTCGCCGCCAAGTTCCGAAATGGTGGACAGACCTGCGTGTGCCCGAACCGCGTGTACGTACAGTCGGGTGTCTATGAGCGCTTCGCGCGAATGCTGTGCGCACGCGTTGCCGAGCTGCGCGTCGGTCCCGCCAGCGATCCCGCGTCGCAGATCGGCCCGATGATCAATGCGCGTGCCGTCGACAAGATCGCGCGCCATGTCGACGATGCCGTCGCACACGGCGCGACCGTGTTGACCGGCGGCGAACGTCTGGCCGAACTCGGCCCGAACTACTTCGCGCCAACCGTGCTCGGCGACGCGGCTCCGATGATGGCGCTGTGCTGCGAGGAGACCTTCGGCCCGGTTGTCCCGCTGTTCCGCTTCGATACCGAACAGCAGGCCATCGACGCATCGAACGACACGCCATTCGGTCTCGCGTCGTATTTCTATAGCCAGGATCTGCGCCGCATCGAACGCGTTTCGCGCGCGCTTGAAGCCGGCATCGTCGGGATCAATGAAGGGGCGCTCGCATCGGAAGCGGCGCCATTCGGCGGCGTCAAGGAATCGGGTTATGGCCGCGAAGGCTCGAAGTATGGCCTCGACGATTACCTGTCGATCAAATACCTCTGCCAGGGGGGACTCGAATGAGCGCAGGATTACGCAACGTGAAAGTACAGCAGATCAAACAGGCCGTCGAACTGGGCGGACTCGAAGACTGGGGCACCGCCTCTCTTCCCGGTAAGGACGCGGTACGCGTATCGGGCAAGCAGTACGTGATTCCGGGTAACGAGGCAATCGATACAGGTGTGTTCGAATGCTCGCCGGGCACCTATCGCCGCGTGGTCAAACAGGCGGAAGTGATGCATCTCCTGTCCGGTTCGGGGTCGTTCACTCCCGACGGAGAACCCGCCGTCCACTTTCGTGGCGGCGATACGATGTTCTTCGAAGCCAATACGGAAGGCCTGTGGCAAGTCGACGAAACGATGCGGAAGATTTACGTCATTCTCTGACGATGACGGAGTTCAGATGTCCTCGCGCTCGTCTCGACTAAGGCACGCCTGCTCGGGAATGGTCGTGCGCCATGTCAGTCAAGCCAGCCGCGCAGCCGCGCGTGATCGAGAAAACGGTAGACGTCGGGCGCAAGCTCGGACGTGCTGAAAAGCCGTTCGAGCTCGCCGATGATGTCGTCGAGTTCGTGCTCTCCGTCGCAACGCGCGAGGATCGCGCCGGCGCTCGGATTGAGCTTCACCCTCCCTTCGGGATAGAGCAGCACGTAGGCGTTCTGCGCCGCTTCCCACTGCAGGCGAAAGATGCTCCGCAGGGGGGGGCGCAGCGGCACGCCGCCGTCCGGGTCACGCGTGTTCATAGGGGCCACGCCTTTTCGACCGCATCGAGGATCGATCAGAGAATATCGGGTTTGAACCGCGGGATATCGAGCGCACGCCGCCCGCGACGCCACTCGGACACCGCGGGCGGCATGCCGCAACCCGCTCAGCGATTGGCGATATACATCGTGATTTCAAAGCCGAAACGGACTTCGGCGTACGACGGGGTGATCCACTGCATGGCATGTCTCCTTGTTGGCGATTGGATGGAAAACCGCGCTCGATGCGCGGCCGTTCCGTTCAAAGCAATCGGTATGCCGACATTGCCGCGACGAACGCGTCGGCGCACGATGCGTTCGCGAGATGAGCAGTGTTGATTTTTGGAACACCGCTGTTGCGGGATGCAACAGCGGTGCAACAGCAGGCAGGCGCAACAGCCGTGCCGATGACAGCGGCGCGGTCGGCTCAGAAGTCGTCCACGACACGACCCGGCTCGACGGCCGGCATCTTGCGGTAGATCGTGTTGCGCGACACGCCGAGCTCGCGCGCGGCCGCCGAAACGTTGCCGCCGTGTCGGGCGAGCGCGGCGGCAATCACCGAAACGGTCACGTCCTGCAGGCGCGCGTTCTCCGGCACGAGCGCATGGCCCGCGCTTGCCGCATCCGCCGCGCAGGTCTGCGACGCGCCGCAGCGCAGGTCATCGAAGAAGTCGTCGGGCAAGTGTTCGCGCCGGATCTCGCCGTCCGCGTCGACCATCGCCGCCGCCGTGCGCAGCAGGTTGCCAAGCTGCCGGAAGTTGCCCGGCCACGGACAGCGCTGGAACATCGCCATCACATCGGGCGCGACGTGAAGCGGCTGCCGGTTCGCACAAGCGATCGATTCGCGCAGCAGCATCTTCTGGATCACGACCGCAAGATCGGTACGATCGCGCAACCGCGGCAGACGCACCACGAGGCCATTGAGCCGGTAGTAAAGATCCTCGCGGAAGCGGTTTTGCGTGATCATCTCGCGCAGATCGCGGTGCGTCGCGCAGATGATCGCGACATCCACGGCAATGCTCCGCGTCGAGCCCAACGGGTTGACGACGCGTTCCTGCAACACGCGCAGCAGCCGCACTTGCAGCGAATACGGCATGTCGCCGATCTCGTCGAGAAACAGCGTGCCGCCGTTCGCCTGCAGCAGCTTGCCGGTTGCGCCCTTGCGGCGCGCCCCGGTGAATGCGCCCTCCTCGTAGCCGAACAACTCGGATTCGATCAGCGACTCGGGAATCGACGCGCAGTTGACCGCCACGAACGGCCCGGCGTGCCGCGGCGAATCGTTGTGGATCGCCTGCGCGAGCAATTCCTTGCCGGTGCCGGTCTCGCCGTTGATCAGGATCGGAATGTCCTTGCCGATCACCCTTTTGACCTTCGCAATGACGGCGGCGACCTGCGGGTCGCCCGTGTCGAGGTAGCTCAGGCGCGAGAGCCCGGCGGCCGATTGCGACGAATCCTCGCGCGCCGGCGCCCGTGGTCCCTCGTGCACAGCGACCGGGCGGCTGCCTTCGGCTAGCGACGCCCGCCTGAACTGCACGCGCGCGCAGACGACCGCGCCGCTGCTCAGGTTGAGCATCAGGTGCGGATCGAGGCTCACGCGCGCGCGATCGATCAGTTGCGCGCTGGTGGTCTGGAATAGCGACGAGAGCGTATGCGCGCGCAGCCCGGCGAGCGACATGCCGAGCTGGAACTGGGCACTGCGGTTGGCCGACAGAAATCGTCCGTCGCATGTGAACGCCACGATGCCTTCCATCAGCGTGCCTAGAAACTCAGGACGACTATGGAAGGACACTTGCAGCGTTTCGTGAAAGGTCGTCGTAAAGAGATGATTCTCGATCATCTGCACCGACATCTTCGCGAGCGCCATCGTGTGCTGATGGTAGCTGCGGTGGTCGCCCGTCACGTCGAGCACGCCGATCGCGTCACCGTACGGATCGAGAATCGGCACGCTCGAGCAGGTCAGGAAGCGGTTTGCCGCCAGGTAGTGCTGGTCCCCGTGCACGACCATCGCACTGCGCTCGGCCAGCGACGTGCCGATCGCATTGGTGCCCTGGCGCTCCTCGGCCCAGTTCGCGCCGGGCCGCAGCGCGACTTTTTCCGCGCGCGCGAGGAAGTCGTCGTCGCCGATCGAATGCAGGATCAGGCCTTCCGCATTGGTCAGCACGATCATGCTTTGCGTGTTGGCGATCTGCTCGTGCAGCGTTTCCATCACCGGCGTCGCATGCGCGCACAACACACGGTTCTGCTCGCGTTTGAGCTCGAGTCCCGCGTTCGAAAGAACTTCGTAATCCGGCCGCGCCGATGCGCACAGACCAAACGTTTCGGATCGTTCGTGCGCTTTCTGAATGGCCGGCGCGGGCGGATCATTGGACCGTACGGCCGTCTGAATCACGGCCGGCTGAACGTCATCGCGCATTGTCTCCCTCCTGGAAAGCCCGGTACCTTGCCGGGCCTTTCTCTGCTCTATTAAGCAAGCTCCGGGCCATTCGTCGCAGCCGCGGACAAGCAGAGTTGTATTACCGCAAATTGATGCGCACCGCGATATGCGGACTCACCCCGAGTGGTCCATTGCGCACGATCGTCCGACGGATCTCGGTGCGGCAGCGCTGCACTGTCCTTTTTCTCAACACTTCATCGCCCCGGTTGTACCTGGATGCAACACATGGGGCGCCGCGCGCGCAGTGCGGCCAGCCGCATATTTCAGGCGTGCCGCCCTTGTGGACTCGTTCGCGCAAATGGCACACGACTTGCAGTAAGGGCACCGCAACCGGATCGACACAGAACAACGAGGCCACGCCTCTCCCGGTACTGCATCGACAAACCCTCAGGAGACGACTATGAAGAACCGTGCGCCCGCAGCAGGACGGCTGGCTGTCTATGGAGCGAGCATCGCGATTGCGATGGCAGTGAACGTGGCTCCGGTCGACGCCGCCCCGGACTATCCCGCCGTGACCTACGAGCGGCTCTCGCAAGCCCAGAGCGACCCGGGTTGGCTCACCTACTACCGCAGCTACAGCGGCCAGTCGCATTCCCCCCTGAAGCAGATCGATGCATCGAATGTCGCCGGGCTCAAGGAGGCCTGGAGCTATCAATTCCCGGCGGATCTCAAGCAGGGCTTCGAGGCAACGCCGATCGTCAACGGCAGCTATATTTTCGTCAGTACGCCGAAAGACAACGTCTATGCTTTCGATGCGAAAACCGGCACGCAGCTCTGGAAATACGAGCCGAAGCTCGGCGCTGAATCGTTCAAGACCGCCTGCTGCGACGTGGTCAATCGCGGCGTCGCGCTGTATGGCAAGAACGTCTACGTGGCGATGCTGAGCGGCGAAGTGGCCGCGCTCGATGCGCAGACCGGCAACCTCGTCTGGAAGAAGCAGATGTTCGAACCGGGTCTCGGCTACGCGTTCTCGCTTGCGCCGCTCGCGCTCGACGGCGCGATCGTGGTGGGTACGTCGGGCGGCGAATATGGGATCCGCGGCTATATCGCGGCCCTCAATCCCGACGACGGCTCGATTCTGTGGAAGCGCTACACGATCCCGAATGCCGGCGACAAGGGTGGCAACACCTGGCCCGACGGCATGCAGGAACATGGCGGCGGAGCGGCATGGCTGACCGGAACCTACGACGCGGCAACACAGACGCTGTACTGGGGTGTCGGCAATCCGGGGCCGTGGCTCGCGGCGCTGCGTCCCGGCGACAATCTGTACTCCGATTCATTGCTCGCGCTCAACCCGAAGAACGGCGACCTGAAGTGGCACTACCAGTACACGCGCAACGACACGTGGGACTACGACGGCGTCAACACGCCGGTGCTGGCCAGCATCAGCTACAAGGGCAAGCAGTATGACGCCATCATTCACGCCGACCGCAACGGCTTCTTCCACGCGATCGACCGCAAGACCGGCAAGCTGATCTACGCCGAGCCGTTCGTCAAGACGCTCTCGGTGACGGGCTACACCGCCGACGGCAAACCGGTTCAGGACGAAACCCGGTTTCCGAAGGCCGGCACGACGATCAACACCTGCCCGAGCTTTCTCGGCGGCAAGAACTGGTGGTCGGTCTCCTACGACCCCGAGCGGCACATCGCGGTGGTGCCCGCGCTGCACGCGTGCATGAGCCTGTCCGGCAAGTCGGTCAGCTACATGGAGGGCCTGCCCTACCTCGGCGAAGGCTTCGAGATCCAGCCTGAACCGGGCAGCCAGGGTTTTGGCGAGCTTCAGGCCATCGACGTGAATACCGGCAAGAAGCTCTGGGGTCACTGGACCAGGATGCCCTGGAACGGCGGCGTCGCCACGACAGCGAGCGGCCTCGCCTTCAGCGGCTCGCTCGACGGCCATCTGTACGCGTTCGACGTGTCCACGGGCAAGGTGCTGTGGGAGAGCCCGCAACTCGCGAGCGGCATCATCGCGCAACCTTCCGTGTTCGAAGTCGACGGCAAGGAATACGTAGCCGTGCTCGCGGGCTACGGCGGCGCCAATCCGATCTGGGGCGGCCCGATGGCCGACGTCGCGAAGGACGTTCCGCGCGGCGGCACGCTCTACGTGTTCGCGCTCGATCGCAGCTGAGCGCAGCCACCGCGCCCTTGTCTTTCGCATCCGACTCTCCGCCGTCGCATCTCTCCGCGCCCGCACGCAGCCCATGCGGGCGCGGTGTTCCCGCCATCACAGGAACGCACCATCATGAACATCCGACTCACTCACGTTGCACTCGCCAGCGCGCTCGTCGCCGGTGCCGCTCAGGTTCCCGCGCAGGCATCGTCCAGCGTGCGCGTGTGCACGCTGCCCGGCAGTCCCTCGGCCGAACTCGACAAGTCCGTTGCTCGCGCCGTGTTGAGCACCGCGGGCATCGCCGCGACCTTCGCTTCGCGCGGCATCGACGACGACGGCGGCGACGACGGCATCTCCGCTCACGAACTCGCGCAATCGCTGCAGCGCAACTGCGATGTGATCGCGGGCTTTCCGCGCTCGAGCGTGGCCGATGGCTCCGACTCGCACCTGCTCTTTTCCCAAGGCTATCTGCACTCCGGCTATGTGAGCGTCACGCTGCGCGGCGCCCATGCAACCAGCACCAGCGTCGCGATGCCGGACGGCAAGATCACCATCGCCGCCACCTGGTCGAGCCCCTCGCAGCTGATCGCGGTCCAGCAGAAGAATGCCCGCTTCGATCTGGAAACCACCTCCGAGCTGACCGTCGACGCACTCGCCAAGGGACGCGCGCAACGGGCGATCGTCTGGTATCCGGCCGTGGTGGCGTACCGGCACGCGCATCCGCAGCGGCACTTCGACGTTGCCGTCGCCGATTCGCCCTATGCCGACTGGAATCTCGTGTTCGCGTCGGGGCCCGGCACGCAGTCGCTGCAAAAGCGCATTGATGACGCACTCACGCGCCTGCGCAACGACGGCCGGCTCGCCGCGCTGACGCGCAACTGGGCGCTACCCGCCAGCAACACGACTGGCCCGGCGAGCGCAGCCACCCCGCCCACCGCGCTCGGCACGCACGCGAGCGTCATGCGCAGCCCCGCGCGCTATCTCGACGGCCCGACCCAGGCAGTGCCGCGCGCCGACGTATGGCGCGTGAGCGGCCTGCCGGCCGCCGCCGGCTTCATCAAGGTTGCGGCGAGCGCCGACGCGCCGTCGTTCGATCACGACCAGGTCGCGCACGGCGAACACCTGTATGCCGATTCGTGCGCGAAATGCCATGGCGTGAAGCTCGAAGGCAACACCGCGCCATCGTTGAGCGGCCCGGCATTCGCACCGGCAGCGAACTCCCATCTGACGATCGGCGGCATCTATCAGTACATGTCGACCAACATGCCCGCGGATCACCCCGGCAAGATGAGCGACGAGGAGTACGCCGACCTGATGGCCTTCCTGCTCTACACGAATGGCTACGACACCGGCAGCGCGAAGCTGACCGCGCAGGCCGCGCAATCGTCGACCACCCCGCTGAACGCCGGACCGCGCCACTAAGGCATTGCTTCGCGTTGCTTCACCTCGCGCGCCGCTTCACGGGAATGCGGCGCGGGCGACCCATTCCTTCACTCTGGGCATCATCATGGTCTCTCACACTCGCAGACACTTCATTCTCCAGGCCGCGGGCCTGTGTGCCGCACTCGCGAGCGCCGACGTCGCACTCGCCGCGCCGCCCCCCGTCGATGAAAACGACGCCACGGCCAGCTCGCTCGGCTATCGTGCGAAGGCGAGCAGCGTCGACGCGGCGAGGTTCCCTAAATATCACTCGGGTCAGACCTGCGCGAACTGTCGTTTCTACACCGGCGCGGCGGGCGACGCCGCCGGACCGTGCCCGATGTTCCCGGGCAAATCCGTTTCGGCCGACGGTTGGTGCAACGTCTATGCGCAACGAGCTTGAACGCTGGCCCGTGGGTGTGTCGCGAGGCGGCGTAGGCGCGAGGGCGCGGCGACGGCGACGATGACGCTGCGCGGGTTGGGCATCGCCGGCTGGCGCCCTTGGCGTGCGCGGTTTAGACTGCGCGCAGGACTCGGTCGCGAGCCCGCATCGAAACGGTGCAGCACGACCGATGCCGAGGCCGGTCAGCGTCTTCAACCACGGTCGCGGCGAGGAGTGGGCAATGGATATCGTGCTGGCCATGAGAGTGTTCGCCCGCGTGGTCGAAACGAACAGCTTCACGCGCGCGGCCGAAACCCTCGACATGCCACGCGGGCGCGTGACCGTAACCGTCCAGGCCCTCGAAGCGCGCCTCGAGACGCGCCTGCTGCAGCGGACGACCCGCACTCTCAACCTCACACCGGACGGTGCCGCCTATTACGAGCGGTGCCGGCGCGTGCTCGCGGACCTCGACGACATCGAGAGTTCGTTCCTCGGCAAGCAGCGCACACCGCGCGGCAGACTGCGGGTGGACATGCCGGGCGCGCTCGGGCGGCTCGTCGTCACGCCCGCGCTCGGCGACTTTCACGAGCGGTATCCCGAGATCGACCTGATGCTCGGCCTTGGCGACAAGCCGCTCGATCTCGTCCAGGAAGGCATCGACTGCGTGGTGCGCATCGGCACCTTGCAGGACTCGTCGCTCGTGGCCAGACGTGTCGGCATCTACGAGGCCGTCACCGTCGCAAGCCCGGCGTACCTTCAGAAGGCAGGCACACCCGAAACGCTGGCCGAGCTGGCCAACCATCGCACGGTCAACTACTACTGGAGCCGCACGGGCCGGATCATGCCGCTCGCGTTCGAAGCGAACGGCGAAGTGGTCGAGGTGAAGATGCGCGGCGCGATCGCGGTCAACGACGCCGAGGCCTATCTGCGCAGCGCGGTGAACGGCTTTGGCATCGCCCAGGGCGCACGCTTCATGGCGCTGCCCTATCTGCAATCGGGCGCACTGATCGAAATTCTTGCACCGTGGAAGCCGCCACCGCTGCCCATTTCGGCGGTGTATCCCCACAACCGCCATCTGTCGGCCACCGTCAGTGCGTTCATCGGCTGGATCGCCGAACTGCTTCGCGATAGCCCGTTGTTCTCGAGTACGCCCGAGATCGACGCGCGCTGCCGCCCCACGAGCGCGGGCGGCCCCGCTGCCGACCCGTTCGGTTTCGAGGGCGACGAAGCGGAACCGCTTGCCTAGCCGAGGCGCTGCTACGAAGCAGCGGCCATTGTTCTCTTCTGGCGAAACACAGTTGAAGTGATTGCGGGATTTATCGGCCCGAGCGCGTAGAGCACAATTCGATCACTGTTCGTGTCAGTGAGAATGCAGTGCGTGCGCTACGCCAATACGCCGCGCTTCGGCATCGCGATGACGCTTTCATCCATCACTCATCTCTGTTAGTCAGGAAGACTTATCATGAAACTCAGCGGAAATACCGTGTTGATCACTGGCGGCACTTCGGGAATCGGTCGCGGTCTCGCCGAAGCCTTCCAGAAGCACGGGAACAAGGTCATCATCGCGGGCCGGCGCAAGGCGCTGCTCGATGAGGTCGCGAAGCAGAATCCCGGCATCGATACGGTCGAGCTCGATATCGGCGACGCCGCCCAGATTCGCGAGGTCGCCGCGCAATTGATCGCTCGCTATCCAGCGTTGAACGTCGTCATCAACAACGCGGGCATCATGCCGTTCGACGACGCCGGCGGACCGCTCGACGACGAACAGGCCGTGCGTCTCGTCGACACGAACCTGCTCGGCCCCGTACGCGTGAGCGCCGCCTTCATCGAGCACCTGAAGCGGCAGCCCGAGGCGCTCATCGTCAACAACAGCTCGGTGCTCGCGTACGTGCCGCTCGCGTCGACCGCGCTTTATTCGGCCACCAAGGCCGCGATTCATTCCTACACGCTGTCGCAGCGTTTCACGCTCCGCAATACGAGCGTTCGCGTACTCGAGATCGTGCCGCCGTGGGTCGATACGGATCTCGTTCACAAGAGCGGCGACCCGCGCGCGATGCCGCTCGATGCGTTCATCGCCGAAGCGATGAGCTTGCTCGAAACCGCCACGACGGAGGTCATCGTCGAAGCCGCCAGGCCGATGCGCGAGAACGCCGGGCCCAACGAGCACGCGTTGGTCGAACAGTTCAACCAGTTCGTCATCGACAATCCGATTCCGGTCGAATGAGGTCCGCCATGACTACGGCACTTGAAGAAAAGAACACCGCGTTCGTACTCGATGCGCTCGACACGCTGTTCAACCGGAAGGACTACGAGAAAGCCGCGCAGCTCTGGTCCGAGTCCTACGTCCAGCACAGCCGGCACGTGCCGGCCGGGCGCGATGGACTCTTCGGCCTCGTACGTTCGTTAGGCGATGTGCGCTTCGAGTACGACATGGTCGCCGCCAACGGCGACTTCGTCTGGGTGCACAGCCGCTACACCAGCTCGGCCATGCCGGCTGCGTTGATCGCCGTGGACATCGTGCGTATCGCGGACGGCAAGCTCGTCGAGCACTGGGACGTCTTGCAGGATGAGCCGACGCGCGCCGAATCGGCAGGCGGCTATCCGATGTTCGGCACCACCTTCCCCGGCGAACAGTAACGCCGGCGAGATACCGCAACAGGCAAGGAATAAAGCATGAGTACTCTGCTCGAAGAGGCCGTATCGGCCCATGGTGGCATCGACAACTGGAACAGGCTGCGCACCGTTTCGGCCGCGCTCGATATCGGCGGCGCCGTGTGGCCTCTCAAAGGTCGACCTGATATGTTCCGCAATATCGCTCTGGCTGCGAGCCTGCAACGCCAGCATATGTCGATCACGTCGCCGGCAGCCGGCTGGCTAGGCACGTTCACACCGGACGCCGTGCGGATCGAATCGCTCGACGGCGACGGCGCCGAAGAACGACGCGCACCGCGAGAGTCGTACCGTGGCCATGTGCAGGAAAGCCAATGGGATCGTCTGCACGCGCTGTACTTCACCGGTTACGCACTGTGGACGTATCTGTCCATCCCCTTTCTCTACACGACGCCCGGCTTCACGACCCAAGAGTTGCCCGAGTGGCGGGAGAACGGCGAAGTCTGGCGGCGCCTGAAGGTCACGTTCCCCGATTCGATCGCGAGCCACAGCCGCGAGCAGGTTTCATACTTCGGTGAAGACGGACTGCTGCGCCGCCACGACTACACGGTCGATGTGATGGGCGGAGCCACGGGCGCCAACTACGCGTCGAACTACCGCAATGTGCAGGGCATCATGGTGCCGATGACCCGGCGCGTCTTTGCCTACGACGAAGCGGGACGAAAGATCGAGGAGCCCGTGCTCGTCACCATCGACTTTCGCAACGTCGATTTCAGCACTGAATAGCTGGATGCCGGACCCGCCCCTCTAAAACCGGTGCATTCGTTTCCACTGACGAAATCCTGGCAACGTCCGAGCATGTCATCGGCCGGTTCAGCGACTATGCTGTTTCTCACCTGCTGCTGATGGGCGGCATGGCCGAAGTGTCAGCCATGCCGCTAGCCGCGCTGTCCCGCCTGATTTCTGGAGAATGTCACCCATGTCCAGCCCATCGCTTATCCGTATCGCCGTCCTCGACGACTACCAGAACGTCGCACTCGAACTGGCGGACTGGTCACAGTTGAAAACCCGCGCGGAGATCACCGTCTTCAACGATCACGTGACCGAAACCGCGCAGTTGATCGAACGTCTGACGCCGTTCGACGTGCTGTGCGTGATGCGCGAGCGCACGCCACTCACGCGTTGGCTCATCGAGCGCCTGCCCAATCTCAAGCTGATTGCCTCGACAGGAGCTGGCAACTCGTCGATCGATATGGATGCGGCGGCCGATCGCGGCGTGAAGGTCGTCCACACCGACTACTCGTCCACGCCCACCATCGAATTCGCATGGGCGACGATCCTTGCGATGGCCCGCAATATCCCCGTGGAAACGCGATCCGTGCGCGAGGGCGGCTGGCAGCGCACGCTCGGCACGCAACTGGCAGGCAAGACCCTGGGCCTGCTTGGACTCGGCCACGTCGGCTCGGCGGTCGGCGTGATCGGTCGCGCGTTCAGGATGAACGTGATTGCCTGGAGCCAGAACCTGTCGGCCGAGCGCGCGGAGTCCAAAGGTGTGCAACGGGTCGACAAGGACACGCTGTTTTCCGCCTCCGACATTCTGTCGATCCACGTGCGCCTGAGCGAACGGACGCGAGGTCTTGTGGGCGCCGCGGAGCTTGCCCGCATGAAGCCGACGAGCCGCCTCGTCAATACGTCGCGCGGCCCGATCGTCGATACGGCCGCGCTCATGGCCGCGCTGAAAAGCGGGCGGATCGCGGGCGCCGCCATCGATGTCTACGATAGCGAGCCGCTGGACCCCGCAGATCCGTTGCGTACGATGGACAACGTGCTCGCCACGCCGCATATCGGCTATGTGACGCGCGAGTTGTACCAGACGTTCTACGGCGATACGGTGCGCAACATCGTCGAGTGGCTCGACGAGACCCAGGGCGCGGCGGGACGCCATCATTGACGACCCCGCTTCGCCGCAAGAGCGGCTTCCCGCTACAGGTCGAGCGACAGCTCCGTCAGGAAGGCCGCGCCCCGCTGGCGAAACAGCCTGAACCCGAGGCGTCGCCCGAGTGCGATCATCGCGGCGTTCTCGCTTAACGTCTCGCCGAATAGCCGGGTCATACCGGATTGCCTCGCGAGTTCGATCAAGGCCGCCAACAGCGGCACGCCAAGGCCATGTCCTTGCCACGCGTCGCCGAGCACGATCGCGATCTCGGCTTCGTGCTCGCCTGGCTGCGCCACGTAACGCGCGACGCCGATCTGCCGTTCAAGTCCGTCCACCGGCACCGTAGCGATCAGCGCACCTTCACGGCGCCGATCGATATCGGTCCAGCGGCGTACCTCGTCGGCAGACGGTTGCCTGCCCGACATCAAGCGCAGGTATCGCGTCATTCGCGACAGTCCACGGACAAAATCGAGTTCGAGCTCGAAATCGCGTGGGCTGATCGGGCGCAGCAGCACCTTCGTACCGTCTCCCGCTTGCCAGAAGCGTCGGTTCGCTTGCGCCGGCGCATCCGTGTCCGCTGCGCGTTCTGCTCCAAATCCGGATTCGATCATGTTGGTCACCACTGCGCTTGCCACCCGATCAAGATTCGCCGACAACCCGTGCGCGCCAGATTGCGCTAGCGCTCCGGCCTGATATGCATTGAGTGTAGGAGCAGCGATGTCGAGCCCAAAGCGAATCCGATCAACCCAGTTTTGCTCCCGTGACAATAATCGCGATGGCGTGTCCGGCCATCGCCATGATCGCCCCCTCGGCGCGTTCGCGGCATTCCCCCGCGCCCGCAGCCCTGCCGATTATTGATCCGCCTGAAATGATGCATTCAGCGGCACCCTCTTACTCCTTCCCGAGCCGTTCCCTACAGTAGCTGCAAGCCCCACGGGACAGCGGCGCGACCACCCGGTCGGCCCCAGCCTCCCTCTTGCAAGGACACGCTCATGAGTCAGGAGACGCTCTATTTCGACGACCTCAAGGTCGGCGACACCTCGATCACCGGCACGTATGAAGTCAGCGCCGCCGCGATCACACGGTTCGCCGCCGAGTTCGATCCCCAGCCCTTCCATCTCGACGACAAAGCCGCCCGCAACACGATGTTCGGCGGCCTCGCCGCGAGCGGCTGGCATACCGCGGCCATCACGATGCGTCTGCTCGTCAGCGAGGGCCCGAAGCTCGCCAACGGCGTGCTCGGCGCCGGCTGCGAGGTCGAGTGGAAGATGCCGACGCGCCCCGGCGACCGGCTGCACGTCGAAAGCGAAGTGATGGAACTGATCCCTTCACGCTCGCGCACCGATCGCGGCACGCTGGTGCTGCGCTCGAAAACGATCAATCAGCACGGCCAGATCGTGCAGGACATGACCGCCAAACTGATCGTCGCGCGCCGCCCCGCGTAACGCCGCTTATCCGACACTCCGCCGACACTTCGCAAGGACCTCCATCATGATCGTCGATCCCTCCACCCAGAACGCCGCCGCGAACTACAAGCTGCTGATCGGCTCCATCCTGCCGCGCGCGATTGCGTGGGTCAGCACGCTTTCAACGGATGGTGTGGCGAACCTCGCGCCGATCTCGTTCTTCACCGCGGTCGGCCGCAAGCCGCCGATGATATCGATCTCGATGCAACCGCGCTCCGACGGCGTCACGCTGAAGGACACGTTCGTCAATATCCGCGACACCGGCGAATTCGTCGTCAACATCGCGAACCTCGAACTCGCGGATGCGATGCACCGCAGCGCATTCGAATTCCCGTCCGACGTCGACGAGTTCGAGGCGATCGGCCTCGAAAAAGCCGAATCGCTGACGGTCCGGCCGCCGCGCGTGAAGGCTGCGCCGATCGCGCTCGAATGCAAGGTGGAGCGGATCATCCCGATCGGCGACCAGCACGACCATGTGGTGTTCGGCGAAGTGCTGCGCTTCCAGATCCGCGACGACCTCTACCTCGATCGCGGCCGGATCGACACCGCCGCGTTGCAGGCGGTCGGTCGCCTTGCCGCCGAATACACGGTCGTGCAAAGCGCGTTCACGACGCCACTCGACCCGCAGGTGCTCGCGCGCCTGCAAGACAAACGCATCGGCCGGCTCGACGACTTCGCGGACGGCTACTCGCCGATCGACGCGACGAACTGGTCGGCCTCCGGCGCGACGCGCTGATTTTCATTTCGAACAGCCTGACACGGAATATCCATGAACCCCACTCATCCGACCCAGCCCGCCCTCGTGTTTATCCACGGATTCCTCGATGGTGCCGCAGTCTGGGACGACCTCACACGACATCTCGGCGAGCGCGCCGACGACGCGTTGCGCGTCGATCTGCCCGGAATGGGCGCGCGCGCGGCCGAGCCCGGCCCGTACAGCCTCGATCGCTTCGCGGCCGATATCACGACGCAGATCCGCGCGCTGTCGCGGCCGGTGGTGCTGATCGGGCACAGCATGGGCGCGCAGATCGCCGAACTCGTCGCGCTCCGGCTAAGCGAGCTGGTCCGAGGCCTCGTCTTGCTGACGCCGGTACCGCTGCGCGGCACCGGCCTGCCTGCCGAGGCGATGCAAAGCTTCCATGCGCTCGGCGGCAATCCGGCGGCGCAACGTGCGTTACGTCGCAATGTGTCGGTGAATCTCGATGACGTCCGCCTCGAACAGCTCGGCCAACTCGGCGACCGTGTCGATGCAAAAGCGGCTGGCACCTTCGCCGACCTCTGGAACGCGGGCCATCCAACCGGTGCGGAGCCCTCGCGATACCTCGGCCCGGTACTGATCATTCGCGGCGACGGCGACACCTTCGCCACCGCCGAGCTGATCTCCTCGGGCGTCACGCCGCGCTTCAAGACACCGGAGGTCGTATCGATCGAGCGCGCCGGTCACTGGCCGCACGTCGAACAACCGGCTGCGATCGCGCGTACCGTCGCATCGTTTCTCGCGAACATCGATCGAAACCAGGGTGTACTGAACACCCCCGATGCGCCAGTCGCGCCGCAAGGATGGACCCGGGCATTCGGGCAAAAATCCGCGGATGCGTTCGCCGAGACGTTCTCGCCGGACGTCGTGCTCGAAGCGAGCGTGCTTGCGAAGCCGGCCGTTGGCATCGATCAGGTCAAGACCGTCATGACCACCGCGAGCCGGATCTACGAAGCGCTCTCGTTCACGCATGAAGCGCACAGCGCACTGCGCGATTACCTCGAATGGGAAGTGCAGGCCTTCGGCGGCGAACAGATGCGCGGCATTACCGTGCTGACGAAGAACGCGCAAGGCAAGATCGTGCACGTGGCGATCCATCATCGTCCGCTCGGCGGCGCCATCAGGTTCTCGGCTGAACTCGGCCACCGACTGCAGGGTCTCGTCGACCCGAGCCTCTTTTATCGCGGCGCGTAATTCGCGCGCTCAATCACATTCCAGGAGATCGATATGGTCAAACGTAGCGACGTTGAATTCGAAGTAGACGGCGGCGTCAAGCTGCGCGGCTGGCTCTTCATTCCGGCCGGCGAGGGACGCCACCCCGCGATCACGATGGCGCATGGCTATGCCGGCGTGAAGGAACACGGGCTCGAGCCGTTCGCACGCGCTTTCGCGGAAGCCGGTTTCGTGGTGCTGCTGCACGACCATCGCGGCTTCGGCGCGAGCGAAGGCACGCCGCGTCACGACATCGATCCGTGGCGTCAGATCACGGACTGGCGGCGCGCGATTAGCTTCCTCGAAACTCTCGACGTCGTCGATCCCAAACGCATCGGCCTGTGGGGCACGAGCTACGCGGGCGGTCATGCGATCGTGCTCGGCGCGACCGACCGGCGCCTGCGCTGTGTCGTCGCTCAGGTGCCGACGATCAGCGGCTACGAACAGGGGCTGCGCCGCATTGCGCCGGAAAATGTCGCGGCGATCGAAGAAGCGTTCGCCGACGACGATCGCGCGCAGTTGCGCGGCGAGTTGCCCCGCCGTCAGGCGATCGTCAGTGGCGATCCCGCGGTGGCCGCATCGTATCGCGCGAAAGACGCGCTCGATTTCTATCTGCAGCCGCTGCCGGACGGCGCCTGGGAAAACAACGTCACGGTCCGCTCGACGCGTGCCGCGCGGATGTATGAGCCGGGCCAATGGATCGCGCGCGTTTCGCCGACGCCGCTGCTGATGGTGGTGGCGACACGCGACGCGATCACGCTGACCGATCTCGAACTCGCTGCCTACGAACGCGCGCTGCAGCCCAAACGGCTCGTCACGATCGAAGGCGGACACTTCGACCCGTATCTGTCGCAATTCCACGTCTCCCGCGAAGCCGCTGTCGAATGGTTCAAACAGCACCTCGGCTAAGCGCCCCTCTCTCGATCAAGGAATCCTCCATGGCTCACCTGACTGTCAGCTTCGACGATGGCCTCGCGACGATCGTCATCGACCGCCCTCCGCAAAACCGCCTCGACGACCAGATGGTCGACGAGCTGGCCGCGGCCGTCGCCGCCATCGAGCGCAGTGACGCGCGCGCGGTGCTCGTGCGCAGCGAAGGCGAAAATTTCTCGTTCGGCGGCGACATCATGGCCTGGCCCGATGCGAGCATGCGAGAACTGCGTGCGCGCTTCGACCACTACATGTCCGTGTTCAATCGCTTCGAGCATCTGCCGGTGCCGGTCGTCGCCGCGGTGCAAGGGCTGTGCTTCGGCGGCGGCTTCGAGCTCGCGCTGCGCGCCGACGTGATCTTCGCGGCTGAATCGGCAACCTTCGGCCATCCCGAACAGACGCTCGGCATCGTCACGGTGCTGGGCGGCGTCTACCGGGTCGCGGAGCGCGCGGGCCGCTCGCGCGCATCCGAGTGGGCGCTGACCTCGGAGAAAGTCCCAGCCGCGACGATGGAACGCTTCGGTATCGTCAATCGGGTCGTGGCCGACGCCGATCTGCCGCAGGCCGCAGCCGCGTTCGCGCGCAAGCTCGCGCTCGGCCCCACCCGCGCCTACGCCGCGCACAAGGCGCTGTTGCGCGCATGGGCGGTCGGCGGCGTCGCGGCCGCCGACGAAGCGATGTTCGACATCGCGATGCCTTTGTTCGAATCGGACGACGCGCAGCGCGGCATCCGCTCCGCCGTCGAAGCGCTGAAAGCCGGACGTCCGCGCCCGGTCATGGACTTCAATGGGCACTAACGGCGGGCAGCGACATTGTGCGGTCTAATGGGGTCTTCCTGATCGTATGGAGACGCCATGGACCGCATCGCAGCGATGAACGCCTTCGTCCGTGTGGTGGAAGCCGGCACCTTCACGAAGGCGGCCGAAACGCTCGACATACCGAACGCGTCGCTGACGCGGCTGATCCAGAAACTCGAGGAAGACCTGAAGGTCCGCCTGCTGCATCGCACGACGCGCTCGGTCACGGTCACGCCGGAAGGCGCGATCTACTACGAACGCGTCGTGCGCCTGCTCGCGGAGTTCGCGGATATCGAATCGTCGACCACCCATGCGCGCATGAAACCGTCGGGCAGACTCCGTGTCGATGCCGCGACGGCCATCGGCGCGCTCGTGCTCGTGCCGGCGCTCGACGACTTCTACCGCACCTATCCCGACATCGAGATCGAACTCGAGGTCGGCAACGAGCGCGCCGACCTGATCGCCGAGGGCTTCGACTGCGCGATCCGCGCCGGCAAGGTCGACGAGCAGTTCCTGGTGGCGCGGCAGATCGGCAGTTTCGGTTTCACGACCTGCGCGACGCCAGCGTTTCTCGACGCGCACGGCACGCCAGTCTCGCCGGACCAGTTACGCGATCTGCCGACCATCGGCATGATTCCGTCGGGCGCGGGCTACCCGCCGTCGTTTCCGTTTCTGTACGACGATCGGAAAGGCGGTCTGCACCTGAAGCACCGGCTCATCGTCAACGATACGAACGCTTATCTCGCCGCCGGCCTCGCCAGTCTCGGCCTGATCCAGGCGCCGACCTACTCGGTGCGCGACGCGATCGGCGCGGGCAAACTCGTGCCGCTACTCGAGGACTGGCCGCAACCGACCTTTCCGGTGCACGTGATCTACGCACCGAATCGCTATCTGAGCGCGAAAGTGCGCGTCTTTATCGATTGGCTCGTCGAACTGTTCGAGCGCGACGAGCAGTTGCGTCGTCGCTGATGCGTGGGTGATGCGTGGGTGATGTTCAAGCGATGGCGGCGGACGCGTCCGCCTCGCGTATCGCGCGCCGCAGGCGTTCGAGGCCCGCATCGAGCAAGCCGAGGCGTTCGAGTGTCAGCACGGTTTCGTCGAAATATGCGCGCGAGGTGCCGAGCGGCCCCCGGCCCGTGCGAATCAGGTGGGCAACATGATCGATCGGATAACCGCCGATAAAGCGCTCGTGCGCACGGTTGACGACGAACGTCAGCGCCCGGATCGGGCGAGCGCCGACCGTCGCCGCGACGACCCATCGGGCGTCATATGCACCGGCCAGCATCTCGCGCCGCCACAACAGGCGCAACTCGGCTTCGACCTTCGCGGCATCGATCCGGTGCAGCAGACCGTGACACGCGCCGCCGCGGTCGAGCCCAAGCATCGCGCCGGGCTCGTCGGGCGTGCCGCGTCCGAAGATCATCCGCAGGCAGAATCCGCGATGCCAACCGTGCACGCGTGCCACGCTGGTCTCGACGACCTCGAGCGCGGGATTCCACATCAGCGAACCGTAGCCGAACACGTGAAGATCCTGCCCGGCCTCATGAGCGTCGAGCACCGCTTGCAGTGTCCGTTCGAGCTCCGCATCGCTACGCAACGTCAGGCCGGCCGGCGGGTTCGCGCGCAACTCATGCAGCAGCGTGCCCTGCGACAGGTGTTCGCGGGTCAGTTCGTAGCTGGAAGCAAGGTGTTCTGGATCGCCGGGCATGAGATGGATGGTGTCGCCATGACGAAACCACTGTAAGTGGTCGATGCTTGCCGACCAAGCAGGCGGCGAGCAATGCGCTTTTGTTGCGGCTGGAAAGGTCGATGCAGTGAATGAAGTCGTTCTTTACCTCACGATAAAGGCCAGCTGTCACGACGAGCAGAGCTGTGGTGGGTTCTCCCGATGGCATACTCCGCGCATCCGGCGGCATACCGCGGGATCAATTGACCCGGAGAAGATCGATGTCGATGCCCTGGCTGGGCCGCTGCAATCATGGACGGCACGACTTCGTACTGCCCACGCACGAGCCGTCGCAACCCTCGCAGTAATGGCGATCGCGCACCGCGCGATCCACACGCCAGACGTTCGCGGTAGCCGGCGTCGCCGTCCCCGCCGAGCGCCCGTTCTCCTGCGCATGAAAGGTCGGCTCGCCCGCCTTGCCGCGGCGAATCGCTTCATCGATGCCCTGCTCGCCGAACGCCGCCTTCAGTTCGGCCACGAACGCCGCGATCTCCGGCATCGGATGCCCGGCCGGCTTGCGCACTCGCATGTCCATTCATCCGCTCCCGAAAAAGTGCCTGTTCGCTATCTCATAAAAACCATGTAGGATACTGTATATCCATACAGGTATTTTCGCAAATGACAGCCGCCCTGCCAGCACCGGAAGCCATTCACCCGTCCCTGTGGCGGGCGTCCCAGCTTGGCGCTGGGCGCGGCCGCAGCGTCGATACCGGCTATCCGGCCCTGTCGGCGGAATTGCCCGGCGGCGGCTGGCCGCTCGGCGCGCTGGTCGATCTGCTCGTGCAGCAGGCCGGCGTCGGCGAGCTGAGGCTATTGCGGCCCGCGCTCAGCGCCGTCGGCGAGCGTCCGGTCGCCTTCGTGCAGCCGCCGCACACGCCGGACGGTCTCGGGCTCAGCTACATCGGCCTCTCGCTGCAGCAGGTGCTGCGGATCAATGCGCCGAAAACCGCCGACGCGCTGTGGTCCGCCGAGCAGATCCTGCGCGCCGGCAGTTGCGGCGCGCTGATCTTCTGGGCGCAGTACGCGCAGGCGTCGTCGCTGCGCCGTCTGCATCTGGCCGCGCAGTCGTCGGAGACGCTTTTCATCATGGTGCGGCCGCTCGCCACCGCGCAGGACGCCTCGCCCGCGCTGCTGCGGCTCGCGCTCAGGCCATCGGCCGAAGGTCTCACCATCGACATCGTGAAACGACGAGGGCCCGCTCGCGCAGAGCCCCTGTCGATTCCCCTTCAACCCACTCCCGTTCTGCTTTCCCGACATGCGCGTCTTTCTCGCCGTTCATCTGCCAAAGTTGCCGCTCGAGGTCTTCAGACCGAAGTGGTCACCTGAGCCCGCGCATGGCTGCGCGGTGCTGGAGAAAGACAAGGTGGTCATGACCGACCCCGCCGCGCGCTCGGCAGGCGTGCGTCCCGGCATGAAGCGCGGGGGCGTGCTGACGTTGGCGCCGGAAACGGAGATGGTCGAGCGCGATAGCGGCCGCGAGGCGGCTGCCCATCGCGAGGCGGGTATCGCGCTGATGCGCTTCTCGCCCGAAGTCGCGCTGCTCGATGAGGCGACGGTCGTGGTCGAGATCGGCGCGAGTCTGCGGCTCTTCGGCGGCCTGCTCGTGCTGTGTCGCGAGGCGAAGGCCATCCTCGATGCGCTCGGCTTCACCGCGCGCATCAGTGCCGCACCGACCGGCCAGGGTGCGTGGCTGCTCGCGAAGTATGGCAACCGGCGCGTGCTGAAGCTCGCATCGCTCGAACAGCGCCTCGCTGCCCTGCCGATGCTCGCCGTGCCCGAAGTCCGCCCGTTCGCCGACTGGTTCACGGGCCTCGGCTGCGAGCGCATCGCCGATCTGCGCCGCCTGCCCCGCGCCGGCTTGCAGCGCCGCTGCGGCGAACATCTGCTCGACTCGCTCGACCGCGCGTTCGGAACCGCGCCCGAACTGTTCGACTGGCTCGAGCTGCCGCCCACGTTCTCTGCGCGCATCGAGATGCCGGACCGGCTCGAACACGCGGATGGCGCGGTGTTCGGTGCGCAGCGGCTGGTCGTGCAACTGTGCGGATGGCTATGCGCGAAACAGCTCGCGGTCACCGGCATTCGCCTGTCGCTCGAACACGAGCGCGGACGTAATGCGATCGAGCCGACCACGATCGACATCGCACTCGGCGAGCCTAGCTGGCGCGAAGAACATCTGATGCGCCTGCTGAAGGAGCGGCTGCATCGTATCGAGCTGAGCGCGCCCGTGATTGCGTTGCGGCTCGATGCATCGAACGTCGAGTCGGCCGCGCCCGCGTCCGACACGCTGTTTCCCGAACCGGGCGGCTCGAAGGAGGATCACGAGCGCCTGCTCGAACTGCTGGTCGCGCGGCTCGGCGCGGAGAACGTGCTGAAACCCGCGCCGAGCGCCGATCATCGCCCGGAGATCGCGAACCGCTGGCTGCCGGTGTCCCAGCGGGTCTTGCCCGCAGCGCTGCCGCAGAATCTGCCGCGCCCGACCTGGATGCTCGACACGCCCGTGCGTCTGCTGATGCGCCAGCACCGCCCGTTCTATGGGTCGCCTTTACGGATGGTGTCGCCGGGCGAGCGCATCGAGAGCGGCTGGTTCGACGGCGAGCTCGTCACGCGCGATTACTTCGTCGCGCAGGCGGACGACCAGAGCTGCTACTGGATCTACCGCGAACGCGTGAGCAGCCGCGACGCGGAAGAAGAGCAACGCTGGTTCCTTCATGGCCTGTTCGGCTGATCTGCGCGGATGAGCGGCCATGGACACCACCTTCACGATGCTGCCGGCGTACGCCGAGCTGTTCTGCTTTTCCAACTTCACGTTTCTGCGCGGCGCGTCGCACGCTGAAGAACTGGCCGGGCGTGCCGCGCAACTGGGCTACTCCGCGCTCGCGATCACCGACGAGTGCTCGCTTGCGGGTGTGGTGCGCGCGCATGTCGCGGCGAAGCAGGCGCAGCTGCCGTTTATCGTCGGCGCGTATTTCCGGCTCGTCAACGCCGATGGTTCGCCGGCGTTCGGTCTGATCCTGCTCGCCCGCAACCGCAACGGCTACGGCAATCTGTCCGAGCTCATCACGCTTGCGCGCAGGCGCGCGCCCAAGGGCGAATACCGGCTCACGCCGCAGGATCTGTCGCGGCCGGAGAAGGACTATCGCCATCTGCTCGGGATGCCCGACTGCCTCGCGATTCTCGTGCCGGATTTCCCGGCCAGCGAAGACGCGCTCGACGCGCAGGTCGAATGGCTCGACGACACGTTCACCGGCCGCGCATGGGTCGGCCTCGTGCTCCATCAGCGCGCGATGGACGACATGCATCGCGGCGCGGTCGAATTCGTCGCGCGCAGCCGGGATGTACCGGTGGTTGCGCTTGGCGAAGTCGTGATGCACGTGCGCTCGCGCAAGCCGCTGCAGGACACGATGACCGCGATCCGGGTCGGCAAACCGGTCCATGAGTGCGGCTATGATCTCGCGCCGAACGCCGAGCAGCATCTGCGCTCGAGGTTGCGGCTCGCCAACCTGTACCCGCAAGACGCGCTGGCCGCGACGCTCGACATCATGAGCCGCTGCACGTTTTCGCTCGACGAGCTGCGCTACGAGTATCCGGACGAGCTGGTGCCGGCCGGTCACACGCCGGCCTCGTATCTTCGCCAGGAGACCTACATCGGCGCACAGCGGCGTTTTCCGTCGGGGATTGCGCATCACGTGCAGCAGCAGATCGAGCATGAACTCGAACTGATCGCGGGCCTGCAGTACGAAGCGTATTTCCTGACGGTTTATGACATCGTCCGCTTCGCGCGCAGCCAGCACATTCTGTGTCAGGGGCGCGGCTCGGCCGCGAACTCGGCGGTTTGCTACTGCCTCGGCGTGACCGAAGTGGACCCCGCGCGCGGCAACATGCTGTTCGAGCGCTTCATCAGCAAGGAGCGCGGCGAGCCGCCCGATATCGACGTCGACTTCGAGCATCAGCGGCGCGAAGAAGTGATCCAGTACATCTACCGCAAGTACGGCCGCGACCGGGCGGCGATCGCGGCGGCGGTATCGACCTATCGTCCGCGCGGAGCGCTGCGCGAAACGGGCAAGGCGCTCGGCGTCGATCCGCAGATCGTCGATGCGGTCGCGAAGTCGCATCAGTGGTTCGATACCAGTCAAGGTCTGCTCGCGCGCTTCGCGGAATCCGGCCTCGATCCGGACAAGCCCCTGATCCAGGCATGGGCGAAGCTCGCCTCGCAACTGCTGGGTTTTCCGCGGCACCTGTCGCAGCATTCGGGCGGATTCGTGATCAGCCGCGGCAAGCTCACGCGGCTCGTGCCGGTGGAAAACGCCGCGATGGTGGACCGCTCGGTGATCGAGTGGGACAAGGACGATCTCGAATCGTTAGGCTTGCTCAAGGTCGACGTGCTCGCGCTCGGCATGCTGTCCGCGATCCGGCGCACGCTCGACCTCGTTTCGGAACAGCGCGGAGAACGCTTCGAGATGCAGGACATCCCCGCCGAAGATGAAGCGACCTACGCGATGATTTCGGCCGCCGATACGGTCGGCGTATTCCAGATCGAATCGCGCGCGCAGATGAGCATGCTGCCGCGCATGCAGCCGCGCACGTTCTACGACCTCGTCATCGAAGTCGCGATCGTGCGGCCGGGTCCGATTCAGGGCGGCGCCGTGCATCCGTACCTGCAGCGCCGCCAGGGCTTCGAGCCGGAGACCTATCCGAGCGACGCCTTGAAGACCGCTCTGGGCCGCACGCTCGGCGTGCCGATCTTCCAGGAGCAGGTCATGCAGGTGGCCATTCTCGCGGCAGGCTTCACGGCCGGCGAAGCCGACCAGCTGCGCCGCGCGATGGCCGCATGGAAGCGCAAGGGCGGACTCGAAAAATACTACGACCGCATCGTGCTCGGCATGCAGGAGCGCGGCTACAGCCAGGCCTTCGCGGAGGCGATCTTCGAGCAGATCAAGGGCTTCGGCGAATATGGCTTCCCCGAAAGTCACGCGGCCAGTTTCGCGTTGCTCGTCTATGCGAGCAGCTGGCTCAAGCGTCACGAACCCGAGGCCTTTCTCGCCGCGATGCTGAACAGCCAGCCGATGGGCTTCTATTCGCCGTCGCAACTGGTTCAGGATGCGCAGCGGCATGGCGTCAAGGTATTGCCGGTCGATGTCGCGATCAGCGGTTGGGATTCATTGCTCGAACCCCGTGCGGGCGCGACGCGCCCCGCCGTGCGTCTCGGTCTTTCGCTGCTGCGCGGCATGAAGGACGGCGCCGCCGAACGGATCGAGAACGCCCGCGCCGTGCGTCCGTTCGCGAGCGTCAACGATCTCGCGCGCCGCGCGCAGCTCGACCGCAAAGACCTGCATGCGCTCGCGCAGGCGAATGCGTTGGCATCGCTCGCGGGCAACCGCCGCGAAGCGCTGTGGCAGTCGGTCGTCGCGGTGCCGGACAAGGATATGCTCGCGGCCGCGGCGACTCAGGACGAAACGCCCGAGCTGGGCGCGCCGAGCGAAGCGAACGACATCGTGGCCGACTATCGCTCGCTCGGCCTGACGCTCAACCGTCATCCGCTGGAACTGCTCAGGCCGCAGTTGCTCGCGCACCGGCTGATGCCGGCCTCGACGCTGCGGACCTATCGCGACGGCCGCCTCGCGCGCGGCTGTGGACTGGTGACGGTCCGTCAGCGTCCTGGCACGGCCAAGGGCGTCGTGTTCGTCACGCTCGAAGACGAAACGGGCAACGTCAACGTGATCATCTGGCCGAGCCTGCTCGAAAAGCAGCGCAAGGAGGCGTTGGGCGCGGCGCTGCTCGCCGTGTACGGTACATGGCAGTGTCAGGGAGAAGTCCGGCACCTCGTGGCGCAGCGGCTGGTCGACATGTCCCATCTGTTGGGCGAGTTGCAGACGACGAGCAGAGACTTCTGCTGACGCGATCGCGCAATTGCGTATCATCGGCAACAGCAAACGGAGGCATCCATGTGCTATTCGGCTCAGATTCTGGCGGACTACCGCCGCTATGTCCGCATGTTCGGCGCGCAGATGAGCATTCACGAATTCGCGCGTCTTTTCTTCGAACGCGCGCAGGACGGTCAGGCCAAAATTCCCAAGGCGATGGAAGATGCCTTCTCGGCACCGCAGTCCGACGCGGAACGGGAAGTCTGGGCGCTGATCGGGCGCTTCAGATCGCAGCAAACCGTGAAGCTCGAACAGGAACTGTTCAAACAGCGCACCCGCTTCGCCGATGCCGAACGCTCGCTGCAGACCAGGCTCACCAAGGCGGCAAGCGAGAGCAAGCGGATCGCGCAGGACAAGATCGAGCGCACGCTCGAGCGGCTCGAAGACCTCGGGCGAACCGATGCCAAAGCAGCCGACTCGCGCATCTTCCCGGGCTACTACGCGCCTGTGATGGTGATGGAAAACGGCCAGCGCGTCATCAAGCCGATGCGCTATCAGTGCCGCCTCGCCGGCAAGCCCGCCTCGTACGACACCCGCTATCCCGGCACGTACAACGCTCGCCGGGACAGTCTCGAAGGCTTCTGGAAAGCGCTATTCGGCCATTCGCACGGGCTCGTGCTGGCCAGCGCTTTCTATGAGAACGTGTCGCGCGCAAAGATGGCAGGCCGCGAGCTTGCGCCCGGCGAGAAGGATGAAAATGTCCGGCTCGAGTTCAGGCCCAACCCGCCGCACGACATGCTGGTCGCGTGCCTGTGGTCCCGTTGGAGCGGCAAGGATGAACCGGATTTATTGTCCTTCGCGGCGATCACCGACGAGCCGCCACCCGAGGTTGCCGCGGCCGGCCATGATCGCTGCATCATTCCCATCAAGCCCGAGCATGTCGACGCGTGGTTGAATCCCGATCCGCGCGATCTGGGCGCGTTGTATGCGATTCTCGACGATCGGGACCGGCCGTTTTATGAGCATCGGATCGCGGCATAAATGCGCCGGATCATCTTGCAATCTCCGCGCAGTAACATATTCTGCGTTATTGAATGTTCATCGGCTGACGAAAAGCACCGCGCTGTAGAGGTCCGCCAACCGGCGCGACTCGGACCCCATCACTCATCGAAGCGCCTGCGCAGCGCACCCGACACGATCCACTCCCTCGGGTTCAGGCTGCACCCACAGGAGACGTCGGTATGGGCAAACATTCCACGGCGGACGCTTCACAGCAGACCGCGCTCGGCAGCGACGAGCTTCAGTTGATCGACGCGTGGTGGCGCGCCTGCAATTATCTTTCAGTCGGCATGATCTATCTGCTGGACAACCCGCTGCTGCGGGAGCCGCTGAAAGCAGAACACGTCAAGTATCGCCTTCTCGGACACTGGGGCGCGAGCCCGGCGTTATCGTTCGTCTGGGCGCATCTGAACCGTGTGATCAAACGCGACGACCTCGACGTCGTCTTCATCGCAGGCCCTGGGCACGGCGCACCGGGCGTGCTCGGCCCCACCTATCTCGAAGGCACCTACTCGGAGATCTATCCCGACAAGAGTCAGGATGCCGAGGGCATGCAGAAGTTCTTCAAGCAGTTCTCGTTTCCCGGCCATATCGGCTCGCACGTGACGCCGGAGACCCCCGGGTCCATCCATGAGGGCGGCGAGCTTGGCTATAGCCTGTCGCACGCGTATGGCGCCGTGCTCGACAACCCCGAGCTGATCGTGGCCTGCGTGGTCGGCGATGGCGAGGCGGAGACCGGGCCGCTTGCCACCGCGTGGCATTCGAACAAGTTCATCAATCCGGCCCGCGACGGCACCGTGCTGCCGATCCTGAATCTGAACGGCTACAAGATCGCCAACCCGACCATCCTGGCGCGCATCAGCAGCCGGGAACTGGAAGCGCTCTTTGTCGGCTATGGCTATACCCCGCATTTCGTCGAAGGATCGGATCACGCGGAAATGCATCAGAAGATGGCGCACACGCTCGATACCGTGCTCGGCGAAATTCGCGCGATCCATGAGCAGGCACGTGTGAAGGGCAACCTCGAGCGGCCGCTCTGGCCGATGATCGTGCTGCGCTCGCCCAAGGGCTGGAGCGGACCGAAGGAGATCAACGGACACAAGGCCGAAGGCTCGTGGCGCTCGCATCAGGTGCCCTTTTCGGACGTGCGCAACAACTCCGCAAATCTGGAACTGCTCGAACAGTGGATGCGCAGCTACCGGGCCGACGAACTTTTCGATGCCGACGGCACGCTGATCCCCGAACTCAAGGCACTCTCGCCCGCAGGGCCGCGGCGCATGAGCGCCAATCCGCATGCGAACGGCGGCGTATTGCGCCGCGAACTGAAGCTGCCCGACATCCGCGCGTACGCGGTGGATGTGCATCACCCGGGCAAGGTGCTGCAGGAAAACACCCGCCCGCTCGGCGAATTTCTGCGCGACACGATGCGCTGCAATATGAACACCTTCCGCGTGTTCGGCCCCGACGAAACGGCGTCGAACCGTCTCCAGTCGATCTACGAGGTCAGCAAGAAGGTGTGGATGGCCGACATGCTCCCCGAGGATGAGGACGGCGGCGAACTGGCGCGCGACGGGCGCGTGATGGAGATGCTCTCGGAGCATACGCTGATGGGATGGCTCGAAGGCTATCTGCTGACGGGCCGCCACGGCTTCTTCCATACCTATGAAGCCTTTGCGCACGTGGTGGATTCGATGTTCAACCAGCACGCGAAGTGGCTCGACATCAGCAGGAATCACGTGCCCTGGCGCGCATGGGTGTCGGCGGAAAACATTCTGCTGTCGTCGACCGTGTGGCGGCAGGATCACAACGGCTTCTCGCATCAGGATCCCGGCTTCATCGACCTCGTCACCAACAAGAGCCCCTCGGTCACCCGCGTCTACCTTCCGCCCGACGCGAACACGCTGCTGGTGGTCGCCGACCACTGCCTGCGCACCACCGACTGCATCAACGTCATCGTGGCCGACAAGCAGAAACACCTGCAGTTCACCACCATCGACGAAGCCATCGTGCACTGCGCCAAAGGCATCGGCGTCTGGAGGCGCGCGAGCAACGACGAAGACGTCGAACCGGACGTGGTGATGGCCTCGTGCGGCGACGTCGCCACCCAGGAAGCGCTGGCGGCGACGGCGATCCTGCGCGAACGCCTGCCGGAGCTCAGGCTGCGTTTCGTCAATGTGGTCGACCTGTTCAGGATGCAGCCCGCGAGCGAGCACCCGCACGGCTCGACCGAACGCGAGTTCGACAGCCTGTTCACCACCAGCAAACCGGTGATCTTCAATTTCCACGGCTATCCGTGGCTGATTCACAAGCTCGCCTATCGCTTTCGCAATCACGAGAACCTGCACGTCAGGGGCTACAAGGAGAAAGGCAACATCAACACGCCGCTCGAACTGGCGATTCTCAATCAGGTGGACCGCTTCAATCTGGTGATCGACGTGCTCGACCGCGTGCCGCGTTTGCAAGGCCGCTCGGCGCACCTCCGGGAAGACATGAAGAACGCGATCGTCAGCAACCTGAACTATGCCCACACGCACGGCACGGATCGCGCCGACGTCGCCGACTGGGTCTGGCCTTTCTGAACCTTACGCGCACCATGCACCGGGACAAGCACCATGGCCGACGTACCCACAAACACCTCGCCGGATGGCACAGATGCGGCACGCACCGGCCTGAGCGCCGCGGCGCTCCAGCGCGGCGTGCTCGACAATCTGCTTTGCCTGCAAGGCCGCTATCCCGCGATCGCCCGTCCGCATGACTGGTACATGGCGCTCGCGTACAGCGTACGCGACCGCATGCTGGCCCGCTGGGCAGCCTCGGTGCAGACTTTCGCCGCAAACGAGGTGCGGGTGGCCTGCTACCTTTCCGCCGAGTTCCTGATCGGCCCGCAACTCGGCAACAACCTCGTCAACCTCGGCATCGAGGCCAGCGCACGCGATGCGCTGCGCGCGCTCGGCGTCGAGCTCGACATGCTGCTCGCGCTAGAGGAAGAACCGGGGCTCGGCAATGGCGGGCTTGGCCGGCTAGCGGCCTGCTATCTGGATTCGCTAGCGACCCTGGAAATACCGGCGGTCGGCTATGGGATCCGCTACGAATTCGGCATCTTCGATCAGCTGATTCGCGACGGCTGGCAGGTCGAAACCACCGACAAGTGGCTGCAAACGGGCAATCCCTGGGAGATCGTGCGCCCCGAGGTCGCGTTCTACGTGGGCTTCGGCGGCAGCACACATAACGAGACCGATGCACAAGGGCACCTGTGCGTGCGCTGGACGCCCACGCGGCAAGTCAAAGGCGTGGCTTGCGACACGCCGATGCCCGGCTATCACGTCAACACCTGCAACACCTTGCGGCTGTGGAAGAGCGAGGCGGTCGAGTCGTTCGACCTGCAAGACTTCAACGCCGGCGACTATTACGAGGCCGTCAACGAAAAGGTCATCTCCGAGACGCTGTCGAAGGTGCTCTATCCGAACGACGAGCCCGAGGTCGGCAAGCGCCTGCGTCTCGCGCAGCAATACTTCTTCGTGTCCTGCTCGCTGCAGGATATGCTGCGCCTGCTCGAAATCAAGGGCGAACCGGTCGGGCAATTTGCGCAGACGTTCAACGTGCAGCTGAACGACACGCACCCGTCGATCGCCGTCGCCGAGCTGATGCGTCTGCTGGTGGACGAACGGCAGGTGCCGTGGGACGAGGCCTGGGAGATCACGCGGCGCGCGCTCGCTTACACCAATCACACGCTGCTGCCCGAGGCGCTCGAGACCTGGGGGCTGCCGCTCATGCGCAGCCTGCTGCCGCGCCTCGTCGAAATCATCTATGAAATCAACCGCCGTTTCCTCGACGAGGTCCGGCAACGCTTTCCGGGCGACGAAGCGCGCGTCGCGCGCATGTCGCTGATCGACGAGCGTGGTGACAAGCTCGTGCGCATGGCGCATCTGGCGACGGTCGGCAGCCACGCCGTCAACGGCGTGGCCGAACTGCATTCCGAGTTGCTCAAGCAGACCGTGCTGCGGGACTTCGCCGAATTGTGGCCGGAGCGTTTTTACAACGTCACGAACGGCGTCACGCCGCGCCGCTTCATGCTGCTGTGCAATCCGGCGCTCGCGCGGTTGCTCGACGAAACCGTCGGCACCGGCTGGGAGACTGATCTCGCGCAACTACGCAAGCTCGAAGCGTATGCCGACGACGCTGCGTTTCAGGAGCGCTGGCGTGGCGTCAAGCAGTCGAACAAGGCCGTGCTGGCCGAGCGCATCCGCGGCGCGACAGGCATCGGTGTCGACCCCGCCGCGCTGTTCGACGTGCAGGTCAAGCGCATCCATGAATACAAGCGACAGCACTTGAACGCGCTGCTGATCGTCACGCTGTACCGGCGCCTGCTGCGCAACCCGCAACTCG
>DATAQT010000144.1:0-4144 GCA_036264535.1 Paraburkholderia sp. | reverse complement strand
GCGGCGAGGCCGATGCTCTGATAGGTCGGCAGAATCGCGATGATCAGCGTGCCGCTCATCATCAGCAGGATGGAAAGCGTGAGCGCCGCCTTGCGCCCCACGCGGTCCGAGTACGCGCCGATCACGATTGCGCCGAGCGGCCGCATGAAAAACGACACGCCGAACGTGCCGAGCGTGAGCAGCAGCGAGACCGTCTCGTTGCCGGCCGGAAAAAACAGCTTCGAGATGATCACGGCGAAAAAACCGTACACCACGAGGTCGAACCATTCGAGCGCGTTGCCGATCGAGGCGGCCACCACCGCTCGCCACGAATTCTGTCGGCTTCCCGCGACGCTTGCTGCTGTCGTTGCATTCATCCAGATCTCCTGTCCCGCGCGAATTATTTATCGACGCGAACGCATGACGCCCGCGCTGGCCACACCGGCAACGCGCACCGCCGATTTGACTCCGTGCGCTCTATTTAACTGAAAAATAAAAGTGACGCGAGCGGCAAATGGACGATGCCCGCCGCACATGGGCGCGGCGTTCGCTACAGGCGATAAAAAACCGCTTCGTCGGTGAACGACCGAAGCGGTTTGCGTGTTGTGTTGTGTTGCGGCGCAGCGCGAAGCGAATCGCCTCGCAGAAGCGGCTGGCGCGCGCCGCCAGCTCCGAAGATGTGAGCGCGCTACTGCTGCTTGATGCCTTCCGACTGGATATGCAGGCGCGTCTGCATGCTGAAGCCGTACTTGGCGCCGAACTCCATGCCGTAATCGGCGCGGTTGAATTCGGTGCTGGCCTCGACGCCGCACACTTCGCGCTTGAGCACCGGATGCTGCATGCACTTGAACGAATCGATCTTCAGATTCACCGGCTTCGTGATGCCGCGAATCGTCAGCGTGCCGATCACCTCGACCGGCTTGTCGCCGTCGAACTTGATCTGAGTGCCTTTGTAGGTCACGGACGGATATTTTTCGACATCGAAGAACTCGGCGGCCTTCAGATGCTCGTCGAGCTTCGGGTTGCCGGTCTGCACCGAGGCGGGATCGACGGTCACGTCGACGGTGCCGGTTTTGGCCGAACGATCGAGCGTCACCGTGCCGGTAGTCTTCGTGAACTTGCCACGCCAGATCGACAGACCGCCGAAGTGGTCAGCCTCGAAACTCGGGAACGTGTGCATCGGATCAAGCATATAGGTGTCGGCGGCGAAGGCGCCGAGCGACAGCGACGAAGCCAGCGCGCCAACTGCGATCAACATGGACGTTTTCAATTCATGCTCCTGTATTGCGTTGAAAATCGCGGTGCAACCTGCGGTGGAAAAACGGCCGCGCCCCACGTGGCGCGACAGACATCGCGAACGCCGCGCGCGTTACTTGTGCGCGGCGACGATATGAAACTTGATCACGACCTCGTCGGCGACGACCGAGGTGTCCTTCCATTCGCCGGTGCCGACGTCGAACTGCGAGCGCTTGATCGGCAGCGCGCCGTCGAAGATTTGCGCGCCGCCCTGCTGGCTCACCGTGACCGGCACCACGACCGTCTCCGACTTGCCCTTGATGGTCAGCTTGCCGGTCACCTTGAACTGGTTGCCGCCGGCCGGCGCGATCGCGCTCGACACGAACGTCGCGCTCGGCCAGGTCTTCGCATCGAACCAGTCCTTGCCGCGCACCTGCTCGTTGTAGCTCTCGTCGCCGAGATCGTAGCTGGCGACGTCGATGTCGATCTGCGCGCTGCCGGCCGCCGGCTTGGCCGGATCGAAGCTGAGCTGGGCGGTGAACTTGCCGAACTTGCCTTCGACCGGCACGTTCATCTGCTTCGAGGTGGCCGTCACCGAGCTCTTCGCGACGTCGACCTGCGCGAGCGCCGCGCCCGAGGCAGTCAGCGACGCCGCCGCGAACGCGGCGAGCATGTAGCGATAAAACGAGACCTTCATGGTTGTCCTTATTTGAGGAAAGGGATCATGCGCGACAGCAGGCCGTCGCGATCGAGCCATTGATGCTTGAGCGCGCCCGCGACGTGCAGGGCGACCAGCACGAGCAAGGTGTAGTTCAGCGCGATGTGCACGACCTTCAGCACTTCCTTCAGGTGCGGATCGGGCGCGATCAGACGCGGCAGCGGAATCAGCCCGAGATAGACGACCGGCACGTTCGCCGCCGAGCTATACAGATAGCCGGACGCGGGAATCACGATCATCAGCACGTAGAGCAGCAGATGCACGAGATGCGCGGCGCCGCGCTGCCAGGTCGGCATGCGGCGCGGCATCGGCGGCGCGCCGTGGGTTGCGCGCCACAGGATGCGCAGGATCGCGAGTGCGAACACGGTCACGCCGATCCATTTGTGCCACGAGAAATAGCGCAGCTTGGTGGGCGTGAAGCCCGGGATGTCGGTCATCACCCAGCCAAGCGCAAAGCCGCAGACGATCAGGAGCGCGATCAGCCAGTGAAACGCGATGGCGGTCCGCGTGTACGACTCCCGGGTACCGAAAGATGGATTGAGTGTCATGACAGATCAACGCAGGCTGGTAGAAGTTAACGGCGCGCCACGGCCCGCTATTCCGCGATCACTGCCGTGCATCGGCACGGCGCGCGGCCGATGCGGCGGGCATCATCGCCGGAAAAGGCCGCCGCGTATGCCAAGGCCGCCATGCTACCCCAAGCGCGAAAAGCTGGCTGAAGCGCGTCGGCGCGACGGGTCCGGATTTTGCTCTGCCGTGCCCCGGTGGAGATCGCACCGCCGCCGCTGCGCTCAAAAAATTGGGGCCGGGAAGTGTCGGCGCTACGGCGTTCCATGTCGGGCTGGCGCGTGGCAGGGCATCGCCAGGCCCCGCGCCGCGCGCGCTTCGCGTCGGTCGCAAGGCCGCGTTTGGTACTATTGCTGCTCACCGCCGCCTGATTCTTCGTCAAGAACAGACCTTGCACGCCGCCACCACGTCGTTAGCCCATCTGCCGTATGGAACATGACAACCTGATCGCGTGCCATGAATGCGATACGCTGGTCCGCAAGCCACGGCTTGTCGGGCGCACGGCCGCGCGCTGTCCGCGTTGCGGCGCGACGCTCTACCGTGCCGTCTCGCGCAAGCTCGACGCGATCTGCGCGCTGACGCTCGCCGCGCTGATCACCTTCCTGATCGCGCAGGGCTTCCCGATCGTCGAACTCGACGCCAACGGCATCACGTCACAAACCACGCTGTTCGGCGCGCTCGTCGCGCTGTGGGGTGAGGACATGGAGATCGTCGCCGTGATGGTGTTCTGCTCGACGGTCCTCTTTCCGCTGACCGAACTCGTCGCGCTGCTGTATGTGCTGGTGCCGCTGCGCGCCGGCTACGTGCCCGCGCACTTCCACCGCGTGATGCGCGCGATCCAGTTCGTGCGGCCGTGGGGCATGATCGAAGTGTTCATGCTCGGCGTGCTGATCACGATCGTGAAGATGGTGAGCCTCGCGCGCGTGATTCCCGAAGCGGCGCTGTTCGCGTTCGGCGCGCTGACGCTCATGTTCGCGGTCGTCGTCACGTTCGATCCGCGCGTGCTGTGGGATGTCGCCGACGAGCTCGACGCGCGTGGCGACCGGCCATTGCCGCGCACCTCGGCCGACAGCGCGGCGGTCGCGGTCGGCTCGCTCGCCGGTCCACCGGCGCCCGCGAGCGTCGCGGACCCGGCTGGTGGCACCGCTGGCGTCTCCTCCGACAGCCCAACGGCCAGCACCCCGCCCGGCTTGCCGCCCACGCCGCGTGAAGGATGAGCCCGCGATGAAATACGTCACCGCGAAACGCGCGGGCCTCCTGTCGTGTCATTCGTGCGGGCGCGTCGAACCGCGCATCCGTTCGGTCACGCCGCAGCACTGCGGCCGATGCGGCGCGCACCTTCACTCGCGCAACCCCGACAGCCTGATGCGCACGTGGGCGCTCCTGATCGCCGCGGCACTGCTGTATATTCCGGCGAACCTGCTGCCGGTGATGCACACTTCGTCGCTGCTCGGCTCCGAGGACGACACGATCATGAGCGGCGTCGTCTATTTCTGGACCTCGGGCGACTGGCCGCTCGCGGTGATCGTATTCATCGCCAGCATCATGGTGCCGATGCTGAAGCTCTCGGTGCTCACGCTGCTCACCGTCACGGCGCAGCGCCGCTCGCGCTGGCGTCCGCAGCAGCGCACGACGCTGTACCGG
>DATAQT010000088.1:0-6478 GCA_036264535.1 Paraburkholderia sp. | reverse complement strand
CACGTTCGCGGCTTCGGCGCCGAACAGTTGCTTCACGCGATCGATCGCCAGCTGCTCGGCGACGTCGACGTATTCGCAGCCGCCGTAATAGCGCTTGCCCGGATACCCTTCAGCGTACTTGTTCGTGAGTTGCGAGCCTTGCGCGGCCATCACGGCCGGGCTCGTGTAGTTTTCCGACGCGATCAGTTCGATGTGCTCTTCCTGACGGCGGTTTTCCTGCTCGATGACCTTCCAGAGTTCAGGATCGACGTTGGCGATGGTGCTTTGGGCTCTGTCAAACATACGGGTTCCGTTGAGTGTTTTCAGGTTGACCGGATAGCGCGCCGAATCCTGCGTAGAGGGTACACAGCGGGGTACGCAGCGCTGCCGGCGGCGAGGCTTGCCGTGACGTCGCGAGTGGAGAGACGCCGCACACGCGAGGCAGGCCAGCCACCGTCAGCGCAGATCGAAGCGCGCGGTTCACGGCTGCCCAGGCGAACGGCAAAACGGCACCCTGCGCTTCACGGTGGGTTGTTCCACCTTGAACCCGATTGGTTGAATCGGCTGAGTCGGACGACTCGGTTCTATCGCCAGTCACGCAGGGTCGAGCGCGTTAGTGTATTGGAAGAGGCCCGAATAGGCAACCAGCTTGCAGGCGCTCCGGCGGCCGCTGGCGGGGCATCCGGACGGATCGACGGGGCCGCTGCGCAACCCTCTGCCGAAAGTGCGCCGTCCGCGCCGCGCACACGATGCGAGCCACCGCGACAGCCGCCGATCCGGCTCGTGCATTCTTGCCGCAGCGCCGCATTGGAAGTAGGCTTGGGGCCTTTGTCTCTTACCGACCAGGGAACTGCAATGATCGTGTTTGTCACTGGAGCGTCGGCCGGCTTCGGCGCCGCCATCGCCCGCGCATTTGTCAAAGGCGGCCATCGTGTCGTCGCCACCGCTCGCCGCAAGGACCGCCTGCAGGCACTCGCCGACGAGCTCGGCGACGCGCTGCTGCCATACGAGCTCGACGTGCGCGACCGGGCCGCCGTCGAAGCCGTGCCGGCCTCGCTGCCGGCCGACTTCGCCGCGATCGACGTGCTCGTCAACAACGCCGGCCTCGCGCTCGGCACCGAGCCGGCGCACAAGGCGAGCCTCGACGAATGGAACACCATGATCGAGACCAATTGCACGGGCCTCGTGCAGGTCACGCATGCGCTGTTGCCCGGCATGGTCGAGCGCAATCGCGGGCATGTCTTCAATCTGGGATCGGTAGCGGGCCGCTGGCCGTATGCGGGCGGCAACGTGTACGGCGCGACCAAGGCATTCGTGCGCCAGTTCAGCCTGAACCTGCGTGCCGACCTCGCCGGCACGGCGCTGCGCGTGACTGACATCGAGCCGGGCCTGTGCGGCGGCACCGAATTCTCGAACGTGCGCTTTCGCGGCGACGACGACAAGGCCGCCAAGGTCTACGAAAACGTGCAACCGCTTAGCGCCGAAGACATCGCCGATTCGATCTACTGGATCGCCACGCGCCCGGCCCACGTCAACATCAATACGATCGAACTGATGCCGGTCGCGCAGTCGTTTGGCGGTCTGTCCGTGCATCGCGGCTAAGTTCGGGGGCGGGCGGGACATCCGCCGGTGCGACTGACCGCCCCGCCTCTGCCAGGCCCGCTTTTTCGCGCGCCGGCCAGCAACCGGCTCCTCGCAGCCCCGGCGCGGCGGGCCTCGACGGCCAACATCGCCGCAGAGGCCCGCCACACGGACCGCACACTTTGAAACAGACCCGAGGGTGTGCGTTCCGGTAGAATGCGCCGCATGAATATGTCGACCAGCCAGCCCGGCACGGAAATCGGCTACACGTGGCCCATCCGCGTGTACTACGAAGATACTGACGCCGGCGGCATCGTGTTTTACGCCAATTACCTGAAGTTTTTCGAACGCGCGCGCACCGAATGGCTACGCGCGTGCGGTGTCGACCAGCATCGGCTCGCGGAAGAAAACGACGCGATTTTCATCGTGCGCAGTACCGCGGTCGACTACCGGGCCCCGGCCCGGCTCGACGACATCGTGAAAATTGTCAGCCGGATCGAGCGTCTTGGCCGAGCTTCGGTAGACTTCGTGCAGGAAGCGTGGCGCGAAGGCACGTTGCTTGCTAACGGGTCGGTCCGGGTTGGCTGCGTGGACCGCTCGACGCTGCGGCCGGCCGCGATCCCGGTTTCGGTTCTCGCCGCGCTGCGGCGCGGGCCGGGCGTGAGCCAGGACGGGAACTGAACAGCGGCGACATGTCAACGGACGATGCCTGAGCCTCGTTGTTACGGGGCCAGTGAACTCATACCGGTCAGGTAACACAAAGCATGGTTCGGCTTCGATATCGCCGAAGCTTCCGTTTCGCCCACGGCAAGCTTGAAGCGGACTTGCAGCCGGACGCCCCCTTCCCGGGACGTTAAAACGAACCTTTATGAACACTACACAAGATCTGTCGATCGTTTCACTCGTACTCAATGCGAGCCTGCTGGCCCAGGCCGTCATGGCTCTGCTGCTGTTGCTGTCGCTACTCTCCTGGACTTTCATCTTCCGCAAGTGGTTTGCGATTCGCCGGGCGCGCGCGCAAACTGAACGCTTCGAGCGTGATTTCTGGTCGGGCGGCGACCTGCAGGCGCTGTATCAGAGCGCCGCGAACAACCGCCACACGATCGGCGCGCTCGAGCGGATTTTCGAGTCCGGCATGCGCGAATTCCTGAAAGGTAAAGAGAAGCGCCTGAACGATTCCGGCGCGATTCTCGACGGCGCCCGCCGCGCGATGCGCGCCGCGTTCCAGCGCGAAATGGACGTGCTCGAAGCCAATCTCGCGTTCCTCGCGTCGGTTGGTTCGGTCAGCCCGTATATTGGTCTGTTCGGCACGGTGTGGGGGATCATGAATGCGTTCCGCGGCCTCGCCAACGTGCAGCAGGCCACGCTCGCGAACGTCGCGCCGGGCATCGCCGAGGCGCTGACCGCCACCGCGATCGGCCTGTTCGCCGCGATTCCAGCCGTGGTCGCCTACAACCGCTACGCACACGACATCGACCGTCTGGCGATCCGTTTCGAAACCTTCATCGAAGAGTTCTCGAACATCCTGCAGCGCCAGGCACAGTAAGGAGGCCACGATGGCAGGCTCCCGCTCCTCCAGCATGCGCGGCTCGCGTCAGCGGCGCGCCATGGCCGACATCAACGTCGTGCCGTACATCGACGTGATGCTCGTGTTGCTCGTGATCTTCATGGTCACGGCGCCGCTCGTCGCGCCGTCGATCGTCAATCTGCCGACCGTCGGCGGCGCCGCGCCCCAGCAGCAGACGCCGCCCGTGATCGTCAACATCCGCGCCGACGGCAACATGAGCGTCAAGTACAAGGACGACTCCGGCACTCAGCAGCAGGAAGACATGACGAAGGCTGGCCTCAATGGTTTCATCGCCGATCGGGCACAATCGCACCCCGATCAGCCCGTCGTGATCGCCGCCGACAAAACCGTGAAGTACGAAGTCGTGATGAACGTGATGTCCCAGTTGAAGGCTGAGGGCGTCAAGCGCGTTGGATTGCTCGTCAAATCGCAATGATCCGCAAGAACTCCGATTACCCGCTTCAGCCACCGCGTGAACGCGGCACCGGGCGAGCATTTCTGTTCGCGCTGGTGATGCATGCGCTGCTCGGATTCTTCCTGTATCACGGCATCCAGTGGCAGAACAGCACGCCCGAGGGCGAGGAAGCGGAACTGTGGACCGAGGTGCCGGATTCGGCGATCCCGCATCCCGTCGTCGCGCCACCGCCCGCGCCGGTCGCCCCTGCCCCGCCGGTGCGCGACGAGCAGGCCGACATCGCGCTGCAGGAAAAGAAACGCCAGCAGCAGGAAGCGGCTCGCGCGGCGCAACTGGCCGAACAGCAGCGTCAGCAGAAACTGAAAGAGCAGCAGGAAGCGGACGCGAAGCGTCAGCAGCAGTTGGCGGCCGACCAGGCGGCTCAGCTCGCCGCGCAGAAGGCCGCGAAGCTCAAGCAGCAGGAGCAGCAGCAACAGCAGCAGGCGGACAAGCTTAAGCAACAGCAGCTTGCCGAGCAGCAGAAGCAGCAGCAACTGAAAGAGCAGCAGGCGCAGCAGCAAAAGCAGGCTCAGGCGGACGCGCAGAAGAAGGCTGATGCCGAGAAAGCGGCGAAGGCCAAGGCGCAAGCCGACGCGGCCGCGCAGGCGAAGAAGCAGCTCGACGCCGATCGTCGCGCGCGGCTTGCGCAGATGCAGGGCATGGCCGGCCCGACGGGTTCGTCGGGCAACGGGCTCGGCAAGACCGGCACGGGCAGCGGTTCGGGCGGCACGGCGGCATCGCCAGGCTATGCGGACAAGGTGCGCAAGGTCGTGCGGCCGAACATCTCGTGGGGCGGCGAAACGGAAGGTCTTGAAACCGTAATCGCCGTGCGTTGCGCGCCGAGCGGCACGTTGCTGGACGCGAGCGTGTCTCGCGGCAGCGGCAACGCCGCGTGGGATGCAGCCGCGCTGCGCGCCGTGCAGCGTTCCAATCCGATGCCGCAGGACGTCAACGGCAAGACGCCGGAGAGCTTCTATATCACGCTGCGCCCGGCAGGTTGACGGCAGCCTGACAGACGACTGACGGCCGATGCCGCGCCCCACCAGGCGCGGCATTGCGTGGGAACGAAATAGCCGTTTTCCGGTCTGTCTGCTGTCTTCGAGTATTAAGTAAAACCGTTTTGAGGAACCCATACAGCATGAGTTTGATGACCAAGCTAGGCCTGCGAACACTCGTGGCAACGTGCCTGATCGCCGTCGGCGGCGCCGCCAACGCGCAACTCAACGTCCTCGTGACGGGCGTCGGATCCACCCAGTTTCCGATCGCAACGGCGAATTTCGCCAATGAAGCGAACTCCCCGCAGCAGGTCAGTAGAATCGTGCGTGAGGACCTGCAACGCAGCGGCAAATTCACCAATGTCGACGCAGGCTCGACGCCGGTGTCCGAGACCGATTCCGTCGATCTCGGCGCATGGAAGGCCAAGGGTGCGAATGCGTTCGTCGCGGGGAGCGTGAACCGTCTGCCGAACGGGCAGTACGAAGTGCGCTTCAAGCTGTACGACACGGTCAAGGGCGAAAGCCTCGGCGGCCTCGTGCTGGTGAGCCCGGAAAGCGGCCTGCGCATGAGCGCGCACAAGGTCGCGGACTACATCTACGCAAAGCTGATGGGCGACCGCGGCGTGTTCGCGACGCGCCTGTCGTACGTGATCAAGACCGGTAACCGCTACCAGCTGCAGATCTCGGATTCGGACGGCCAGGACGCGCACATCGCGCTGTCGAGCCCCGAGCCGATCATCTCGCCGGCGTGGTCGCCTGACGGCACCAAGGTCGCCTACGTGTCGTTCGAGAAGAAGAAGCCGATCGTCTATATCCACGACCTGCCCACGGGTCGCCGCATCGTCGTATCGGATCAGAAGGGCAACAACAGTGCGCCGGCCTGGTCGCCGGACGGCCGCACGCTCGCCGTCGCGCTGTCACGCACCGGCAACACGCAGATTTTCGCGGTCAACGCCGACGGCAGCGGCCTGCGTCGTCTCACGCAAGGCAGCTCGATCGACACCGAGCCGACCTACTCTCCTGACGGTCAGTCGATCTATTTCACGAGCGACCGCGGCGGCGCACCGCAGATCTACAAGATGCCGGCGCAAGGCGAAAGCGCGGGCGGCGCGCAACGCGTCACGTTCACGGGCAGCTACAACACCAGCCCGCGTGTGAGTCCTGACGGCAAGGAGCTTGCCTATATCTCGCGCGTCGGCGGTGCATTCAAGCTGTACATCCAGGACCTGCAAGGCGGAACCGCCACGGGCCTGACGGACACGACACATGACGAATCGCCGAGCTTCGCGGCGAACGGTCAGTACATTCTTTACGCCACTCAGGTGAACGGCCGTGGCGTGTTGGCCGCAGTATCGACCGACGGTCGCACTCGGCAGGTCCTGTCCGTTCAGGGTGGCAGCGTACGCGAGCCGTCCTGGGGCCCGTTTATGCAATAACGTTGATGCAATAACACAAGGAGAGTAATCAAATGATGTCTAAACTTCGTTTCGCATTCGCCGTCGTGATGGTCGGTGCGCTGGCCGCATGTCACTCGGGCGTCAAGCTCGACGAAAACGCCAACAAGGGTGCAGGCTCGGCTCAGCCGAACCCGAACGACGTCGCGACGGTCAACGTCGACCCGCTGAACGATCCGAACAGCCCGCTCGCGAAGCGCAGCATCTACTTCGACTTCGACGCCTACTCGGTCAAGGACGACTATCAACCGCTGCTGCAACAACACGCGCAGTATCTGAAGAGCCACCCGCAGCGTCACGTGCTGATCCAGGGCAACACCGACGAGCGCGGCACCAGCGAATACAACCTCGCACTCGGCCAGAAGCGTGCTGAAGCCGTGCGTCGTTCGCTGTCGCTGATGGGCGTGGCGGATTCGCAAATGGAAGCCGTGAGCCTCGGCAAGGAAAA
>DATAQT010000083.1:0-37782 GCA_036264535.1 Paraburkholderia sp. | reverse complement strand
CCGGCGCCGGCCTGGATGTCGAGAAAGGCGTTGTTGGGGTCGGCCGGGTTGGCGAACATCCGGCGGAATTCCATGTCGGCGACGCGCGCTTCGATACCCTGAGCGTCGCCCTCGCAGGCGAGCAGCGTGTCGTCGTCGGATTCTTCGCGCGCCATGTCGAACAGGTCTTGCGCGTCGCGCACGTCGTTTGTGATCGACGTGAGCTTGCCGACGGTGTCGTCGAGCAGCTTCTTTTCCTTACCCAGTGCCTGGGCGTGCTTCGAGTCGTTCCAGACGTCCGGGTCTTCGAGTTCCCGGTTGACTTCGATTAGACGCAGTGCTTTGTCGTCGTAGTCAAAGATACCCCCGTAGGTCGTCCGCGCGCTTGCGCAGGTCGGCCAGAGAGGCTTCGATCGCGTTGAGACGTTCCGCTTCCATGTCGATCTTCTATTCTGCGTAAAAAGCAGAAATTATAGCCGATCGGCACGCCGCGCCGGAGCCTCGCGGGCGATCCGGCGCGTGTTCGCGATTGATTTTGCGGAAGATTTCAGCTGACCGCGTGCTCGACGATCAGTTGCACGCGCGACACGCCGTTCCATGTGTCGCTCGCCAGCCGGTAGGCGACGGTGGTGCGCGCGGGCAGCGTATCGGTGTGATTGAACCAGATCGCGTTGAAGCGCTGGCGGCCGCGCAGCAGTTGCAGCTTCAGGTGCTTGTCCTTCACGAGCGCCTGCGAGGCGACCTCGAACTCGCCCGAAAACACCGGCGCCGGAAAGCCTTGGCCCCAGACGGCCGCGTCGAGCATCTCGACGAATTGCGGCGTGAAGTAGGCGTCCTCGAGCTCGCCGTCGGTTTCGACCGTGCGCGCGAGCGCTTCTTCGGACAGCCATTGGCGGCCCACCGCTTCGAACGCGGCCGTGAAACGCGGCACGTCGGCGGCGGCGATCGTCAGGCCCGCGGCCATCGCGTGACCGCCGAATTTGATGATCAGGTCCGGCTCGCGCTTCGAGATCAGATCGAGCGCGTCGCGCAGATGAAAGCCCGCGATCGAGCGGCCCGAGCCCTTGACGAGCACGCCGGTCTCGTCGGCTGGCGCGAACGTGAACGACGGGCGGTGGAACTTCTCCTTCAGGCGCCCCGCGACGATGCCGATCACGCCCTGATGCCAGCCAGGATTGAACAGCGTGATCGTGGTCGAGCCGTCGGGATCGACCGTGGCCAGGTCGTCCAGCGCCTGCTGCTGCATGCCGGCCTCGATTTCGCGGCGCTCGCGGTTCATCGCGTCGAGCTGTTGCGCGAGCTCCCATGCGCGGCCGACGTCATCGGTGGTCAGGCATTCGATGCCCAGCGACATGTCCGACAGCCGTCCGGCCGCGTTCAGGCGGGGCCCGAGCGCGAAGCCGAGATCGAAGCCGGACGCGTTACGCGCATCGCGCGCAGCGGCGCGAAACAGCGCGGCGATGCCCGGCTGCATGCGCCCCTTGCGGATGCGCTGCAGACCTTGCGCGACCAGCACGCGGTTGTTGCCGTCGAGCTTGACGACGTCGGCGACGGTGCCGAGTGCGACCAGATCGAGCAGGCCATCGAGGCGCGGCTCGGGCAGCGCCTCGCCGAATGCGCCACGGCGGCGCAGTTCCGCGCGCAGCGCGAGCAGCACGTAGAACATCACGCCGACGCCGGCGAGGCACTTGCTCGGGAACGTACAGCCCGGCTGGTTCGGATTGACCATCGCGCGCGCGGCGGGCAGTTCGTCGCCGGGCAGGTGGTGGTCGGTGACGAGTACGTCGATGCCGAGCGCGTTGGCCGCCGCGACGCCGTCGACGCTCGCGATGCCGTTGTCGACGGTGATCAGCAGATCGGGCTTGCCGGCCGCGCTACGCGTCGCCAGCTCGACGATGTCGGGCGTGAGCCCGTAGCCGTGCTCCATGCGGTTCGGCACCAGGTAGTCGATGCGCGCGCCGAACATGCGCAGCCCGCGCACCGCGACCGCGCACGCGGTCGCGCCATCGCAGTCGTAGTCGGCGACGACCAGCATGCGGCGCTGCTGCTGGAGCGCATCGGCGAGCAGCGCGGCGGCCGCGTCGCAACCCTTCAGTTCGGCGGGCGGCACGAGCCGCGCGAGACCGGTTTCGACGTCTTCGGGCAGGCATACGCCGCGCGACGCATAGAGGCGCGCGAGCACCGGATGGAGGCCGCAGCGGGTCAGCACTTCGGCGTCGACGGGGGAGCAGGGGCGCGTAACGATTCGGGTCATGCGGAAGGGCCGTGGATCATTCGATGAAAAGCGAGGCCAGCACGCGCCGCCGCCAGAATTTGCGCAGGTCGCCGCGCGTGACCGTCAGCGTCACCGAGCCGGTGTCGCCGCATAGCGTGAGGCCGAGTTCGGCAAGCTCGCCCGACTGCAGCGCCGCGAGCGCGGGCTCGAACCAGTCGGTCTGCAGCGCGGCGAATGCGAGGTTCCAGCGCGCCCAGTCCTGCTCGACGTAGGGCGCCGAAAACGGATCGAGTTCGACGAGCGTTGCGCCGTCGCCGCGGGTCGCGCCACGCAGCGCCGTCGACAGTTCGCGGTACGACGCCGGCGGCGCGCCCGCCGCGACACCGGCGCTGAGCGCGAGACCGCGGGTCGCGGCGGCATCGGACAGCACCTGCGCGAACGGACTGCGCACCGGCCGCGCCGCGCCCTGCGCGTGAAACCAGATCGAGTTGACGGCCGGCAGCCCACGCGCCTCGCGCGCTTCGTTGACCGGATGCTCGAACCACGCCATCTGCACTTCGTTCTGCAGCTTCATCCACGCGCGCGAGCGTTCGCCGGAATGCGCTTCGTGCGGCAGCCAGATCTCGATGTTGCGGCCGCTCGCGCGCAACGGCGAGGCGCCCGCGAGCGTGCCGAAGGCGTCGCTCGACAGATACCAGCGGATCGGTTTCGGCGCTTCGATGCGCACGCCGAGCTCCTCGATCAACGGACGCGCGATCGCGAGCAGCGTGCCCGCTTCGTCGTCGGACAGATCGAGCGAGGCAGGGTCGATCAGCACCAGGTGGTCGTGCGCGATGTGCACATGCACCGGCTGCACGCAGGCCCACGTCGCGTTGCCGGGTTCGCCGCCGTCGGCGCGCAGCATGTAGGGCGCGAGCGGGGCTTCGTCGGCCGCGCCCGCTGCGCTCGCTGCACCGTCGGGCAGCGCGCCGAATTGCCGCGCGACCCAGCGCTCGTGCGGCAGCGTGCGCTGAAAATCCTCGCCGATCACGCGTTCGACGAGCGTCGCGCGCGCGATCAGCCTGTCGAGGGCGGGACTGTGGATGTCGTGAAGCGCGGTGGAGGCGTCGGCCGCGGCGGGCAGCGCGAAGGGCAGCAGAAGATGGAGGCGGTCGGCAGGCATGATGCTGCGCATTGTAGGGCAAACGGTGCGAGTATTTCGACGAACGGCGGCCGCCTGGTCGATGGCGCGCCCGGGGCGCGTCCTTTGCGCGAGCCGGCGGCATTGTGTGGCAAACTTCGCGCTTGATCGCTGGGTGCGGCGCTGGGCGTCGCAGGATGGCGCGCCATGCCGGCACAGTTTTCCGCGCGCCGGCCGAGCCGCACGCGCGGCCGGGCGAGCGAGGAACGATCCGCGCCGTCGCGAGCCCAACGATCACGACTCCGGGCTGCACGGCGGACGCTCGATGTCCGCGGCGCCCGGCACATAGTCGAAGAACGCACAAAGGATTCGCTTGAAATTTCCCTACGAATGGCAGATCGGCTGGCGCTACACGCGCGCCGGCAAACGCACGACCGGTAATGGCTTCATTTCGTTCATCGCGCTGGTGTCGATGTCGGGCATCGCGCTTGGCGTCGCGGCGTTGATCGTGGTGTTGTCGGTGATGAACGGCTTTCAGAAAGAGGTGCGCGACCGCATGTTGTCGGTGCTGGCGCACGTCGAGATCTTTTCCCCGACCGGATCGATGCCCGACTGGCAGCTGACCGCCAGGGAAGCGCGGCAGAACAAGGAAGTCATCGGCGCGGCACCCTACGTCGAGGCGCAGGCGCTGCTCACGCGCCAGGACGCGGTGAGCGGTGTCGCGCTGCGCGGCGTCGAGCCGACGCTCGAGCCCGAAGTGTCCGACATCGGCAAGGAAATGAAGGGCGGCAAGCTGACCGACCTCGTGCCGGGCGACTTCGGCATCGTGCTCGGCGCGGACCTCGCGGCCAATCTCGGCGTGCAGTTGAACGACAAGATCACGCTCGTCGCGCCCGAAGGCACGATCACGCCGGCCGGCATGTTGCCGCGGCTCAAGCAGTTCACGGTGGTCGGCATCTTCGAATCGGGCCATTACGAATACGACAGCACGCTCGCGCTGATCAACATCAAGGACGCGCAGGCGCTGTTCCGGCTACCCGCGCCGACCGGCGTACGGCTGCGCCTGTCCGACATGCAGCGCGCGCCCGAAGTCGCGCATCAGCTCGCGCGCACGCTGTCGGGCGATCTGTACATTCGCGACTGGACCCAGCAGAACAAGACCTGGTTCTCGGCGGTGCAGATCGAGAAGCGCATGATGTTCATCATCCTGACGCTGATCATCGCGGTGGCCGCGTTCAATCTGGTGTCGTCGCTCGTGATGACGGTGACCAACAAGCAGGCTGATATCGCAATCCTGCGCACGCTCGGCGCGCAGCCCGGCTCGATCATGAAGATCTTCGTCGTGCAGGGCGTGACGATCGGCTTCATCGGCACGGCGACGGGCGTCGTGCTCGGCTGTCTGATCGCGTGGAGTATTCCGTGGCTCGTGCCGATGATCGAGCATCTGCTCGGCGTGCAGTTCCTGCCGCCGTCGGTGTACTTCATCAGCGAGCTGCCGTCCGAGCTGGTTCCGGCCGACGTCGCGCGCATCGGCATCATCGCCTTCGTGCTGTCGGCGCTCGCGACGCTCTATCCGAGCTGGCGCGGCGCGAAGGTTCGTCCGGCGGAGGCGCTGCGCTATGAATGACCGTCTCGTCCATCCTTCCATCGACTCATCCATGACCGCTCAGGACCCCGCGTCGTATCCGTACGTGCTCGAAGCCACCGGCATTTCCAAATCATTCGTGCAGGGCGGCCTGAACGTGCAGGTGCTCAACGACGCGCAACTCGCGGTACGGCGCGGCGAGAAGCTCGCGATCGTCGGCGCGTCGGGCTCCGGCAAGAGCACGCTTTTGCACGTACTCGGCGGTCTCGACGATCCGAGTGCGGGCCAGGTGTCGGTGCTCGGCAAGCCGTTCACGAAACTCTCGGAGCGCGAGCGCAACGACCTGCGCAATCGCGCGCTCGGTTTCGTGTATCAGTTTCACCATCTGCTGCCGGAATTTACTGCGCTCGATAACGTCGCGATGCCGCTGCGGATTCGTCGTGAGACGACCGAAGTCGCGCGCCGCGAGGCGCTGGCGGTGCTGGAGCGCGTCGGCATGGGGCATCGCGCGAAGCATCGGCCGGGCGAGCTGTCGGGCGGCGAGCGCCAGCGTGTCGCGATCGCGCGCGCGCTCGTCACGAAGCCCGCCTGCGTGCTCGCCGACGAGCCGACCGGCAACCTCGACGGCGGCACCGCCGACACGGTATTCAATCTCATGCTCGAACTGTCGCGCACGCTCGACACGAGCTTCGTGATCGTCACGCACGACCCGGAACTGGCAGGCCGCTGCGACCGCATCATGCGGCTGCGCGACGGCGTGCTGCATGAAGAACCGCCGGTGCCGGTCTGAGCGCGGGCCGGCACGGTCGTTGCGGAGCGCAGCGCACGACCGGCGGCCACCACGGACCACCGGGCCGCCCGCGGTCCGGTCCCACTGCCAGCGAGACCACCCATGTGGATCGATACCCACTGCCATCTCGACGCTTCGGAGTTCGACGCCGACCGTGACGCGGTCGCCGCGTCCGCGCGCCATGCGGGCGTGTCGCGCATCGTGATTCCGGCGATCGGGCGACAGAACTTCGCGGCGGTGCGCGAGCTTGCACATCGCGTCGACGGCGGCGCGTACGCGCTCGGTATTCATCCGCTGTTCACCCCGGGCGCCGTCGACGCCGATCTCGACCTGCTGCGCATGGAGATCGAGGCGAGTCTCGACGATCCGCGCTTCGTTGGCATCGGCGAGATCGGGCTCGACTATTTCGTCGAAGGTCTCGACGATGCGCGTCAGCAATTCTTCTACAACGGCCAGTTGCAACTCGCGCGCGAATTCGACCTGCCGGTGATCTGCCACGTGCGCAAATCGCAGGATCAGGTGATCAAGGGACTGCGCCGGCATCAGATCCATCGCGGCATCGCGCACGCGTTCAACGGCAGTTTTCAGCAGGCTCAGGCTTATATCGATCAGGGGCTCCATCTCGGTTTCGGCGGCAACCTGACCTTCGAGCGCGCGCGGCAGATCCGCCGACTTGCGGAGCAACTGCCGTTCGACGCGCTCGTCGTCGAGACCGACGCGCCCGATATTGCGCCGTCGTGGATGTACAAGCAGCGCAATTCGCCCGAGCAGATTCCGGCGATCGGCGCGATCCTCGCGCAACTACGCTGTGTCTCATCCGACGCAGCCGCCCTTGGCACAACGGCTAACGCGCTTGCCGCGCTGCCGCGACTCGCACTTTCTTCTGCATAATCGATTCCGTTGGTTGAAAGGGTTCGCGCCGGGCGACGCCCACGCCCGGCGGGCTTGCTGCTGCCCGTTCGCCGGCGTGTGCCGACGCCCGGCGCCAGAGGCGCGGAGGGCGAATGCGGGCAGTCTGGTGCGGGTTTGCGTTGGGGGTGATCTGGCTGCAGCGGCAGGCGGCGTTGCCGGGTCTGGGCGAATGGTGGGCGTTGATACTGATCGGCTGCGCGGCGGCGGTGGTTGCCGTGTGGGGCTTGCGTGGCGATGGGGCAAATGCGGCAAATGCGGCGAATGCGGCGGGTGCGGCGGGTGCGGCGCACGAGCACCGGCGTAGGGCCGGGGATCAGCCCGCTCCCCAGGGATGGCGCGGTGTTCACGTGCGGCGGTTGGTCGGTTGGGGCGCAGTGTGGTGCGCGGCGTTCAGCGTCGGCTTCGGCTATGCGGCCGTGCGTGCGCAAACGCGGCTCGCGGTGAGCCTGCCACACGCATGGGAAGGGCGCGATATCGAGGTCGTCGGCAGCATCAAGGGTTTGCCGTCGCGCGACGACAAAGGCGCGCGTTTCCTGTTCGACGTCGACACGAACGATGCGCGGCTCGCCGCTTTTCCACGCGTGATCCAGCTCGCATGGATCGCGCGCGACGCCCCTGCGCCACGTCTCGAACCGGGCGAGCGCTGGCGCCTGACAGTGCGCCTGAAGCGCCCGCACGGCAACGCGAATTTCAGCGTGCGCGATGCCGAGGCGAATCTGCTCGCGCGCAACGTCCGCGCGACCGGCTACGTGAGCGCGCCGGATCGTGCGCGGCGCCTGGTCGGTCACGCGCGCGGACTCGCCGTGCTGGTCGACCGCTGGCGCGCCGCGTTGCGTGCGCGTATCGACTCGGTGCTCGCCGCTGCGCCGCATCGCGGCATCGTCGTGGCGCTCGCGATCGGCGCTCAGGACGAAGTGAGTGCCGCCGACTGGCAGTTGATGCGCGGCACCGGCACGAGTCATCTGGTGGCGATTTCGGGGCTCCATATCGGCCTGGTCGCGGGTCTGGCCGGTTGGCTCGCGGCGGCGGTGTGGCGCCGCTCGGGCTGGCTCGGTCGCAACTGGCCGCTGCGTTTGCCCGCACAGTTGGTCGGCGTGACGGTCGGAGCAACGTTCGCCGCGCTGCATGCCGCGCTCGCCGGCTTCAACGTGCCGGCGCAACGCACGCTGTGGATGACCGCGCTCGTCGCGCTGGCGTTCGTCGGTGGCCGCCAGCTTGGGCGCGTCACCATCCTCGCGTGGACGGTCGGGCTCGTGCTGCTGATCGATCCGTGGGCGGTCGTGTCGGCCGGATTCTGGCTCTCGTTCTGCGCGGTCGGCGCGATCCTGTTCGCGATGTCGGGGCGGCCGCGCGCGCGGGGGCCTCAGGTGTCCCGCCATGATGAGGACGAGGAGGGCGGCGGGGCGCGAGGCAGGTGGGACGCGCTGCGTCCGGCGTTCATCCGGCGTCTGCGCGCACTCGTCGAACGGCTGCGCAGCGCCGCACGCGTGCAGTTCGCGGTGACGGTCGCGCTCGCGCCGCTGACCGTGTACTGGTTCTCGCAGATTCCGCTCGCCGGTCCGCTCGCGAACGCGTTCGCGATTCCGTGGGTGAGCCTGCTGGTCACGCCGACGGTGCTCGCGGGCGTGGCGTTGCCCGCGCCGCTCGATGCGTTCGCGTGGCGCGCCGCGCACACACTGCTGGATGGTCTCGTGGCTGGCTTGCAGCTGTTCTCGGGACCACGCTGGACGCTCTGGTGGTTGCCGCAGCCGCACGCGTGGGCGCTCGCCGCGGCGGCGCTCGGTGCGCTGTGGTGTCTGGCGCCGCGTGGCTGGCCGCTGCGCTGGGCCGCGCCGCTCACGTGGCTGCCGCTTCTGATCCCCAGTGCGAGCGGCGCGCTCGCCGAGCCATCAGGGGCGTTCCGTTTGACCGCGCTCGATGTCGGGCAGGGCTCGTCGGTGCTCGTGCAGACCGCGCATCACGCGTTGCTGTTCGATGCTGGGACCGGCGCGGAATCGACGCACGCGGGCGAGCGCGTGGTGGTGCCGTTCCTGCGGGCGCAAGGCGTGACGACGCTCGACACGCTGATGATCAGTCACGCCGATTCGGATCATGCGGGCGGGGCGCCGGCCGTGCTCGATGCGATCGAGGTGCGTCAACTGGTCGCCGGACTCGAGCCGGGTCATGCGCTATGGCCGAAGGCGACGCAGCACGGCGCGCGGACGCTGCCGTGCGTGGCGGGGCAGCGCTGGCAGTGGGACGGTGTCGAGTTCACCGTGCTGTGGCCGGACGCCGGGGCACTAACCGGCAAGTCGAACGATCATTGCTGCGTGTTGAGAGTCAGCACCTTACCGGCCGCCGCCGACGGCGACTCGGCAACGCGCGCCAGTGCGAATACGCCGCGCTATACGGCGCTGCTGACCGCCGACATCGAGGCGTCAACCGAACGCGTGCTGCTCGCGCGCGATCGCGACATGCTGCGCGCGCAAGTGTTGATGGTGCCGCATCATGGCAGCAAGACGTCGTCGACCGAGCCGTTCCTCGACTCTATCGATCCGTCCATCGCGTTATTTCAGGTAGGCTACGAGAATCGCTTTCATCATCCGAATGCGGCCGTGTTCGCGCGCTACGTCGCGCGTCATATCGAGCTGGGGCGCAGTGATCGCGACGGCGCGGTGCGGGTCGACGTCGGTCCGGGCGCACAGACCGCACAGGGCGAGGATGGCGCCGCGCTCACGCTCGAGCGCTATCGCGATACACAGCGGCGCTACTGGATGGAGCGGTGAGCGCGTCGCGGCTCGATGAGCCCAACAACGCGAGCACCACAGCGCGGAAAACAGACACAGGCAGCGGTATAAGCAGCGGCAAGGGCAAAGCACTCGCCGGCGCGCAAAAAAAACACAACGGAGATAGCCGCAGTTGAAAAACATCATCCATTTCTCGCACGCGAACGGCTTTCCGGCCTCGACTTACCGGACGATTTTCGCCGAGCTCTCCGACGACTACGACGTACGCTTCATCGAGCGGATCGGCCATGACGCCCGCTTTCCGGTCACGCAGGACTGGCCGCACCTGGTCGAGCAACTGCTCGACGACATCGCACGCAGGTACGAGCAACCGGTGTGGCTCGTCGGGCATTCGCTCGGCGGTTATCTGTCGCTGATGGCGGCGCTGAAGCGGCCGCAGTGGGTGAGGGGCGTCGTGATGCTCGACTCGCCCGTGATCGCCGGCTGGCGCAGCAGCATGCTGCGCGTGTCGCAATGGACGGGGCTCGACGAGCGGCTGTCACCGGCCGCCGCGACGCGCACGCGGCGCACGCAGTGGGCGAGCCGCGACGAAGCCTGGCGGCACTTCCATTCGAAGCCCGCGTTCGCGCGCTGGGACGAGCGTATGTTGTCCGACTACATCGAGTTCGGCATCCCGCAGAGCTCGCCCGATGGCTCCCGCATGCTCGCGTTCGATCGTCGCACCGAATACCAGATCTACCGGACGTTGCCGCACACGCTCGGCGCGCGGCTCGCGCGCGGCGCGCCGGTGCCGGTCGGGTTCATCGCCGGGACCCGCTCGAAGGAAATCCGCCAGGCCGGTCTCGACGCGACGCGCCGCGCGACCGGCGGGCACGTCGAGTGGATCGAGGGCAGCCATCTGTACCCGATGGAAAAGCCGATCGAAACCGCGCGCGCGGTGCAGCGGATGCTGCGCGAACTGGAGCGAACCGCCTGACGCGCGGCGTGCGCGAGGCGGCATCGGCACGCTGCGGGCCGGGCGTTTTTTGCTGGGTCGGGACCATCCTTTACGGTATAATCCGTTTTTCCCGCGAGCATCCAGCGATGACCAAATATGTTTTCGTCACCGGCGGCGTAGTATCTTCCCTCGGCAAGGGTATTGCCGCCGCTTCCCTCGCCGCGATCCTCGAATCGCGCGGTCTTAAAGTCACCCTCCTCAAACTCGATCCGTACATCAACGTCGACCCCGGCACGATGAGCCCGTTTCAACACGGCGAAGTGTTCGTGACGGAAGACGGAGCGGAAACCGACCTCGACCTCGGCCACTACGAGCGCTTCATCAGCACGAAGATGCGCAAGGCCAATAACTTCACCACGGGCCAGATTTACGAATCGGTAATCCGCAAGGAACGCCGTGGCGATTATCTCGGCAAGACCGTGCAGGTCATCCCGCACATCACGAACGAAATCCAGGCATTCGTCGAGCGCGGCGCAGCGTCTGCGACGTGCGGCGAGCCCGATGTCGCGATCGTCGAAGTGGGTGGCACGGTGGGTGACATCGAATCGCTGCCGTTCCTCGAAGCCGCGCGTCAGATGAGCCTGCGCCTCGGCCGCAACAGCGCGTGCTTCGTGCACCTGACGCTGGTGCCCTGGGTTGCCACGGCTGGCGAACTCAAAACCAAGCCCACCCAGCACAGCGTGCAGAAGCTGCGCGAAATCGGTATTTCGCCGCACGTGCTGCTGTGCCGCGCCGACCGCCGCATCCCGGACGACGAGCGCGCGAAGATCTCGCTGTTCTCGAATGTGCCTGAAGACGCGGTGATTTCCGTGTGGGACGCGGACAGCATCTACAAGATTCCGCAGATGCTGCACGACCAGGGTCTCGACGCGATCATCTGCGAAGAGCTGAGGCTCACGCCGAAGGCGGCGGACCTCTCGATGTGGTCCGACCTCGTCGAAAAGCTGCAGAACCCGAAGCACGAAGTGACGATCGGCATGGTCGGCAAGTACGTCGATCTGACCGAGTCGTACAAGTCGCTGATCGAAGCGCTGCGCCATGCGTCGATGCATACGTCGACGCGCGTGAACATCGAGTACATCGACTCCGAAGAGATCGAAACGCAGGGCGTCGAGAGCCTCAAGCATCTCGATGCGGTGCTCGTGCCGGGTGGCTTCGGCCGTCGTGGCACCGAAGGCAAGATCGCCGCGATCCGCTATGCGCGCGAAGCGAAGGTGCCGTATCTCGGCATCTGCCTCGGCATGCAGCTCGCCGTGATCGAGTTCGCGCGCGACGTCGTCGGCCTGAAGGACGCGAACAGCACCGAGTTCGATCAGGAAACGAAGAACCGCGTGGTCGCGCTGATCACCGAGTGGTACGACCGCGAAGGCCGCGTCGAGAAGCGCACCGAAGAGTCGGACCTCGGCGGCACGATGCGCCTCGGCTCGCAGCGCTGCCCGATCAAGCCCGGCACGCTCGCCGAAGAGATCTACGGCACGGATGTGAACGAGCGTCATCGTCACCGTTATGAGGTGAATAACCGTTTCGTACCCCAACTCGAAGGCGGTGGCCTCATCATTAGCGCCCGTACCCCGAGCGAGGATCTGCCGGAAATGATGGAACTGCCGCGCAGCATGCACCCGTGGTTCGTCGGCGTGCAGTTCCACCCGGAGTTCACGTCCACGCCGCGTGACGGTCATCCGCTGTTCAAGTCGTTCGTCGAAGCGGCGCTCGCGCATCAGCAGTCGAGGGTCGAGGAGAAAGCATGAAACTGGGCGATTTCGAAATTGGGCTCGACAAGCCGTTTTTCCTGATCGCCGGTACCTGTGTCGTCGAATCCGAACAGATGACGATCGACACGGCCGGCCGCCTGAAGGAAATCTGCGCGAAGCTGAACATTCCGTTCATCTACAAATCGTCGTATGACAAGGCCAATCGCAGCAGCGGCACGTCGTTCCGCGGTCTGGGCATGGACGAAGGTCTGCGCATCCTGTCGGAAGTCAAGCGCCAGCTCGGTCTGCCGGTGCTGACCGATGTGCATGCCGAGCACGAGATCGAGCAGGTCGCGTCGGTCGTCGACGTGCTGCAAACGCCCGCGTTCCTGTGCCGTCAGACCGACTTCATCCACGCGTGCGCGCGTTCAGGCAAGCCGGTCAACATCAAGAAAGGCCAGTTTCTCGCGCCGCACGACATGAAGAACGTGATCGACAAGGCGCGCGACGCCGCGCGTGAAGCGGGGCTGTCCGAAGACCGCTTCATGGCGTGCGAGCGCGGTGTGTCGTTCGGCTATAACAATCTCGTGTCGGACATGCGTTCGCTCGCGATCATGCGCGAGACCAACGCGCCGGTCGTGTTCGACGCGACGCACTCGGTGCAGTTGCCGGGTGGCCAGGGCACGAGCTCGGGCGGCCAGCGCGAATTCGTGCCGGTGCTCGCCCGTGCCGCGGTTGCGGTCGGCGTCGCCGGTCTCTTCATGGAAACGCACCCGAATCCGGCGCAGGCGAAGTCGGACGGGCCGAACGCGGTGCCGCTCAATCGCATGGCCGACCTGCTCGAGACGCTCGTCACGCTCGACCAGGCCGTCAAGCGCGGGCCGTTCCTCGAAAGCGATTTCAACTGATGCAGGCGTGCACCGCGTGTCACGATTACCCTCGATAATCGGCAAGCGGCGCTTTCGCACAATGGTCGTCGAACGTATCGGCGCGCGAGTTGTCTGTCGGGGAGACCGGCAGGTGCGCACTACAGTGTCACAGTAAAGAATTCAACGTCATTTCTTTGAGGAAACCATGAGTGCTATCGTAGACATCATCGGTCGAGAGATTCTCGATTCGCGGGGCAACCCCACCGTCGAATGCGACGTGCTGCTCGAGTCGGGTACGATGGGCCGCGCAGCGGTGCCGTCGGGCGCGTCGACCGGCTCGCGTGAAGCGATCGAACTGCGCGACGGCGAAGCCGGCCGTTACGGCGGCAAGGGCGTGCTGAAGGCCGTCGAGCACATCAACACTGAAATCTCCGAAGCGATCATGGGTCTCGACGCTTCCGAGCAGGCTTTCCTCGACAAGACGCTGCTCGAGCTCGACGGCACCGACAACAAGTCGCGCCTCGGCGCGAACGCGATGCTGGCCGTGTCGATGGCCGTCGCGAAGGCCGCCGCTGAAGAAGCCGGCCTGCCGCTGTACCGCTACTTCGGCGGCTCGGGCGCGATGCAACTGCCGGTGCCGATGATGAACATCGTCAACGGCGGCGCGCACGCCAACAACAGCCTGGACATCCAGGAATTCATGATCGTCCCGGTCAGCCAGCCGAGCTTCCGTGAAGCACTGCGCTGCGGTGCCGAAGTGTTCCACGCGCTGAAGAAGATCCTGTCGGATCGCGGCATGAGCACGGCCGTCGGCGACGAAGGCGGCTTCGCGCCGAACTTTGGCAGCAACGAGGAATGCCTGTCGACCATCCTGCAAGCCATCGAGAAAGCGGGCTACCGCGCCGGTGAAGACGTGCTGCTCGCGCTCGACTGCGCGGCCAGCGAGTTCTACCACGATGGCAAGTACCAGCTCGCGGGCGAAGGCCTGCAGCTGTCGTCGACGGAATTTGCGGACTATCTCGCGAACCTCGCCGACAAGTTCCCGATCGTCTCGATCGAAGACGGCATGCACGAAAGCGACTGGGAAGGCTGGAAGGTCCTGACCGACAAGCTCGGCAAGAAGGTGCAGCTGGTCGGCGACGACCTGTTCGTGACGAACACGCGCATCCTGAAGGAAGGCATCGAGAAGGGCATCGCGAACTCGATCCTGATCAAGATCAACCAGATCGGCACGCTGACGGAAACCTTCGCGGCGATCGAAATGGCCAAGCGCGCCGGCTACACGGCCGTGATTTCGCATCGCTCGGGCGAAACCGAAGATTCGACGATCGCGGACATCGCCGTCGGTCTGAACGCCGGCCAGATCAAGACGGGTTCGCTGTCGCGTTCCGATCGCATCTCGAAGTACAACCAGCTGCTGCGTATCGAGGAAGATCTCGGCGATATCGCCAGCTATCCGGGCAAGTCGGCGTTTTACAATCTGCGCTAAGCGTTTTCGCCAGATTGTTCACGCCGATTGATGAGCCGGTTATCCTCCGTTTCTGATTGACCTCGCCGCCCTGCGTTTAGCGCAGGGCGGCGCGTATTTATTGTGCTTACTTCATGCGGCTTGTTACTGCTGTCCTGATCGTTCTGCTGGCGTTGATCCAGTACCCGCTCTGGTGGGGGCACGGCGGCTGGCTGCGCGTGCATGAGTTGCAGGGGCAACTCGCGCAGCAACTGCAGAAGAATGCCGACGCGAAGCTGCGCAACGAGCGTATCCAGGGCGAAGTGCAGGATCTGCAGAATGGCACGGCCGCGGTCGAAGAGCGGGCGCGTTACGAAATGGGCATGGTCAAGGACGGCGAAGTGTTCGTGCAATTCGTGTCGCCGAACCAGCCGTTGCCGGCGCCGAATACGCCGTCGGCGGATACCTCGACGCGCGGTGAGGTGTCGGCCGCGCCGCTGCACGTGGTGCCGAATCCGGAGTCGCGCGCGAAGCCGGATCGCAAGCATGGCGGGAAGGTGGCGGCAGCGAAGGAGAAGAAGCCGGCGCACTGAGGTTTGACAGGTCGCATCGGCCCGGTATGGAAGACGCAAAAAAAGCGCGGTTCATTTTGAACCGCGCTTTTTTCTTTGCGCTGCCGGATTCGCTCCTACCAGCCCCAATACGGCCCGAAGCCGACGCCGACACCGGTTCCCCAGCCACGTCCCCAGCCGCCGCTCGAGAAGCCCGCAGAAAACCTCACGGGCGGCGAGCGCGAGTAATAGCGCGACCAGGCTTGCGTGGCGGCGTCCGTGGCCATCGTCTGATCCTGTTCGAACATGACCTGTTGCTCGATCGCGTCGTAGCGCGCGCGTTCCTGCGGTGTCAGCGTCTCTGTATGGCTGACGGCATCTGCCTGATCGGGCGGCAGACGGCTCAGAATCGGCGCTGGGCCCGGTGGATCGATCGAGCAGCCGGCCAGCGCCGCGCTGCCCGCGATGACGGCCAGTATCAACGAAAGCGTGTGCTTCATGGTCGAATCTCCCTCGGTCCGAGGCCCGAGCAAGCTGTCCCGATGCGCGGCGCCGCATCCTTCCAATGTATCAACGCAGCGCTCAAAAGCAACGCGCCGCCCGAGCCGTGACGAGGCATGGGGCGGCGCGATCAGCACTACCGTTGTAAAGCGCGATCAGTTCGTGGGCACGTAGTCCACTTCAGCGGAAGGGCCCATTCAGTGCCGCTGCTCGGCCGCCGGCGTCACACCTTGTGAGAGTCCGCCGGCCACGAAAAGTTGCGCGACATCGACCGGGTCGAACTCGTAGCGCTGATTGCAGAACTCGCAGTGAATCTCGACGTGGCCGCGTTCCTCGATCACGCCGTCGACTTCATCGCGGCCGAGCATCTTCAGCATCGCGCCGACTTTCTCGCGCGAGCACGAGCATTCGAAGCGCGCGGTAACCGGCTCGAAATGCTGGACGTTTTCCTGCCAGAAGAGGCGCCGGAACACCGTCGCCGGTTCTTCCTTCAACAGCTCGTCCTGCGACAGCGTGCCGCCGAGCGTGCACACGCGCGCCCACGTATCCGCGTCGAGCTCGCCCGGATGCGGGACGATGCCGCCGTCTCCCGGCAGCTTCTGCAGCAGCATGCCGACCGCGCGCTCGGTGTTCGCCGCGAGCCACATGCGCGTGTCGAGCTGCTCGGAATGATGCATGTAGTGCTCGAGCACTTCGGCGATCGACTGCAGCGGTCCGTCCACGCCCGAGAGCGGCACGATACTCTGGTACGGCTGCTGGCCGGGCTGCTTGTCGGTCGGGTCGAGCGTGATCACGCAGCGGCCGTGGCCGCTCGCGTTCACCAGATCGACGAGCGAGGTCGTGTCGTCGATCGTATGGCCGGCTTCGCCGGAGAGCTTCGCGGTTGCGCGCATCGTCAGATTCGAGCTGCACTGCACGACCAGCATCTTGACGGGGCCATCGCCGAAAATCTGCATGACGAGCGTGCCGTCGAACTTCAGGTTCGCCGACAGCAGCGCGCATGCGGCCATCATTTCGCCCAGAATCGTTCGCACGGGCGCCGGATAATCGCGGCGCGTCAGCACGTCCTGCCACGTATTGCGCAGGGAAACGATCTCGCCGCGCACCGGCGCCGCGCTGAACATGAATTTTTGCAACTGGTCGCTCACAACTTTTCCTCGCTGGAATGACGCGGCCTGATGCCGCGCCGTTGCGCGCCGCGTGCGCCGGCCGTCTAGCCGATGCGTACGAGCTGCGCCTTGAAATACTCGCGGCGTTCGGCATAGCTTGCCGCGCCGCGCTGCATGTTGGCGATATCCGCTTCCGTCAGTTCGCGCACTGCCTTCGCGGGCGCGCCGAGGATCAGCGTATTGTCGGGAAACACCTTGCCCTCGGTGACGATGGCGCCCGCTCCGACCAGACAGTTGCGGCCGATTACCGCGCCATTCAAGACCACCGCCTGAATTCCGATCAATGAGCCTTCCTTGATCGTGCAGCCGTGCAGCATGACCTGATGGCCGATCGTCACGTTCGGCTCGATCGTGAGCGGAAAGCCGGGGTCCGTATGGAGAACCGCGTTTTCTTGCACGTTGCTGCCGGCGCCGATCGTAATCGGTTCGTTGTCACCGCGCAGCGTCGCGCCGAACCACACGCTCGCGTTCTCCTCGAGCGTCACGTTGCCGATGATGTTCGCCGAATCCGCGACGAATACGCTTTCATGAATGATCGGGGCGGCTTCGCCCAGCTTGTAAATCGTCACAATGTCTCCTTGTTGGTCGGAGCCAGGCTTTCGATGACTCCGATCCCTTGCACGATGGTTGCCTGATCGGGTGCCGCACACGGGCCGGGCGACGGGCGCCCAGCGCTGTGCGAGTTTGGCGGTCTTGCGTCGCCAACTGACGGGCGTGCCCGAAAGCGCGCCGAATGGTCGAATCGAGTATTGTAAACGGTTGTGTGGTTGGGCCGTGGCGGCGGTGGCGCTGCGGCGGGCGGTTTCGCCGGATTGGGCGCAAGCGGTCGGGCAGGCGGGTCGTTGCGCTGGGCTGCGTATCCGTGGCCGGCCTCGCGGGTTGGCGGGCCGGCCACATCTGTTTGCCGCATCCGTTTGCTGTTCCGCCGCGTTGTTGTCGCCTTGACCTATCCTGGCGTTTCCAGCCGCTGTCTAGCCGTCGCCTTTATCGCTTCCATCGCTGATCTGTTTGTCATGACGTCCGTCGCTACATCCGATTCCGTCCCTGCTTCCGTGTCGAATTCTCACGACGAGTCGTCGTGCGCGCGCCGTGCCGCGCTCGCCGCGTTGCGCGAGCGGGATCCGGCCGCGAAGGCCGCGGCCGCCCGCGAGCTGTACGCGGCGGTACTCGACGGCCGCGCGTTCTGTCACGCCGACCTCGATCTCGCCGAGCCCGCCGACCTGCCGGGCCGCCCCGAGCGGCCCGAACTGGTCGAGCCGCGCCAGCTCGGCCGACGCAGCATGCAGTCGCCGCAGGGCCGCGCGGTGCTCCTCCACGCGCTCGCGCACATCGAGTTCAATGCGATCAATCTGGCGCTCGACGCCGTCTGGCGCTTCCCCCGCATGCCCGCCGCGTTCTATACCGACTGGCTCAAGGTCGCCGCCGAAGAGGCGTATCACTACTCGCTGCTCGCCGCGCGTCTCGCCGAATACGGCCACGCATACGGCGATTTCCCGGCGCACGGTGGCCTGTGGGACATGTGCGAGCGCACCCGCGGCGACGTGCTCGCGCGCATGGCGCTCGTGCCGCGCACGCTCGAAGCGCGCGGCCTCGACGCGTCGCCGCCGATCCGCGCGCGTTTGCAGCAGGCGGGCGATCACGCATCGGCGGCGATTCTCGACGTGATCCTGCGCGATGAAATCGGCCACGTGCTGATCGGCAACCGCTGGTTTCGTCACCTGTGCGAGCTGGACGGCCTCGATCCGCACCACACTTATCTGCGCCTCGCCGACCAGTACCACGCGCCGAAACTGCGTGGCCCGTTCAATTTCGAAGCGCGCCGCGACGCCGGTTTCGACGACGCCGAACTCGCCGCGCTGGCGAGCCAGGATACACAGCAAGCCGCACAGGCAACGGACGACCGAGCTTCGTCTCAATAATCCGTTACCACTTCTTGCGCCGCTGTCCCTATAATCGAACGACCATTCTTTTTCGTGGATGCGCCGTTCATGAATACTTCCCGCTCTGAGTTCGTTGCCGCGCGCGGCGTCCGGTTGCACGTGCGGCGCTGGGGCCACCCCGATGCGCCGATGCTGTTCATGCTGCACGGCTGGATGGATGTCGGCGCGTCGTTCCAGTTCGTCGTCGATGCGCTCGGCGGCGACTGGCAGGTGATCGCGCCCGACATGCGCGGCTTCGGCCTGTCCGACTGGCCGGTCGCCGAGTCCGGCGGCGGCAGCTATTGGGTGCAGGACTATCTCGGCGATCTCGACGCACTGCTCTACCACTACGCGCCGCACGGCGAGGTGAACCTCGTCGGTCATAGCATGGGCGCGAATGTCGTGTGTCTGTACGCGGGCGTGCGGCCGCAACGGGTACGGCGCGTGGTCGATCTGGAAGGCTTCGGGCTCGCGCCATCGCATCCGGCGCAGGCGCCGAAGCGTCTCGTCAACTGGCTCGACGAATTGCGCGAGCCACCGCAGCTGAAGCGCTATGGATCGCTCGACGACGTCGCCGCGCGCCTGATCAAAACCAATCCACGTCTCGATCCGCGGCGCGCGCAGTTTCTCGCTCAGCATTGGGCGAAGCCGGACGGGGAGGGGCGTTTCATGCTGCTCGCCGATCCCGCGCACAAGGTCCGAGGCCCGAGTCTCTATCACCTCGACGAGGTGATGGCGGTGTGGCGCAAGGTCAGCGCGAAGGTGTTGCACGTCGAGGCCGCTGGCTCGCGGACGCTCGCGCAGATCGCCGGTGAAATTCCGCTCGACGAATTCAAGGCGCGCTTTCAGGCGTTTCCGGACTGGCGAGAAAAGATCATCGACGGAGCGGGGCACATGGTGCATCACGACCAGCCGGAGCAGGTTGCCGCGTTGATCGAGGGTTTCTGCGCCTGAGGCGGCGCTCGAAACGGTGCCCGTGCGTCGCCTGGACGTCGCGGCATCGGCGCTGCTGGCCCGGTCCTGACCTCGCGGCACGGCGGTAGGCGTAACCGGCGTCGCGAGATACCGCTGCGGACCCTTACTGCGTTGCAGTAAAATGACCGCAGAACCTCTTCAGGACCACGATGAACGCCGATCTTCACTGCCACTCCACCGTTTCCGACGGCCAGTTCGCGCCGGGCGACGTCGCGCGCCGCGCGCACGCGAACGGCGTGACGTTGTGGGCGCTCACCGATCACGACGAAGTCGGCGGCCAGCACGAGGCGCGCATCACGGCCGAGGCGCTCGGCATGAGCTACCTGAGCGGTGTCGAGATTTCGGTCACCTGGGCGGGGCGCACCGTGCATATCGTCGGACTCGGCATCGATCCGACCAGCCAGATCCTGATCGACGGTCTCGCGCGCACCCGCGACGGCCGCGCCGCGCGCGCCGAAGCAATCGGCGAGCAACTGGCCACGCTCGGCATTCCAGACGCGTACGAAGGCGCGCTGCATTACGTGTCGAATCCCGACATGATGTCGCGCACGCATTTCGCGCGCTTCATGGTCGAACACGGCCACTGCGCGAACACCCAGGAAGTTTTCGACCGTTATCTCGGCGACGGCAAACCGGCCTGCATCGCGCACCGCTGGGCCAAACTCGCCGACGCGGTGGGCTGGATCCAGGCCGCGGGCGGCGTCGCGATCGTCGCGCATCCAGGCCGCTACGCCTATTCGCAGCTCGAATTCGACGCGTTCTTCGGCGAATTCATCGGCCTTGGCGGCAAGGCGATCGAGGTCGTGACCGGCAGCCACACGCCCGACCAATACCGCGAATACGCGGACGTCGCGCGTCGCTACGGCTTCGAGGCCTCGCGTGGCTCCGACTTCCATGCCCCGGGCGAAGGCCGCATCGAACTCGGCGCGCTGCCGCCGCTACCCGCCGATCTGAAGCCCGTCTGGGAACGCTGGCTGTGACCGCGCGCCGTGCCGGTACGGCACGTCTCGCGCGCGGGCCGGCTGGATGCGGCAAGCGCTCCGCTCGCCGCAGCCCGTCCGCCGCAGTTCGACTGCCGCCATCGTGAGTTTCCATGTCCCAATACTTTCGGCTTCATCCCGACAATCCGCAGCCGCGCCTCGTCAAGCAGGCCGTGCAGATCATCAACGACGGCGGCGTGGTCGCGTTGCCAACCGATTCGACCTACGCGCTCGCCTGCCGTCTCGACGACAAGGACGCGGTCGAGCGTCTGCGGCGCATCCGTGGGCTCGATGAAAAGCAACTGCTGTCGCTGCTCGTGCGCGATCTGTCGGAACTCGCCAATTTTGCAATGGTGGACAACTGGCAGTATCGGCTGCTCAAATCGGTGACTCCGGGCCCATACGTGTTCGTGCTCCAGGCCACCAAGGAAGTACCGCGGCGCGTGTCGCATCCTTCGCGCAAGACGATCGGCATCCGCGTGCCGGATCACGCGATCACGCTCGCGATTCTCGAGGAGCTCGGCGAGCCGCTGCTTGGCTCGACGCTGATCATGCCCGGCGAAACCGAGCCGCTGAACGACCCCGAGGAAATCCGCGCGCGGCTCGAAAAGCAGCTCGATCTGGTGATCGACGGCGGCGCGTGCGTGTGCGAGCCGTCCACCGTGATCGATCTGACCGGCTCGGAGCCGGTGCTGGTGCGGGCCGGGCGCGGCTCGCTCGCGCCGTTCGGCCTCGCGGAAACAGCATGAGCGGCATGAGCGAAAGCCGACAGACACGCGCGAGCGCATTGTTACAATAGCGAGCTATGGATTCTTCCCTGATACAGACTATTGCGGTGTACGCGCTGCCGGTGATCTTCGCGATCACGCTGCACGAGGCCGCACACGGCTACGTCGCGCGCTGGCTCGGCGACAACACCGCGTACGTGCTCGGCCGCGTGTCGCTGAACCCGATGCGGCACATCGATCCACTCGGCACGATCGCCATTCCGTTGCTGCTGTATTTCGCGACGAGCGGCGCGTTCATGTTCGGCTATGCGAAGCCGGTGCCGGTCGCGTTCGGCAATCTGCGCAATCCGCGCTGGGGCAGCCTGTGGGTCGCGGCGGCCGGACCCGCATGCAACTTCGTTCAGGCGCTCATCTGGGGCGTGTTCGGCGTCGTGCTCGCGGTACTCAATGTCAACGAACCTTTTTTCACGCGCATGGCGGGCGCGGGCGTCGGCGTGAACCTCGTGCTCGGCGTGCTGAACCTGTTTCCGCTGCCACCACTCGACGGCGGCCGCGTACTGATGGCGCTGTTGCCGCCGAAGCCATCGATCGCTTTGTCACGGCTCGAGCCCTACGGCTTTTTCATCGTGATGGCGCTCGTGATGACGGGTACGCTCACGCGTTTCTGGTTGAGGCCACTCGTCACGCTCGGCTATAGCGCGATCACCGCAATTCTGACTCCACTTGTTTCGCTTTTCTAAATAACCATGTTCCCAGACCGTATCTTCTCCGGCATGCGGCCCACCGGGTCGCTGCACCTCGGCCACTATCACGGCGTGCTGAAAAACTGGGTGCGACTGCAGTCCGAGTACCCGTGCTTCTTCTGCGTGGTCGACTGGCACGCGCTGACGACGCACTACGAAACGCCCGAAGTGATCGAAAAGAACGTATGGGACGTGCTGATCGACTGGCTCGCTTCCGGCATCGATCCGGCGCAGGCGACGCTGTTCATCCAGAGCAAGGTGCCCGAGCACGCTGAGCTCGCGCTGCTGCTCGGCATGAGCACGCCGCTCGGCTGGCTCGAACGCGTGCCGACCTACAAGGAGCAGATGGAAAAGCTGAAGGACAAGGACCTGTCCACCTACGGCTTCCTCGGCTACCCGGTGCTGATGGCGGCGGACATTCTGCTGTATCGCGGCTCGCTCGTGCCGGTCGGTGAAGACCAGGTGCCGCACGTCGAGATGACGCGCGAAATCGCGCGCCGCTTCAACTACCTGTATGGTCGCGAGCCGGGCTTCGAGGAGAAGGCGAACGAGGCAGCGAAGAAGCTCGGCGGCAAACGCGCGAAGCTTTACCACGAGCTGCGCAACGCGCATCAGCAGGAAGGCGACGACGAAGCGCTCGAGCGCGCGCGGGCGCTGCTGCAGGAATCGCAAAGCCTGTCGATGAGCGATCGCGAGCGCCTGTTTGGCTATCTCGAAGGCTCGCGCAAGATCATCCTCGTCGAGCCGCAGGCGATGCTGACCGAAGCGTCGCGTATGCCGGGTCTCGACGGCCAGAAGATGTCGAAGTCGTACGGCAACACGATCGGCCTGCGCGAAGACGCGGAAACGATCACCAAGAAAGTCCGCACGATGCCGACCGACCCCGCGCGCGTGCGCCGCACCGATCCGGGTGATCCGGACAAATGCCCGGTGTGGCAGCTGCATCAGGTCTATACCGACGAAGCGACGCACGAATGGGTGCAGAAGGGCTGCCGCTCGGCCGGCATTGGTTGTCTCGATTGCAAGCAGCCGGTCATTGAAGGGATTCTGCGCGAGCAGCAGCCGATGCTCGAGCGCGCGCAGAAGTACATGGACGACCCGTCGCTGTTGCGCGCGATCGTCGCCGACGGCTGCGACAAGGCACGCCGCTTCGCGACCGAAACGATGCGCGACGTCCGCGAGGCGATGGGGCTGTCGTACAACTGATGCGCACGCGAGGCGCCGCGCCGCAGCGATGAGCACGCCTGTTACCAGTGGCTTGCATGGCCTCGGCGAACCGTCGCGCTGGGTGCGTCACTGGGCGCACCTGATCGCGCCGGGCGGCGCGGTGCTCGACGTTGCGTCGGGTGCCGGGCGGCACGCGCGCTTTTTCGCGTCGCTCGGCCATCCGGTCACCGCGATCGATCGCGACGCGGCCGCGCTCGACCTGCTGCGCGACGCGGCGCTCGTCACGCCGCTCGTGGCCGACCTCGAAGGCGCATCGTGGCCGCTGCCCGGCGATGCGACGTTCGCCGCCGTCGTCGTGACGAACTACCTGCACCGGCCCCTGTTCCCGCAGTTGCTGGGCGCGCTCGCGCCCGGCGGTGTACTGGTTTACGAGAGCTTCGCGCAAGGAAACGAAAGCGTCGGCAAGCCATCCAATCCGGCGTTTTTGCTAGCGTCAGGGGAGCTGCTCGACAGGGTGCGGGGTGAGCTGCGGGTGGTCGCATTTCAGGACGGATTTCTCGCCAGGCCGCGTCCTGCCTACGTTCAGCGCATCTGCGCGGTTCGGGAAGCGGGGCCTGCGAATGACCCCGCACGGGCAACAGCACCGCCTTGTTACGAGTTGGCTGGCTAATCCGCTACAATCGCGATTTACCTGATCAAATTCATGGCTTTTCATGACTAACGGCAACCACAGCGGTCACCAGGACGGCGTTCAGATCCGCGGCAGCATTCCTGCCATCATCACCCCGATGCTCGAAGACGGCAGCCTCGATCTGCCGGCGTTTCGCAAGCTGATCGACTGGCATGTCGAGGAAGGCACGAATGCGCTCGTCGTGGTCGGCACGAGCGGCGAGTCGGCCACGCTGTCGGTCGAGGAACACGTGCTCATGGTGAAGACTGCCGTCGAGCATGCCGCGGGACGGATTCCGGTCATCGCGGGCGCGGGCGCCAACTCCACCACTGAGGCGATCGAGCTCACGCGACACGCGAAAGACGTCGGCGCGGATGCCACGCTGCAGGTCGTGCCGTACTACAACAAGCCGACCCAGGAAGGCATTTACCGCCATTTTGCGAAGATCGCCGAAACCGTCGATCTGCCGGTGATCCTGTACAACGTGCCGGGCCGCACCGTCGCTGACATGAGCAACGAGACCATTCTGCGCTGCGCGCAGGTGCCGGGGATCGTCGGCGTGAAGGAAGCCACGGGCAACATTGACCGTGCCGCGCACCTGATCAAATCGGCGCCAGCGCACTTCGGCATCTATAGCGGCGACGATCCCACCGCGATCGCGCTGATGCTGCTCGGCGGTCACGGCAATATTTCCGTCACCGCGAATGTCGCACCGCGTGCGATGAGCGAGCTGTGCAAGGCCGCGCTCGCCGCGGATGTGAAGACCGCTCGCGACATTCATCTGAAACTCCTGTCGCTGCACAAGTACCTGTTTGCCGAAGCGAATCCGATTCCGGCGAAATGGGCGCTGCAGCAACTGGGGCGTGTGCAGGGCGGCATCCGCCTGCCACTCACGCCGCTCGACGCGCAATACCACGAAGTGGTGCGCGGCGCGCTGCGTGAAGCTGGCCTGCTCGGCTGAATGGCCCGATCGTCCCGACGCCCACGCAAGACCGCCACCGGCATTTCATTAACCGACGTCGCTTCAGCCCACGTTCCTGGCAGACCGAACGAGGCATCGCGTTCCAGCATCACGAAGGACCTCATGAAACGTTCCGCACTTTCCCTCCACGCAACCCGCATGGCGGCGCTGGCGCTTGCCCTGTCGACGCTCGCCGGCTGTGACACGCTGAACGACTGGTTCGCTTCCGACCGCGTCGACTACAAGGCCACCCCAACTGCGCCGGCGCTCGCCGTGCCGAGCGATCTGAGCACGTCGCCGAACGACCAGCGCTATGTGGCGCCGCCGGCGAATCTGGCGCTCGGCGGCACGCCGACGCGCGCTGTCACGGCAGCCGGCAACGCGACCGAAGGCCAGCCGAACGCGCAGGATCCGCTTGGCATGCATATCGAGCGCGACGGCGATCGTCGTTGGCTCGTGGTAGACGGCCGCTCGCCGGAACAGCTGTGGCCGCAACTGCAGGAGTTCTGGCAGGAGAACGGCTTCGTGCTGAAGACGGATGCGCCGGCCACCGGCATCATGACGACCGACTGGGCGGAAAACCGCGCGAACATTCCGGACGATTGGTTCCGCCGCACGATCGGCAAGGTCATCGACTTCGCCTATTCGTCGGGCACCCGCGACAGTTTCCGCACGTTGGTGTCGCGCGGTCCGGACAGCGCGACCGACATCTCGATCACGCATAGCGCGATGGAAGAAGTGATGACCGGGCAGGACAAGACGTCGTCGCGCTGGGAAGAGCGTCCGCGCGATCCGGCGCTCGAGGCGCTGTTCCTCGCCAAGCTGATGCAGAAGTTCGGCCTGACCGACGCGCAGTCGAAGCAGTTGCTGACCGACGCGCGCCCGGCGACCGCGCCGACCACGCTCGAGCAAAACGCGGGCGCGTCGACGCTCGATCTGCAGGAGTCGTTCGACCGCGCCTGGTTGCGTGTGGGCCTCGCGCTGGACCGCACCAGCTTCACGGTCGACAACCGCGATCGCGAGAAGGGCATCTACTACGTGCGCTACGCGGACTCGATGCAGGAACTGAAGAAGGAGGGCCTGTTCGGCAAGCTGTTCTACAGCGGCAATTCGACGCGCAAGCCGGGCCAGGAATTCCTCGTCAACGTGCGCGCGAAAGGCGACGCTGTGACGCAGGTTGCAGTCGTCGACGCGAACGGGCAGATCGATACGTCCTCGGACGCGCAGCGCATCGTGTCGCTGCTGCATGCGCAACTGAACTAGGCGGGTCGTGCGCTTCGCCAGTCTCGGCAGCGGCAGTGAAGGCAATGCGCTGCTGGTGGAAGCGCACAGCGGTTCGACCACCACGCGCGTATTACTCGATTGCGGTTTTTCCGCGCGTGAGGTCGAGCGGCGTCTGACAAGGCTCGGCGCCAGCGCCGAGCATCTCGACGCGATCGTGATCACGCATGAGCATAGCGACCACATCGGCAGCGCATTGACGCTGGCGCGCAGGTGGTCGATTCCGCTGTACATGAGCTGGGGCACCGCGCGCGCGGTGGGCGCCGACGAAGCCGACGTCGACCTGGAGGTGCTGTGGGGCGACGAGGCGGTAGCGGTCGGCGAGCTCAGCGTCCTCCCTTATACCGTTCCGCATGACGCCCGCGAACCGCTGCAATTTGTGTTCTCGAACGGCGCGAGCCGGCTCGGCGTGCTGACCGACGTCGGCGCGTCCACGCCGCATATCAGCGCGGTGCTCAGTGGCTGCGACGCGCTCGTGCTCGAATGCAATCACGACGTGCAGATGCTCGCGGGCAGTCGTTATCCGCCGTCGCTAAAGGCGCGTATCGGCGGCAATCATGGGCATCTGAACAATGATGCGGCCGCGGAAATCCTGGCGTCGCTCGACCGCTCGCGTCTGCGGCATCTGGTCGCCGCGCATCTGAGCCAGCAGAACAACCTGCCTGAACTCGCGCAGGCGGCGCTGGCGGGCGTGCTTGGCGCGGCGCCCACGGAGGTGCTGGTAGCGTCGCAGAGCGACGGTTTCGCGTGGTTGACGCTCTGACGCTGACCCGGGAGTGACTTCCGGTCGCGCCGCGCGGCACACATCAATCGGTCAGGCAATGAAAAAAGCCCATAACGAGCAATCGTTATGGGCTTTTACTTTGAGCGTCGAGCGCGGCGTGCGGTACGCCGCGCGATCGGCCAGACTTAATTGCGGTTGCCGCCGAAAATGCCGAGCAGCGCAAGCAGATTGACGAACACGTTATACAGATCCAGGTAGATCGCGAGCGTCGCGGTGATGTAGTTCGTCTCGCCGCCGTTCACGACGCGCTGCACGTCGAACATGATGTAGGCGGAGAAGATCACGATTGCCATGACCGAAACCGTCAGCATCAACGCCGGCAGTTGCAGGAACACGTTCGCGACCGACGCGAGCAGGATCACGATCACGCCCATGAAGAGCCACTTGCCGAGGCCCGAGAAGTCGCGCTTGCTGACGGTGGCGATGGTCGCCATGGCCGCGAAGATCACACCAGTGCCACCAAACGCGAGCATGATCAGCGACGGGCCGTTCGAGAAGCCGAGCACGAACGCGAGGATGCGCGACAGCATCAGTCCCATGAAGAACGTGAAGCCGAGCAGGACGAAGACGCCGACGGCGCTGTCCTTGGTACGTTGGATCGCGAACATGAAGCCGAAGGCAATCGCGAAGAACGCCAGCATGCTCATGGCGGGGCTGGTGGCGGCGAACAGCGAGAAGCCGGTGGCGAGGCCGACCCACGCGCCGAGCACCGTCGGAATCATGGACAGCGCGAGCAGCCAGTAGGTGTTTCGTAGCACGCGGTTGCGCGTTTCGGCGGTGCTGACCGCGCCGTTGCGGCCAAACAGATACGGATGTTCGTTCATGGTCTCTCCTTACCTCGGAAGCGTGTTTGGTGATGGTGATACGGCAATTCCCGAAGCGCCGGCGGGCGCAGTGTTCATTCGTAAGATTAGCGCGGCGGCGCGGAGTTTCAATACCCTCAAGTCGCCTCTACGTCCTACGCTACCAGTATTTTGCGCCTTGGGCTTCTAACCTTTCAATTCCGTAAGGGTTCAATCGCAATGATACACGGGAACATGCTACAATAGCGGATTCATTTGAATCTGTAACCTCTTAATTTTTTGGAGTTTTTATGGCGATCGAGCGCACCCTGTCGATTATCAAGCCGGACGCAGTGGCCAAGAACGTGATCGGCCAGATCTACACCCGTTTTGAAAACGCTGGTCTGAAGATCGTGGCATCGCGCATGGTTCATCTGTCGCGTGCTGACGCCGAAAAGTTCTACGCCGTGCACGCAGCACGTCCGTTTTTCAAGGACCTCGTCGAATTCATGATCTCGGGCCCGGTGGTCGTGCAAGCGCTGGAAGGCGAAAACGCAATCCTGAAACACCGTGACCTGATGGGCGCGACGGATCCGAAGAAGGCAGAAAAGGGCACGATCCGCGCCGACTTCGCTGACAGCATCGACGCCAACGCCGTGCATGGCTCGGACGCGGCGGAAACTGCCTCGGTTGAAATCGCCTTCTTCTTCCCCCAGGTCAACGTCTACTCGCGTTGAGCGCCTCGCGCTGAGCTCAGGTACTGACTTCAGCCGCGTATCGCAAGCCGTCTTTCGCGTGGCGCGTTTCGTGCGGCCGAATTGTTTTATCGCATGAATCGCGCGCGGGACACGGCAAAGTAGTAAGGTAAAAGCAGCAGGAATGGGCGCGAACGGCATGGCGTTCATGCAGCTTGTTGCATGAACATAGTCTCGCACTGAAATGGCAGGATTCGATATGACGAGCAGTCCCTCCGTCAACCTTCTCGACCTCGACGCTCAAGGGCTCGTCGCCTATTGCGACAGCCTGGGCGAGAAACCGTTTCGCGCCAAGCAATTGCAGCGCTGGATTCACCAATACAACGCTGCCGACTTCGACGGCATGACCGATCTCGCGAAGTCCTTGCGCGAGAAGCTCAAAGGGCGCGCCGCGATCACGATGCCAGGGGTCGTCAGCGATCATGTTTCGTCGGACGGCACACGCAAGTGGCTGATCGACGTCGGCAACGGCAACGCTGTTGAAACCGTGTACATCCCCGAAGAAACGCGCGGCACGTTGTGTGTGTCGTCGCAAGCCGGGTGCGCGGTCAACTGCCGGTTCTGCTCGACCGGCAAGCAGGGGTTCTCCCGCAATCTCACCACCGGCGAAATCATCGGCCAGTTGCGCATGGCCGAGTTTGCGCTGCGCGCGTCGCGCGGCGATGCGGGCGGTCGCGCGATGGGCGGCGACGGCAAGGGCGAACGCGTCGTCACGAACGTCGTGATGATGGGCATGGGCGAGCCGCTGCTCAATTACGACGCGGTCGTGCCGGCCATGCGCCTGATGCTCGACGATAACGCGTACGGCCTGTCGCGTCGGCGCGTCACGCTGTCCACCTCGGGTGTCGTGCCGATGATGGACCGGCTCGGCGCGGATCTGCCGGTGGCGCTCGCGGTTTCGCTGCATGCGTCGAACGACTCGCTGCGCGACGAGCTGGTGCCGCTGAATAAAAAGTATCCGCTGCGTGAGCTGATGGCGGCATGCGAGCGCTATCTGAAAGTCGCGCCACGCGATTTCATTACGTTCGAATACTGCATGCTCGATGGCGTAAACGACAGCGAGGCGCACGCGCGCGAACTGCTCGCCGTCACGCGCAACGTGCCGTGCAAGTTCAATCTGATTCCGTTCAATCCGTTCCCCGAATCGGGCCTCATCCGCTCGAAGCCGGAACAGATCAAGCGATTTGCGCAGGTGTTGATGGACGCGGGCGTCGTCACCACCGTGCGCAAGACCCGCGGCGACGATATCGATGCTGCCTGCGGTCAGCTGGCCGGCGCGGTGAAAGACCGCACGCGTCTTGCTGAGCGCACCGGGAAGGCGGCGAAGGTAATCGAGGTTCGCGCCGTGTAATCGCGCGGGGTGGGAGGGCATCGGCGTTCGGCGGAAAGCACCGCGAAAGCAAAAAAGCCCTCATGCCTCCGTCGATTGAAAAGAAAGTTTGCAGAATCGATCGGGAGCGGCACACAAAGCCGCACATTTTGTTATAAACGGTCTGCGATTCGGACGTGAGGCTCGAGCCCGTCCAGTCGCACGATGAAAAGAATCGACGCGAAAGGATTTGGGATGAGTGAGCCGCAGCACCCGCAGCCGCACGAGACAGACACGAACGATGGCCACCCGGCACCGATTGCGCGGGCGGTGGTCCAGCCTGTCGTGCAGCCGGCCCTCGATTCGTTGGCGGCGGTTGGCGCGCGCTTGACCCAGTTGCGCGAGTCGAAAGGCTGGACGATCGAGGACGTGTCGGCGCGGCTGAAGGTGTCGGTCGTCAAGCTGAGCGCGCTCGAAGCGGGCGACATCAGCCATCTGCCGGACACGACGTTCGCGCTCGGTGTCGTGCGCAGCTACGCGAAAATGCTGGGCGCCGATCCGGCGCCATTTACGGCGGCGCTGCGTCGCGAGAAGGGTGTGCCGGCACCGAATCTGTCGATGCCGGCGTCATCCGGCAAGGATCTGCCGCGCGGCAAGGTTTCGCTGTCACTCGGCGACAGCGGGCACAAGAGCCGTTCGTGGCTGTGGGGCATCGCGGCGATCGTTGTCGCGGTCATTGCGCTCGGCATGTGGCGCACCAACGGCGGCGATTCATCCGCGTGGCTCGCGCGTCTGAAGGCAAGCGCGAATGGTTCGACGAGCAGTGACACGGCGGCATCGGGCGCGGTCGAGCAAGCTCCGGCTACGCCGGTGGCGGAAGGCGCATCGGCGCCGGAAGCGGCAGCCACAGCGGACAACGCGGCGAGCGTGGATAATGCGGCTTCTGCGTCGGCAACGCCGATGCCCGCGCCGCTTGCCACGGGCATCGCGCCGGGTCCGGCGCCGGCGGCGAATGCAGCGGCAACGCTGGCACCGGCACCGAAGGCCGGCTCGCAGGCTCAGGCAGCCACGCCGGCCGCAACTGCGCCGGTGGTCGTGGCGAACGCATCGGCGCCCGCGGTCACGCCAGCGCCCGGCGAGGCGGTCGTTGCGCTGCGCGTGACGCAGGACAGCTGGTTCAGCGTGCGTGACAAGGACGGCAAGGAGCTGTTCTCCGGTCTCGTGCATGCGGGGGATCCGAAGGAAGTGACGGGCGTTGCGCCGTTCAAGGTCACGGTCGGCAACAAGGCCGGTCTCGAGTCGGTGACGCTCGACGGGCAGCCGGTCGAGCCGTCGAAATATTCGGCAGCGAAGGGTAACGTGGCGCGCTTCGCTCTGCCTTGACAGATACGGTACGCGCCGCGGCCAACCGGTCCGCGGCGCTTTTTCAATTCAGGCGCTGCGTTTTTTGCATAGCGCGTGCGGCGTAAATGGGTTTTTCGATGCAAACCGAAGCTCAATCCCAATCCTGTAGCAAGATTGTTTCAGACGAGCCGGTGTTCGGCGGCTTCGCGATGCGGCGCAAGTCGCATGCGGTCAACGTCCGCTGGGGCGGCCAGCTTGTGACCATCGGCGGCGATGCGCCGGTGCGCGTGCAGTCGATGACCAACACCGACACCGCCGACGCGATCGGCACCGCGATCCAGATCAAGGAACTGGCGCAAGCCGGTTCCGAACTGGTGCGTATCACCGTGAATACGCCGGAAGCGGCGGCTGCCGTGCCGGCGATCCGCGAGCAGCTCGACAGGATGGGCGTGATGGTGCCGCTCGTCGGCGACTTCCATTACAACGGCCATCTGCTGCTGCGCGACCATCCAGGTTGCGCGGAATCGCTGTCGAAGTACCGGATCAATCCGGGCAACGTCGGGCATGGCGCGAAGCGTGATACGCAGTTCGCGCAGATGATCGAGGCGGCGGTCAAATACGACAAGCCGGTGCGCATCGGCGTGAACTGGGGCAGCCTCGACCAGGACCTGCTCGCGAAGATGATGGACGAAAACGCCTCGCGCGCCACCCCTTGGGAAGCGCAAAGCGTGATGTACGAAGCGCTGATCCAGTCGGCGATCGGCTCGGCGGAACGCGCGGTCGAGCTCGGCCTCGGGCGCGACCAGATCATCCTGTCGTGCAAGGTCAGCGGCGTGCAGGATCTGATCGCCGTGTACCGTGAACTCGCGCGCCGTTGCGACTTCGCGCTGCATCTTGGTCTGACCGAAGCGGGCATGGGCTCGAAGGGCATCGTCGCGTCGACGGCGGCGCTGTCGGTTCTGCTGCAGCAGGGCATTGGCGACACGATCCGGATTTCGCTGACGCCGGAACCGGGCGCGTCGCGCACCGGCGAGGTGATCGTCGGCCAGGAAATCCTGCAGACGATGGGCCTGCGCTCGTTCACGCCGATGGTGATCGCGTGCCCCGGCTGCGGCCGTACGACCAGCACGCTGTTCCAGGAACTCGCTTCGCAGATCCAAACCTATCTGCGTCAGCAGATGCCGGTGTGGCGAGACCAGTATCCTGGCGTCGAACAGATGCACGTCGCGGTGATGGGCTGCATCGTCAACGGACCGGGCGAATCGAAGCAGGCCAATATCGGCATCAGCTTGCCGGGCTCGGGCGAGAACCCGGCGGCGCCGGTGTTCATCGACGGCGAGAAAGCGAAGACGCTGCGCGGCGAGAACATCGCGCAAGAATTCCAGCAAATCGTGAGCGATTACGTCGAGCGCCGCTATGGCCGCGCCGACGCGCTCAACTAAATACCGGCTATCGAAACACAGATGACTGAACAGAAGAAAAAGCTCGAGAAGCTGTCCGGCGTGAAGGGCATGAACGACATCCTTCCGCAGGAAGCCGGGCTCTGGGAATTTTTCGAAACCACCGTCAAGTCGCTGCTGCGTTCGTACGGATACCAGAATATCCGCACGCCGATCGTCGAGCATACGCAGCTGTTCACACGCGGTATCGGCGAAGTGACCGACATCGTCGAAAAAGAGATGTACAGCTTCACCGACGCATTGAACGGCGAAAACCTGACCATGCGCCCGGAAAACACGGCGGCGGTGGTGCGCGCGTCGATCGAGCACAACATGCTGTACGACGGCCCGAAGCGACTGTGGTACATCGGTCCGATGTTCCGTCACGAGCGTCCGCAGCGCGGCCGATATCGCCAGTTCCATCAGGTCGGCGTCGAGGCGCTCGGCTTCGCGGGTCCGGATGCGGACGCCGAAATCATCATGATGTGTCAGCGCCTGTGGGACGACCTCGGCCTGACCGGTATCAAGCTCGAAATCAACTCGCTGGGCCTCGCTGAAGAGCGTGCCGCGCATCGCGTCGAACTGATCGCGTACCTCGAAAAGCACATGGACGTGCTCGACGAAGACGCGAAGCGCCGTCTCTATACCAACCCGCTGCGCGTGCTCGATACGAAGAACCCGGCGCTGCAGGAAGTCGCGCTGAACGCACCGAAGCTGATCGATTTTCTCGGTGAAGAATCGCGCACGCACTTCGAAGGCCTGCAGCGCCTTCTGAAAGCCAACAACCTTCCGTTCACGATCAATCCGCGTCTGGTGCGCGGTCTGGATTACTACAATCTGACCGTGTTCGAGTGGGTGACCGACAAGCTCGGCGCGCAAGGCACGGTCGCGGCGGGCGGCCGCTACGATCCGCTGATCGAGCAGCTCGGCGGCAAGCCGACCGCTGCGTGCGGCTGGGCGATGGGTGTCGAGCGGATTCTCGAGCTGCTGAAGGAAGACCAGCTCGTGCCGGAAGACGAAGGCTGCGACGTGTACGTGGTCCATCAGGGCGACGCCGCGCGCGAGCAGGCGTTCATCATCGCCGAGCGTCTGCGCGATACGGGCCTCGACGTGATTCTGCATTGCAGTGCGGACGGTCAGTCGGCGAGCTTCAAGTCGCAGATGAAGCGCGCCGACGCGAGCGGCGCCGCGTTTGCGGTCGTGCTCGGCGAAGACGAGATCGCCAACGGCACGGTCGGCGTGAAACCGCTGCGCGATACGCAAGCCACTGGCGGTAAGAGCGAGCAACAGAACGTGCCTGCCGAAGACTTGACCGAATATCTAATCAATGCGATGGTTGCATCCGCCGAAGACGGCGACGACTGATCGCGATGTCGTTGGGCCGGCTGGCTCGACACGCACACGTAGCAAGAAAGAGGAAATCGCCGGGCAATGAGTTACCACGACGAACAAGAATCGATTGAAAGTCTGAAGGCATGGTGGACGCAGTGGGGCAACGCAACCACGTGGATCGTGCTGGTGGTGTTGTTGGCAGGCGCGAGCTGGAATGGCTGGAATTTCTGGCAGCGTCGCCAGGCCGCGGAAGCCGCGGTGCTGTATGACCAGGTTCAGCAGGCTGCGGCAACCGGCGACAAGGCGCAGATCGCGCGCGTCGCCGCCGACATGGAAGACAAGTTCGGCCGCACCGCCTACGCGCAGATGACCGCGCTCGGCGCCGCCAAGGCGCTCTACGCCGCTGGCGACGAAGCCGGTGCGAAAGCGCAACTGCAATGGACGATCGATCACGCGAAGGACGACGAGTTCAAGCAGATTGCGAAGCTGCGCATGGCGTCGCTGTTGCTCGACGACAAGGCTTACGGCCAGGGCCTCGCGCTGCTGGCCGAGCCGCAATCCGATGCCTTCAAGGGCGTCGTGGCGGACCGCCGCGGCGACCTGTTAGCTGCCCAGGGCAAGCGCGACGACGCGCGCGCGGCCTACAAGCTCGCGCTCGACTCGCTGTCGAAGAGCGACAGCTCGGCGCGCCAGCTGATCCAGTTCAAGCTGGATGCGCTTGGCGGCTGAGCGTCCCGCGCGGCGTGCCGCGAGCCATGACCGCGAGACGGTCTCCTTTAATCCATTTCCTGAATGCTGCGTCCACCGATGAATCTGCTGAAACGTTACGCCGTGCCCGTTATCTGTGCGATGACCGTTCTCACGCTGGCGGCTTGCTCATCCACAAAAGACGAGCGCCGTGTGCCGACGCCGCTCACCGAGTTCAAACCCGTGCTCGACGTACAGCAGTCCTGGTCGGCGAGCGTGGGTAAGGCAGGCCGCTACATCTTCTCGCCGGTCGCGGTCGGCAACGCCGTGTACGCCGCCGGCGCGAACGGCACGGTCGCCAAGATCGACGCGCAAACCGGCAAGGACGTGTGGCGCATCAAGCTGCGTGACGATCTGTCGGCGGGTGTCGGCAGCGATGGCACGCTGACCGCTGTCGGTGGCCTGAAGGGCGACGTGTACGTGCTCGGCGCGGACGGCAAGCAACTGTGGACCGCGAAGGCGCCGGGCGAGATCATTTCGCCGCCGCTCGTCGGCAACGGCCTCGTGATCGTGCGCACGATCGACGGTCAGATCGTCGCGTTCAACGCCCAAACCGGCGAGCAGAAGTGGAACTACCGCAACCGCGCGGTGCCGCTGAACCTGCGCGTGTCGGCGGGCATGACGTTCGCGGGCGACGCGGCCGTGCTGGCCGGCTTCCCGGGCGGCTCGTTCGGCGCGATCAATCTGCAGACGGGCGACGCCTACTGGCAGACGCCGGTCTCGTATCCGAAAGGCGTCACCGAGGTCGAGCGTATCAACGACGTGACCGGGCCGCCCACGCTGGTTGGTTCGCAGACCTGCGCGGTGACCTTCCAGGGCCAGATTGGCTGTTTCGATGCGAACTCGGGCCGCGCGCTGTGGGGCAAAGCGTTCTCGAGCACGAGCGGCCTCGCGCAGGATGAGCGCAGCGTGGTCGCCGCCGACGACTGGTCGGTCGTGTCCGCGTTCGACGCGAACAACGGCTCGGTGCTGTGGAAGAACGAGACGCTGAAGAACCGCGACCTGAGCGTGCCGATGCTGCTGGGCCGAGCGGCCGTGTTCGGTGACTACCAGGGCTTCGTGCATTTCCTGTCGACCACCGACGGCACGCTCGTCGCGCGGGTGAAGACCGACGGCAGCGCGATTACCGCGGCACCCGTGCTGGCCGGCGACACGCTGGTCGTGCAGACGCGCGACGGCGGCCTGTTCGGCTATCGTCCGCGCTGATCGTGACACATGGTGTCGGGCGCGCCGGCCGGCTTTGCCGGCCGCGCGCTTTTTAAATGAAGTCTGAGTCGGCTTTGGCGGTCGGCTCCCGCGTTGGATTGCCATGTTGCCCGCCGCGCGCGATCGGGCGGGCTCAATAGAAAGAATCGCCGGACGGGCTGGTCCGGCAAATCGGATCGAATTCTGCGCCGGCCGCTCTACGAGGCGGCGCGAACGCTTCGTCGGCGGCTGTGCGGGCCGAAGACCCGCGCGAGCACGAGCGGCCCGGTCTGAAGCAGGCCGCCCCCGTTGACGTCTGCACAGCCCACTCCCGTCCGCCCGGATGCGCATTTCAATCGCACATCCGGAGCAGGCTGAATTCGTGATAATTTCGTCAAAACGCCGCCGCGTCGCGGCCGCCTGGCGTCGCTATGCGCGCGATCGGTTGCGATCCCGCGTTTCACCGTGAACAACATCTGATGAAACCCGTTATTGCCCTCGTCGGGCGCCCCAATGTGGGGAAATCCACGCTGTTCAACCGCCTCACGCGCTCGCGTGACGCGCTGGTTGCCGACCTGCCCGGTCTCACGCGCGATCGCCATTACGGCGAAGGACGCACCGGCGAGCGGCCGTATCTGGTCGTCGATACCGGCGGCTTCGAGCCGGTCGCGAAAGACGGCATCCTGCACGAGATGGCGCGCCAGACGCGCCAGGCGGTCGAGGAGTCGGACGTCGTCGTGTTCATCGTCGACGGCCGCAATGGTCTCGCGCCGCAGGACAAGTCGATCGCCGACTATCTGCGCAAGGTCGGCCGGCCGATCTTCCTCGTCGTCAACAAGGCGGAGGGCATGAAGTACAGCAACGTCGCGGCCGACTTCTACGAGCTCGGCCTCGGCGATCCGCGCGCGATTTCGGCCGCGCACGGCGACGGCGTCACCGACATGATCAACGAGGCGCTCGAAGTTGCGTACGCCGGTCAGCCGGAAGAAAGCGAGGAAGGCAAGGAAGCGCGCGGCGTGAAGATCGCGATCGTCGGCCGGCCGAACGTCGGCAAGTCGACGCTGATCAATGCGCTGGTCGGCGAAGAGCGAGTGATCGCCTTCGACATGCCGGGCACCACGCGCGACTCGATCTATGTCGATTTCGAGCGCAACGGCAAGCCGTACACGCTGATCGACACGGCCGGCTTGCGCCGCCGGGGCAAGGTGTTCGAGGCGATCGAAAAGTTCTCGGTCGTGAAGACGCTGCAGTCGATCTCCGATGCGAACGTCGTGATCCTGCTGCTCGACGCGCGCCAGGACATTTCGGAGCAGGACGCGCACATTGCCGGCTTCGTCGTCGAGCAGGGTCGCGCGCTCGTGGTCGGCGTGAACAAATGGGACGGTCTCGATCCGCATGTGCGCGAGCGCACCAAAGCGGACCTCGAGCGCAAACTAAAATTTCTGGACTTCGCCAAGTTCCATTTCATTTCCGCTGCGGAAAAAACTGGAATCGGGCCGCTGATGCGCTCAGTCGACGACGCCTACGCGGCCGCGATGTCGAAGCTGCCGACGCCGAAACTGACGCGTGCGCTGATAGAGGCAGTCGAGTTCCAGCAGCCGCGCCGTCGCGGTCCGGTGCGGCCGAAGCTGCGCTACGCTCACCAGGGCGGGCAGAATCCGCCGATTATCGTGATTCACGGCAATGCGCTCGACGCGATCACGGACACGTATAAGCGGTACCTCGAAAACCGCTTCCGGGAAACTTTCAAGCTGGCGGGGACTCCATTGCGAATAGAGTTCAGATCGTCGACGAACCCTTACGCGGACAAAGGCTGAAACAGGCTGAAGCTGGTCTGAAACCCGCGTGTATGCTGGGTTTGGCCGCGGGCCCAGGCCCCGCGCGGCGAAATGAAAATCAGCTATAGTGTAGCGGTTGGCGGCGGATCTCTTTTTCTTCGCCGTCAATTCAGTCAACCTGCAAAAAAATACGGAGTTTGCTATGAGCAACAAAGGGCAATTGTTACAAGACCCGTTTTTGAACGCACTGCGTAAAGAGCATGTGCCGGTGTCGATCTACCTGGTCAACGGCATCAAGCTTCAAGGGAACATCGAATCGTTCGACCAGTACGTCGTGTTGCTCCGGAATAC
>DATAQT010000074.1:0-2739 GCA_036264535.1 Paraburkholderia sp. | reverse complement strand
CCGGTGATCGCCGAGTAGATGTCCGAGCCCGTGCCCGCGATCACGCGGCCGGTGAACGTCGATGCGTTGAACTCGTGCTCCGCGTACAGGTTCAGCGACACATGCATCGCATCGACCCACGCCTTCGACGGCTCGACGCCGTGCAGCAGATGCAGGAAATGGCCGCCGATCGAATCGTCGTCGGTTTCGACCTCGATGCGCTTGCCGTTGTGCGAGTAGTGATACCAGTACAGCAGCATCGAGCCGAGCGAGGCCATCAGCTTGTCGGCGATATCGCGCGCGCCGGGCAGGTTGTGATCGTCCTTCTCGGGCACCACGGTGCCGAGCACCGACACGCCGGTGCGCATCACGTCCATCGGATGCGCGGCGGCGGGAATGCATTCGAGCGCGGCCTTCACGTTCGCGGGCAGGCCGCGCATCGACTTCAGCTTGGTCTTGTACGCGGTCAGCTCGGCCTGGGTCGGCAGTTTGCCGTGAACCAGCAGATGCGCGATTTCCTCGAATTCACACGCGCCGGCGATGTCGAGAATGTCGTAGCCCCGATAGTGCAGATCATTGCCGGTCTTGCCGACCGTGCACAGCGCGGTGTTGCCCGCGGTCACGCCGGACAGCGCAACGGATTTCTTCGGCTTGAAAGCGCCCGCGTTCGGCGTGCTGTTGTCTGCTTCACTCATCGATTGTCTCCAGAAAGAGTTGAAATTTGCGTCATTGCTTCGACTGGCAGCCTTAAAAGCAAGGAACGGGCCAGCCTGCGCGCCGCGGGCTAAGTGATTGATTTGGCGAAAGTCTCGCCACGCAGCGAGGCGGGCCGCCGCCCACACGATTTCATTAATGAAACTGCGAATTTCAAATCGGCAATGAATGCTCGCATAATAGAGATCCCCACCCACCTTGCCACGAGCCGCCGACCTTGAGCACGCCACTGTACGAACCGCCACAGCGCCCGCGCGTCTGGGCGCTCAGTATCAGCCGCCTGCGCGATCTGTTCTTCGACATCGCCGGCGAATATGTGGAACGCGCGGATGTTCGCATCGTGTCGCACGCCTTCGAAGACGCGGTGCGCGAAATCGAAGGCGCCGGCGCCGCGCGTCCGGACGTCGTGCTCGCGGGCGGCTCGAACGGCGCGTATCTGAAGACGCGCGTGTCGGTGCCGGTCGTGCGCATCAGCCCGACCGGCTACGACGTGATGCATGCGCTCGCGCGCGCGCGGCGCGAAGGCGCGCACGTCGCGCTCGTCACGCACGGCGAGACGCCCGACGAACTGCGCCGCTTCATTGCCGCGTACGCGCTCGACGTCACGTTCGCGTCGTATCAGTCCGCCCAGGACGCCGAGAGCGTCGTGCTCGATCTCAGCGATCGCGGCATCAATGTCGTGGTCGGCCCAGGCCTCGTCACCGATCTCGCCGCGAGCGCGGGCATGGGCGCGGTGTTTCTGTACTCGCGCGCATCGGTGCGTGCCGGCTTCGACACCGCGCTCGAAGTCGCGCAGGCGACGCGCCGCGAAACCGTGCGACGTCAGAGGCTCGACACGCTGCTGCAGCATCTGCGCGACGGCGTGGTCGCGCTCGATGCGCAAGGCCGCGTCGAAGTGATGAACCAGCGTCTCGCGAGCGTGCTCGGCATCGATGCCACGAAGGCGGTCGGCCGCGCGCTGCACGAGCTTGCGCCGGACCTCGCGGGCAGCCTGCCCGATGCCGATGGCGACAGCTTCTGCACGGTGCGCGGCGCAAGCTATGTCGTGCATCGCGGGCCGCTCGCGAGTAGCGGCGCCGCGCCGGGCACCGTGCTGACGTTTCAGGAATCGCGCGCGGTCGAGCGGCTCGATCGCACGCTGCGTGCGCGTCAACGCGTGCAGCAGTTCACGGCGCGCTACCGGGTCGACGATATCGTCGGCGCGTCGGAATCGATCGAACGGGTGCGCGCGCTGGTCGCACGTTATGCGAGGTCGGACGCGACCGTTCTGATTCTCGGCGAGAGCGGCACCGGCAAGGAGATGGTCGCGCAGAGCATGCATCAACTGAGCGCGCGGCGCGACTTCGCGTTCGTCGCGATCAATTGCGGCGCGTTTCCGGAGGCGCTGCTCGAAAGCGAGCTGTTCGGCTACGAGGAAGGCGCGTTCACCGGCGCGCGCAAGGGCGGCAAGGCGGGGCTGATCGAGGTCGCGCATCGCGGCACACTGTTTCTCGATGAGATCGGCGAGATGCCGTTGCCGTTGCAGAGCCGCCTGTTGCGCGTCTTGCAGGAGCGCGAAGTGGTGCGGCTCGGTTCGACGGAGCCGATGCGCGTCGATATCCGCGTCGTCGCGGCGACGCATCGCGCGCTGACCGACGGCGTCGCGATCGGCAGTTTCCGCGCCGATCTGTATTACCGGCTCAACATCCTCAGCATCGCGTTGCCGCCGCTGCGCGAGCGGTCGAACGATCTGCTGCCGCTCGCTGCCGAGCTGTTGCGCCAGGCGGCTGCGCGCGAGCCGAGGCTGGCGGCGCGCGTGCCCGACGCGGATACCGCCGCGCGCATGCTCGAAGGTCTGGGCGTGGCGTTGCGGCGCTATGCATGGCCGGGCAATGTGCGCGAGTTGCAGAACGTGATCGAGCGGATCGTGGTCGAACTCGCGGATAGCGATGCGGACGCGGATGCGAGCGCGGCGCTCGTCACGCGCGACATGCTGCGCGCGATCGCGCCGGAAATCGTCGAACCGACCGCGCGCGCGAAGCCGGCGGCGCTGACGCTGCGCGAGCG
>DATAQT010000025.1:0-21032 GCA_036264535.1 Paraburkholderia sp. | reverse complement strand
CGCGATCACGCCTTCGAACTGGTGGCGCAGCAAGGTGTCCGCGATCGATTTGATCTGCTCGTCGTCGAGGTCCGGCGCGATCTTCAGCGCGAGCGGTACGAGCTTGCCGTGCATGTCGGCGAGCCGTTGCTGCTTGTCCTTGAGCGCGGCGAGCAGCGCGTCGAGTTCGTCGGCGCCTTGCAGCTGGCGCAGGTTCCTGGTATTCGGCGACGAAATATTGACCGTCACGTAGCTCGCGAACGGGTACACGCGTTCGAGGCAGTACAGGTAGTCTTCGGCGGCGCGCTCGATCGGCGTGTCGGCGTTCTTGCCGATGTTCAGGCCCAGGATGCCGCGATAGCGCGCGGCCTGCACGTTCTTCACGAACTGATCGACGCCGGCATTGTTGAAGCCCATCCGGTTGATCACCGCGTTCGCCTGCGGCAGACGGAACATGCGCGGGCGCGGATTGCCGGGCTGCGCGCGCGGCGTCACGGTGCCCACTTCGATGAAGCCGAAGCCGAGCGCCGCCAGACCGTCGATGCACGCGCCGTCCTTGTCGAGGCCCGCCGCGAGTCCGACCGGGTTGCGGAACGTCAGGCCCATTACGGTGCGCGGCGAATCCGGCACGCGCGGCGCGAGCGCGCCGGCGAGGCCGGTGCGGCCGGCGGCGCCGAGCATGCGCAAGGTCAGATGGTGAGCGTCTTCCGCGTCCATGCGAAAGAGTTGGGCGCGAACGAGCGGATAAAGGGAACTGAGCACGGGATGAAGCCGGACGGCCGGAAAATGGGAACCCGCTATTTTACCGGCTTTGGGCTTCAATGAGACCGGTGGGGCGTTGCTGGCGACAGTCGCGACTCGACCGGGCCTCGACTACGGCCGCAGCGGCCCGCGTCGCCCATGCATCGCGAAATCGACTGGCGGCAGTTCGATGCTGGCCGGATCGAGCACGCGCCACTCACCGTCGATCAAGCCTTCGAGCGGCCGGAAATTCGCCTTGTACGCCATTTTCGGGCTTTCGCGAATCCAGTAGCCGAGATACACGTACGGCAGGTTCAGGCTGCGCGCCTGCTCGATCTGCCAGAAGATGTTGTAGGTGCCGAAGCTCGCATGCGGCAGGTCCGGCTCGAAGAACGTGTACACGGAGGACAAGCCGTCGCCGAGGATATCGATCATGCTGATCATGCGCAGCGCGCCCGGTGCGTCGGGGTGGCCATCGAGCCGCCCATCGGGTCGCATGGCGGGCCGCTGCGGCGCCGGCTCGCGAAACTCGACGAGCCGTGAGTTGATCCGGCTTTGCAGCAGGAACTGCTCGTACTGGTCGCGGCTGTCGCGATCCATGCCGCCGCCCGCATGGCGCGCCGACTGGTAGCGCATATAGAGCGCGTAATGCTCCTCGTCGTAGTGCAGGGGGGCCACGGTCGCGATCAGGTCGCCGTGCTTTTTCCAGACGCGCCGCTGCGTGCGGTTGGGCTGAAAACGCTCGACCGGCACGCGCACCGGCACGCACGCGCGGCAGCCGTCGCAATATGGGCGGTACGTGAACACACCCGAGCGCCGGAAGCCCGCCTTGACGAGGTCCGTGTAGACGTCCGAATTGATCAGGTGACTGGGTGTGGCGACCTGCGAGCGCGCGATGCGGCCGTCCAGGTAACTGCAGGGATAGGGCGCCGTTGCATAAAATTGCAGCGCGGAAAGCGGAGAAAGAGGCAGCTCGTTGGGGTGAGTCACGTTGGCAGCTCTCGAAGCGTCTCTGTATTGCAAACCCGGCGCACCTGGCGGTTGATGCCGCTATTCGATAGGCGGCGGACCCGGATTCGGCCTGATTTTTCCTACGCCGCCCGCGTGACGATTTCGAGCAGGGCGGTCTTGTCGAAGCGCCACGGGATCGCCGGTGCGCCGACAGACGCGCGAACATGCGCGACGAACGCCTTGCGCGCTATCTCGCGGCCGCCGAGCGACGCCAGATGCGACGTGTTCTGCTGGCAGTCTATCATTTCTATTTCGTGACGTCGCAAGTGGCCGACCAGCGCGGCCAGCGCCATTTTCGAGCCGTCGGTGACGTCGGTATACATCGATTCGCCGAAGAACATCCGGCCGAGCGACACGCCATACAAACCGCCTACGCGCCTGCCCTCGAACCAGGTTTCGATGCTGTGCGCATCGCCCAGGCGGTGCAGGGATGAATAGGCTTCGACGACGTCGGCGGTGATCCACGTGCCGCGCTGGCCGCGTCGCGGCGCCTGCGCACATGCGCGCATCACGGCGGCGAAATCCTGGTCGACGCGGATTTCCCACGCGTCATCGCGCAACACGCGCCTGAGCGTTTTGCGCAGCGACGGCGACAGCTTGAACTCGGCGGGGCGCAGGATCATGCGCGGATCGGGACTCCACCACAACACTGGCTGGCCGTCCGAATACCACGGGAAAATGCCGCGCTGGTAAGCGTCGATGAGGCGCGACGGCAACAGATCGCCGCTTGCCGCGAGCAGACCCGGCGCGCCGCTCGCGGCGCCGAGCGCGCGTTCTACGGGGGGAAATGGATCGTCAGCGCCGAGCCAGGGAACCATGCGCGCCGCTCAACCTTCGCGCAGCGAGCGGAAGATGTCGCCGGTATGCAGGCCGAAACTGCCGGCCGCGCGGTCGGCGAAAAAAAAGCGCAGCGTCTGGCCGACGGTCGGAAACGCGATCTCGTCCCACGGAATCTCGTGCTCCTCGAAGAGCTTCACTTCGAGGCTCTCCTCGCCGGCGGTGACGTCGAGATCGAGCAGTCGCGCCATATAGAACAGATGCACCTGATGCACGTGCGGCACGTTCAGCAGCGAAAACAGGTTCTGCACCTCGACGCGCGCGCCGGCTTCCTCGAGCGTTTCGCGCGAGGCGGCTTCGGCCGTTGTCTCTCCCATTTCCATGAAGCCGGCGGGCAGCGTCCAGTAGCCGTAGCGTGGCTCGATCGCCCGACGGCACAGCAGCACCTTGTCGTCCCAGACGGGAACGGTGCCGACCACGTTACGCGGATTCTGATAGTGCACGGTGCCGCAACTGCCGCATACGAAGCGTTCGCGATTGTCGCCCGGCGGAATGCTCAGGCTGACGCCGTGGCCGCAGACAGAACAGAATTTCATTGGAAAGGGGACGAGAAGGGGTGATAGGAGTTTATCACCGGGGCGGGGGATTACTGAGGCGCCGCCACGCCTGACATTGCTTGACAGTCGCTTTTCGGATCCGCTGATAGCATCGGTCCTGATGGTTGCGATGGAGGCCCCCTGCGTCCGTCGCAGACATCTTTTCTCTCTTGTACATTGCCTCGTAGTCTTGGCGCGTCATTCAGATGACGCGCTTTTTTTTCGTCTGAGGCTGGTGCTGCGCTGGCGTGGGTTGTGAGCGGGCGCCTGTATTCAAGACGACAAAAACAAAAAAGGGTTACACGCCAATGCGTTGTAACCCTTCAATGATTTCGTTTGGTTGCGGGGGTAGGATTTGAACCTACGACCTTCGGGTTATGAGCCCGACGAGCTGCCAGACTGCTCCACCCCGCGTCCGTCGAAGAAAAGATTATAGCCCAGACCGACAGCCAGCGCAATAGCCATGTAAGAGTTGGCTTCATTGCGCATCGCTGGCCCCCTCGACATCACTGCCGGGAAAGGCTCCAGAAAGCCGCGCGCGGACGCTGCGCTAGAATTCAGATTCTCCCCGCGGCTCGCCGGATCGTCACGACAGCGGGCCCTCCGACTCTCCGACCCGTTCTGAATCCCATGGATATCGCTCACGATCTGCAGGTCATCGCCATTCAGGAAAAGACCCTCGTGTTTCCCCGCTTCGACGCCGACCGCGCATGGCAAGTCGGCGCGTATCTGCACGAGGTCGCGAAAGCGCGCGGCATCGCCGCCGCGATCGACGTGCGCACGTTCGGTCAGCCGCTGTTCTTCAGCCTGCTCGATGGCGCGACGCCGGACAACGTCGACTGGGCGCGCCGCAAGGGCAACACCGTCGCGCATTTTCGTCGCAGTTCATACGCGATCGGTCTGAAAATGCAGCTCGCGGGCGCGACGCTCGCCGACAAGCATGGCCTGCCGGCCACCGAGTACGCATCGCACGGCGGCGCGTTCCCGCTGACGGTGGAAGGCGCGGGCGTGATCGGTTCGATCACGGTGTCCGGTCTGCCGCAGCGCGCCGATCATGAGCTGGTGGTCGAAGCGCTGTGCGCGCATCTGGGCCACGACTACGGCAAGCTCGCGCTCGCGAAGAGCTGACGCATGCGCGTACCCCCGTATGCACTGCTTGCGATCGCGATCGTCGCCGAGGTAATCGCGACTTCCGCGCTGCGGGCGTCCGACGGCTTTTCGCGCTGGCTGCCGTCAATAGTCGTCGTGCTCGGCTACGGCATTGCGTTCTATTGTCTGTCGCTGACGCTCAGGAGCATTCCGGTCGGCATCGTCTACGCGATCTGGTCCGGCGCGGGCATCGTGCTGATCACGCTGGTCGCGTTGGTGCTGTACCGGCAGGTACCGGACGTGCCGGCGATCATCGGGCTCGGATTGATCGTGGCGGGCGTCGCGGTATTGAATCTCTTCTCGAAGATGCAGGCGCATTGAGCGCCGCCGCAAGCCGCCACGCTTGCCGCATTGAACATGGATCGGCTTACTTGCAGCGCACGATCATCGAGCGGTTTTTCACATTCGCCGACACCACGTTGGTGACGCTGCCGCCGGCCGCGCCGCCTTCGTCGTTATCCTTCGAGACGATGTCGTAGCCGGTCGCGCCGCAGGCCTTGCCCGCTTGCACGTAGCACGAGGCCCAGCTCGAGGCGGCGTCGGCGCCGCTGCAGTTGACCGCGAAGCCGGTCTGGCCGTTCGGCAGATTGATCAGCGTGGTCGTGTTCGACGACGCGCAGCCACCGAGTCCCGCGACGAGCAGCAGCGCGGTGGGCAATGCAGCCGACAGCGACGCGCGACGCACGAGGGCAAGCGCGGCGCTGGATCGAAGGCGTTGGAATCGGCCGGCGCGCCGCGGTTGCGTCGTGAATTGCATCGTGTTGTGTCCTTTCATTCAGATAGAGGGGGCTACCGGGCCGGCGCCGGAGAGGGCGCCAGCCTATACCTCGATGGCGCGCGCCGCGGGTCAGGGCGCTTCGACCGTGATACCCGCCGAGCTGACGAGCCGCCGGGCTTCCGCGCCTTCTTCCGTGGCCGCATCTTCCCAGATGCTGATCGCTTTCGGGATGTCGATGCCGTGACTTTCGGCGTACGCAAACCATCGGTTCGCCGCATCTGGCTCGGGTAGTTCGTGATTCTGCACAAAATATTTTCCCATATTGCGCTCGCTGGGCTCGAAAAGGTGTCGTAACAGGTACGGGTCCGACAGCACGGAGCATGCCATCGTGGATGTTCGACCGACCCGCGCGGCAGAAGTGCGGTACGTTGCCGGCGCCATGCGGGCGCTGGCCTTGCGAGCAGAACTTATCGCGCTGCGGCGCGCCTTATCGTTATGGCGCCGTCGCGACTGGCGCCGCCTCACCAACCGCAACAGGAGGACGAAGATGGCTGAACGGGTCAGTGGCCCTTATCGCGGCTATTACATCAGCGCCAGTGCGCGCCTCGTGCCAGTTGGCGGGACGTCGGGCGCCGCGCTCGGCGACGACGCGCACGCCCATGCGGATGGTACTTACGTCGGCACGGTCAGCCTCGCCGAACTGGGCCCGGACGATCCCCATCGGATGGAAACGATGCTGGAACTCGGCGACCGGCAACGCTTCGGCAGCGAAGAAGAGGCGCTCGCGTTCGTCGAACAGGCGGCGCGCGACTATGTCGACCGATTGCTCGATGGGTAGTGAGCGTGGTGCTCGCCGAGGCAACGCTCGACGCCCTGAAGCAGGCGCCCCACGCGCTGGACCGTGGTTCGGCGGCGCGAGTACCATAGCGGGACCCGCGAGGATCGGCGGCGCGCTGCGGCCTTCGGCGCCTGCCACCGTCCCGCCGTCACCTTCTGACGAGGCGAACATGGAAATCCGTTTTCTCGCAGACGCGCCTGCTTACCGCGACTCCAACCGGACCGTCGTCTTTTCCGCGCTGGTGGATGGTGAGCCGGTGCCGTGCGCGATTTCGGTGGAAGCGCTCGAGGATCATTTCGGCGCGTACAGCGAGGATCTCGAAGGCTGGCTGCGCGCGTTCGATGCGGGTCGGCCGCGCATCGAGGCCGTCGCGCGCGAGCATCTGCAGATCAGCAACGGCACGCCGGTGCTGCTCAAGAGCGGCCACTTTCCGCCGGGGCAAATGGCGGGCTAAGCGCATCGCCAACGATTTGCCGCCTAACTCACGCTGCGCGCCGGCACCGCATTGCGCGCCGCTTCGACGCTCCGCCTGATCCCTTCCTGATATGACGTCTTTCTGATCGGCCCGATCAACGCGGCGAGCGCCGAGTCATCGAGCACGACCGGCTCGGTCATCAGATAGTTCATCTCGACGAGTTCGCGCATCAGCGGATTGAATAGTCCGAGCACGCGCAGCATGCCCTTGCCGGCCACCATCAGCTTCGGCTCGCGGCCCGCGAGCGCGTAGGCCTCGCGCGCCGCCTCGCGCTGCGTGATCGTGCCGGCGCCCGCGAGATGCCACCAGCGGCCGTACGCCTCGGGCGTGCGCGAGAGTCGTTCGACCACGGGACCGACGTCGGGCAGATAGATGAATTCGTGCGGCACGTCGATAGGACCGAGCAACTGCGCGCGCGTGCCCGTCGCGGCGCCGACGAACACGCCGTGCAGCAGACTGCGTTCGACGCCCGGTCCATAGAAATCGGGCAGTCGCAAGACCAGCGTTTCGAGGCCTTCTCGGCGATGTGCGGCCAGCACGAGCTTTTCCTGCTCGAGCCGCATACGGCCCTTGAACGTGTGCGGCTCGCGCGGATGATCTTCGCGGATCGGGTTGCCGCGCGCGCGGCCATACGGATACACGGTGCCGATCAGAATGAAGCGTTCGACGCCTGCCGCCGTCACGCCGGCCAGCGTTTTCTCCATCAACGGCGGGTGCTGTGCGAACTGGTCGTAAGGCACGCCGACGAGATAGATCACGGTCTGCAGACCGGTGGCCGCGGCCCGGATCGACGCGGGGTCGTCGGGGTTCCAGGTGACGATCTCCGCATACGGGTCGTGACCAAAGGCCTGTTGCAGCGCTTCGCGCGAGCGGCCGACCACCCGGTAGTCGCGGCCCGCCGCGCCAAGCGCCGCCGCGATGCTTTGACCTGCCGCGCCCGCGGCACCGAATAAACCGACCTTTCCCGTGGCTTGCATAACGACTCCCTGAGATGGCGGCGCGACGTCGCCGCGTGATCTTGTGACTTCGGAACCTGATTGATGAAAATTTGCTGAACAACGTTCAGTAAACGGTGTTCAGTTTAATTTGACTTTTCAGTTTGTCAATCTGAAAATAGCGAGCCATGGGAATCGCCGAAAGAAAAAGCCGCCAGAAGCAGGCGCTGCGCGAACGCATCCTCGATGCCGCGCGGCGCATCGTCGTGCGCGAGGGCTTTGCCGCGCTATCGATGCGCAAGATCGCCGACGCGATCGAATATTCGCCCGCCACCTTGTATCTGCATTTCGCGAGTCGCGACGACATCGCGCGGGCCTTGTGCACCGAGGGTTACGCGCAGTTGCTCGCGACTTTCGTGCCGCTCGCGCAAATCGCCGATCCCGCTGAACGACTGAAGGCGCTGGGGCGCGCGTACGTCGCGTTTGGCGTCGAGCATCCGGAAACGTATCGGCTGATTTTCATGGAGGATCCTAGCTATACGGGCGCGGCGCTCGGTGGCGCGGTGGGCGTTGGCAAGAACGAAGGCAAAGCGGCTGACGCTGAAGCCGGCGCCGGTGCTGACGCAACCGCGAACGCCCAGAGCGGTCATTCAACCAAAAACCCCGCCGAGGCCGGCGACGACCCCGGCGACGCCGCGCTGCGCATCATGATCGATGCGCTCGACGAGTTGCGAGCCGCGGGGCGTCTATCGGCGTCGGTCGCCTCCATGGAGCCGGCCGTCTGGGCCGAGGCGTTGTGGGCGAGTCTGCATGGCATCGTCGCGCTGAATCTCACGTGCCCGGTGTTTCCGAGCGCGCCGCTCGACACGCTCGTCGGCCTGACGCTCGACGCATGGCTCGGCGCGCCGCAGGCGGTAGGGGCGGGCGCATCGACCAGCACCAGCGAGCGCGGCAAATAAACCGCCGGCTCCGCACAGCCGACCCCCGCGCCCCCAGCAAACGCGCAGCCCGTGATAACGTTCAATTCCACCTCATCCCACCCCCAGCTCTCCATGTCCACGTCTGCCTCGCCCGCCATTAGCGACGAAATCGCGACCCACGTTGCCAACCGCATCGGTTTCATCGAACTGGAACGGCCGAAAGCGCTGAACGCGCTGTCGACCGGCATGATCCGCGCGATCCACGCGGCGCTCGACCTGTGGCGCGAGGACCCCGAGGTGCTGGCCGTCGTCGTGCGCAGCCAGCACGCGCGCGCGTTTTGCGCGGGTGGCGACATCCGCGTCATGTACGAGGCGGCGCAACGCGGCGACCAGCAGGCGCGCGACACGTTCTTCACCGAGGAATACGCCCTCAACCACGCGATCTTTACGTATCCGAAGCCGTATATCGCCTTGATGACCGGCATCGTGATGGGTGGCGGCATGGGCATTTCGCAGGGCGCGCATCGCACGGGCGGCCTACGCGTCGTCACGCAATCGACGAAGATGGCGATGCCCGAAACGCGCATCGGCCTCTTTCCCGACGTCGGCGCGAGCTGGTTTCTCGCGCGCACACCCGGCGCGATCGGCCGCTACCTGGCGGTGACCGGCGAGACGATCGGCGCGGCCGACGCGCTCTACGCGGGCCTCGCCGATACCTATATCGACGACGAGGCGTTGCCAGCGCTCATCGAAACGTTGCGCCGCGAATCGTTCGAGCGCGGTGCCGATGTAGTTGGGTGCATCGAGCGCGAGACTCGCGCGTTTCAGGTCGCGCCGCGGCCCGAGGCAAGCGCGCTCGCGAAAGCGCGTACGCTGATCGACCGGCATTTCGCGCTACCGGACGTCGCGCGGATCCTCGCCTCGCTCGAACAGGAACGCGAGCGCGGCGGCGACGCGGCGGAGTGGGCCGAGCAGATGATCGCGGTGCTGCGCGAGCGCTCGCCGCTGTCGATGGCGGTCTCGCTCGAAGTGGTCACGCGCGCGGAAGGCTCGATGGCCGACGTGCTGCGCGTCGATCTCGATCTGACGCGCTCGAGCTTTCTGCTCGGCGATACGGTGGAAGGCATTCGCGCGCGTATCATCGACAAGGACAACGCGCCGCGCTGGCGTTTCGCGCGCATCGAGGACGTCAACCGGGCCGATGTGGAGAAAATGTTCGACAGCCCGTGGCCGGCGAACGAGCATCCGCTGCGCGATCTGCGCGGCTGAGCGCACGCGGACAGCGCCGCCTCGCGATCGCGCCCGCGCGAATCTACGCGCTGCGCGAAGTCACGCGCGCAGCGCTTATTCCTCTTCCTCGCTTGCCATGAACGCGCGCATGAAGACGAGCGCGCCCCAACCCCACATCGCGTTCGCCGCGAAACCGACGGAGAGACGCGGCAGCATGTTGCCGCTCGGCCAGATACCGCGCAGCGGATCGACGACGAACACGCTCGCCGCCGTCAGCACGATGCCGCCGAACACGAAGGCGGGCACCCACGGCGCGTGCCGGTGCGGCGCGACGCGCAGCAGCCAGGCCATCAGCACGGCCCAGCACGCGCTCCAGATCGCGTTCGCGATGAATTCAGGCAGGCCGAGCGGCAAAAACGGCGCGGTCGAAAAACCGCTGGGATCGATCATGCCGGCGGCGTGCATCAGCGCCAGCGTCGATTCGCGAAAGAACAGGGAAGCCAGAAAACCGGCGAGAAACGGCAGAATAATTTTTTGCATGCATTGCACCGACAACGTACAGGCGACGCGAATCGCAAGACCTGCACCGGGTGATTGGAAACGTGCGCCATTATATCGATCGGGGTGGGGCCGACCGGGGCCGCGTGTATAAAGCGCAACATCCGTATGCGGTAGCGCCGGGCTAATCACGAAAGCGGAATTCCTAAGCTCAAAAAAATCGTTCAAAAGCCGTGGACCGCTCCATAGACTCTTCTCTCATGCAGACGGCGCGAGGTGTCGCCGTCACCCGTTAGATCGGGCGCATCACGCGCACGTTGGTGGTGCGAGTCCACCGTTCGTTATTTCAATCCTTTAACCCGTCGCAGCGCCTTGCCGGTTGCCGGCTCGATGCGCGCGGCCGGCGCTCGCGCGCACCGTTTTCATCCCGTTAAGAACAGCCAGGAGCAATCACATGAAGGTGTTCTGGTTCATTCCGACTCACGGCGACAGCCGCTATCTCGGTACGTCCCAAGGCGCACGCGCAGCCGATTACGATTATTTCCGGCAGATCGCCGTCGCCGCCGACACGCTCGGCTACGAGGGCGTGCTGCTGCCGACCGGCCGCTCGTGCGAGGACGCCTGGGTCGTCGCGTCGAGCCTGATTCCCGCGACGCAGCGGCTGAAGTTCCTCGTCGCGATTCGCCCGGGGCTGTCGTCGCCGGGGCTCGCCGCGCGCATGGCGGCGACCTTCGACCGGCTCTCGAACGGGCGTCTGTTGATCAACGTGGTGACGGGTGGCGACGCGGCCGAGCTAGCCGGTGACGGCGTGTTCGTCGATCACGACACGCGCTACGAAATCACCGACGAATTCCTGCATATCTGGCGCAAGCTGCTCGCGGCGTCGCACACCAACGAAGCGATCGATTTCGACGGCAAGCATCTGCAGTCGAAGGGCGGCAAGGCGCTGTATCCGCCGGTGCAGAACCCTCATCCGCCGCTGTGGTTTGGCGGCTCGTCGGCGGCCGCGCATGACATCGCGGCCGAGCACATCGACACCTATCTGACGTGGGGCGAGCCGCCTGAAGCGGTCGCGAAGAAGATCGCCGACATTCGCGCACGCGCCGCGGCGCGCGGCCGGCAGATCCGCTTCGGCATCCGCCTGCACGTGATCGTGCGCGAGACCGAGGAAGAAGCGTGGGCCGCCGCCGACAAGCTGATCAGCAAGCTCGACGACGACACGATCGCGCGTGCGCAGGCCTCGTTCGCAAAGATGGACTCGGAAGGGCAGCGCCGCATGGCCGCGCTGCACGGCGGCAAGCGCGGCGGCCGCGAGCAGCTCGAGGTGTATCCGAACCTGTGGGCGGGCGTGGGGCTCGTGCGCGGCGGCGCGGGCACCGCGCTGGTCGGCAGTCCGCAGCAGGTGGCCGCGCTCATGAAGGAATACGCGGCGCTCGGCATCGAGACGTTCATCCTGTCGGGCTATCCGCACCTGGAGGAATCCTATCGTTTCGCGGAACTCGTGTTTCCGCTGCTGCCGCAGCGATCGAGCAAGGTCGCCAACGGACCTTTGTCGGGGCCGTTCGGCGAGATCGTCGGCAACAGCTATTTGCCGAAGGCGGCGAGCGCGAGCTGAGGGCGCTCGATGAACGACAAGCAAGGAGAAAAGCCAACATGAGTGACAACACTACGTTGAGCGCGGGAACGGAGGCATCCCCCCAGACCACGCCCGCGAAGCGCGCTGCCGCGCTGCGCCGCTGTGGCGCACATCTGCTGCCGTGGCTCGCGCCGCTCGCGATCCTGCTCGCGTGGGAAATCGCCGCACGCAGCGGCGCGCTGTCGACGCGCGTGCTGCCCGAGCCGCTTGCGGTCGTGAAGGCCGCATGGTCGCTGATCCAGTCCGGCGAAATGTGGGCGGACGTGAAGGTCAGCACGTGGCGTGCGGTGTCGGGCTTTGCAGTCGGCGGGGGCATCGGTCTCGTGCTTGGACTCGCGACCGGTCTCTTCAAACCCGCGGAAATCGTGCTCGATTCGAGCGTGCAGATGATCCGCAACATCCCCGCGCTCGCGATGATTCCGCTCGTGATCCTGTGGTTCGGCATCGAGGAAGAAGCGAAGCTGTTCCTCGTCGCGCTGGGTGTGTTTTTCCCGGTCTACGTGAACACGTTCCACGGCATCCGTTCGGTCGACGCAAACCTGATCGAGATGGCGCGCAGCTATGGCGTCAAAGGCTTCGCGCTGTACCGCCACGTGGTTCTGCCGGGTGCGCTGCCGTCGATTCTGGTTGGTGTGCGTTTTGCGTTCGGGCTGATGTGGGTCACGCTGATCGTCGCCGAGACCATCTCCGCGCAGTCCGGCATCGGCTACATGACGATGAACGCGCGCGAATTCCTGCAAACCGACGTGGTGGTGGTCGGCATTCTGCTGTACGCGGCGCTCGGCAAACTCGCGGACATGCTCGCGAAGAGCCTCGAGCGCGTGTCGCTGCGCTGGCATCCGGCCTATCAGCGAGGAGCAAAAGCATGAGTGCAACGACGTTATCGACGACCTTCGGCGGCATCGCGGGCAGCGATCTCGAGGCCGAACTCGCGCAGGCGCGCGTGATGGATCACGACGCGAACGCGGTGTTGGAATTCGAGCGGGACGGGGCGGCCTTGGCGCGTCACGGTTTGCAGCCCGCGGCCGGGCTCGCGCGCAACGACGCGCGTCCGGCAAGCGACGTCGCCGTGCAATTGCGCGGCGTCGGCAAACGTTATGGCGAGCGCGAGGTGCTGTCGGGCTTCGATCTGTCGATCGAGCGGGGCAGCTTTGTCGCGATCGTCGGCCGCAGCGGCTGCGGCAAGTCGACGTTGCTGCGACTCGTCGCGGGTCTCGAAGAAGCGAACTCGGGCGTGCTCGCAAAACGCGCCGGGAACGGCGCTCCGCTTGATACCCGCATCATGTTTCAGGATGCGCGTCTGCTGCCATGGAAAAGCGTGCTGCAGAACGTGATGCTCGGCCTCGGGCGCGGCGCGCGCGACGACGCCCGCGCGGTGCTCGCCGAAGTCGGCCTGCTCGAGCGCGCGAACGACTGGCCCGCGCAACTATCGGGTGGCCAGCGGCAGCGTGTCGCGCTCGCGCGGGCGCTCGTGCATCGGCCGCAATTGCTGCTGCTCGACGAGCCGCTCGGTGCCCTCGATGCGTTGACGCGCATCGAAATGCACACGCTGATCGAGCGGCTGTGGCGCGAGCATCGTTTCACCGCGCTGCTCGTCACGCACGACGTGCACGAAGCCGTCGCGCTCGGCGACCGGATTCTGCTGATCGAGGAAGGCCGCATCGCGCTCGATCAGCCGGTCGCGCTCGCGCGTCCGCGCGCGCGGGCGTCGACGGGCTTCGCCGCGCTCGAAGACCACGTGCTGCAACGCGTGCTCCAGAACGCCCCGAACGACGACACGCGGGCGCATCGCGCGTATGAGCCCTATGACCCGTACGGCTTGCCCGCACCCGTGCGTCTCGCGCGGCCGACCGAGGTGCGCTGGGCCGTCTGAGTTTTCACCCGATCCGATCCGTTCCGTTATCAACTGCTTCTGTGGAGTTACCTGAAATGAGCATTACCGCTATCAACGTGCGCAACCAGTTCAAAGGCAAGGTCAAGGAAATCATCCGCGGCTCGGTGGTGTCCGAAGTCGACGTGGAGACGCCGTTCGGCATCGTCACCTCGGTGATCACGACGCGCTCGGTCGACGAACTCGAACTGAAAGTCGGCTCGGAAGTCGTCGCGCTCGTGAAGTCGACCGAGGTGTCGATCGCGCGGCTCTGATGACGCTTGACTGCCGCGAGCTCCGCGCGCGATTACTTCGCGTTCGCGCCGCTTGCGGGCGGCTCGTGCGACATGCGGTCGTTGGTCGGCTTGGTCGGCCGCTTGATCGGCATGTTGTCCGGATTACTCGCGCTGCCGGCGCCTGATGCCGCCTCGGGCGGCTTGGCCATCGGCGCATGGCTGTCGGGCGGCGCGCCGGGCGCCGTCTGCGCGATGGCGCTCGCGCCGCTCGCGAGCAGGGCCGCCAATGCAGTGCCGGTGGCCGTCAATGTCAGTGCGGTCCAATTGCCTCGCTTCATGTCGTTCTCCTTCGATGCCGCGAGTCGTCGGTCGACATGCGGCTATGCGCACACTTCCTTCGCTAGTAGCAGGCCGTGTTCCGGGGCCGCTGCCGGCACGCTGAACTGTCCTCTGACCTGTGCTCGTGCCCTTTGCGCCGCCTCAAGACGCCAATTCGAAGCTTCGGCGCTCCATGCGGCGGGCTCGTCGGTCACGCACACCTGCATCCGCCGATGAAACTTGCTAGGATGAATTGAGCATTCCGACGGAGACGGCCATGTCGAAGTCCCTGAGTCCCGAAGCAGTTGAAGCATTGCGGCGTCTGAACGATGTCGGCGTCGGACAGACGGCGCCCGAAGTATCGCAGTCCGTCGTGGCGGAGTTGCTGGCATGCGGCCTCGTTGCCGAAGCGGGCAGCGGTGAGGTCGAAATCAACTGCAGCGGCCGGCAGTATCTGTCCGGCGATTGCGACTGATCCGCCGCTCGGCGGTCGGCCGCACGTCCGGTCTGGAGAGCGAGGCGGCGCGTCGCGGGTGAGTCGCATGCGGATGGTTGGCAATCGCGACGCCCGCGGGACGCGTGTGTTCGCTCGCCCGCGAGCAGCGATACCATGGAGGCGAGGATGGAGCCGACGGGCGTCGACATGGGCGACTACCAGGCGCGCTATGGCGACTACGACATCGAAGTGGCGGTCGAACAGGTGCTGACCGGCGTCAAGGCGCATTTCCGGGTGCTGCGCAACGATGCAACGGTGATCGACTGGCAACTCGTGCATATCGATAGCTTATGGTCCACCGAGCATGCGGCGGCGGAAGCGGGGTTTCGCGCGGCGCGCGAGTTGATCGATGCGGGGCTGGCGAGCTAGAGGCGTGTGGGCGCATCGCGCTGGAAGGGGACGCTCCCTTGGATCAGGCGGCGACGCGGCAGGCGGGCGACAGAACCGCTGCGAACAGACGGCCCCGGACGGCGTGCCGGACACCACGGTCGCCGTACACGCAACGAGGCGCCGGCATCGATACAGCATGCGCGGCGCCCGGTTTGATCGCTGCCCTTGCAGGCAGCGGATCTGATGGTGCTGGCTGGCGGCTTAGTGGCCGAAGAACACCGATTGCGGACCCGAAGCGCGTTCGCTGCGCGTGCCCGATTGCGACGACGCGCTCGTCACGCCACCGTACGCATTCGATTGGGTGTTGTTCGACTGTTCAGCAGCGACGGTCTGCGCATTCTGGCCTTGTTGCGAAGCCGGCGCGCCAACCGACGGACGATAGTACGGTGCCGGACCATAGCCGCTTGCGAAAGCGGGAGCGGCGATCGAGGCAGAAGCGGCAACCAGCAGGGCGGCGATGAACTTGGTCTTCATGGTAGGACTCCGATAACGTTTCGACTGAATTTCAGGAAGGCGTCGCAGGAGCCGAGGAACAAGGTGTCTGCAACGTCATTGAGAAGCAGTGTATACCCCTACTATCGATTTTTTATGTCGATAATCTGAAATTACTATTCCCGATCGGGAAACAATCGGTCAGACATAGGCGCGGCAAGGCAGACCCGTGATCCGGCCCTGTTGGCAAAGCGGTTTTGATTAATCGGGGGGAGGCGAGAAGGGGCGCCGCGGGGCAGAAAACCGCTCAGAATCGCGGAAAACACTGAAAGGCGGCGGCAAAACAAAAACGGCGCTGTGATTGCTCACAACGCCGTTTGCGCGAATTCTGTGTGGGGTGGCTGATGGGACTCGAACCCACGACGACAGGAATCACAATCCTGGACTCTACCAACTGAGCTACAGCCACCACTAACATCTGCTTGACTTGTCTAAAAAACCTGTCTCGCCGACGAAGAAACGAGATTATAGGGACTAGATTCGTGTTTGCCTAGACCTTTATTCAGAAATATCGATGGGCTCGCGCAGATGCTGTCTTGCTTCGTCGAAGATGGTCAGATCGCGCGCTGCAAGCCGCTTGCTGTCGGACAAAACGCGGCGCCAGCCGCGCGCGCCCGCTTCGCCGCGGTAGAGCCCGAGCGCGTGGCGCGTGATTGCGCCGAGATAGGTTCCGCGTGCCATTTCGCTCGCGCAATACTCGATCAGTTTCGCTTCGACCTGGTCGCGCGTCAGCGGCGCCTGCGCCGACCCATAGAAGCGCGAGTCGACATCGGCGAGCAGGTAGGGGTTGTGATAGGCCTCGCGCCCAAGCATCACGCCGTCTACGTGCTGAAGATGCGCGTCGAGTTCGTCGAGCGTCTTGATACCGCCATTGATGATGATTTCCAGTTGCGGAAAATCGCGCTTCAGTTGATACGCGTAGTCGTACTTGAGCGGTGGAATCTCGCGATTTTCCTTCGGGCTCAAGCCCTTCAGGATCGCGTTGCGCGCATGAACGATAAAGACCTCGCAGCCGGCCTCAGCGATCGTGCCGACGAAATCGCGCACGAAGCCGTATTCCTCGACCGCATCGACGCCGATCCGGTGCTTGACCGTGACCGGGACCGATACGACGTCGCGCATCGCCTTCACGCAATCGGCGACGAGGCGCGGCTCGTTCATCAGGCACGCGCCGAATGCGCCGCGTTGCACGCGCTCGGACGGGCAGCCGCAATTCAGGTTGATTTCGTCGTAGCCCCATTGCTCGCCGAGCTTCGCCGAGCGCGCGAGATCGTCGGGCTCGCTGCCGCCGAGTTGCAGCGCGACCGGCGCTTCGTCGGGCGTAAACGCGAGATGACGTGGCACGTCGCCGTGCAACAGCGCACCGGTCGTCACCATTTCGGTGTAAAGCCAGGTATGGCGCGAAATCATCCGATGCAGCGAGCGGCAATGACGATCAGTCCAGTCCATCATCGGTGCGACGGACACGCGGCGGGGGCTGCGAGTGTGAGGTAAAGACATGGGACGGCGAGACGGCTTGAATCAAAACAGCAATTTTACCGCAAGGCCGGAAACCTCCCGGCGCGCGTAAAGCGTGTCACTTGCCGCGACGGACGTAGGCACCGATTTGTCGATCCGTCAATGCCCATGCCCCCCCATCCCGCCACCGCTGCTCCACGCGCTCCCGCCGCCGTGCATGCCGCCGCCTCCGCCGCCGTGCCATCCGCCGTTCCCGCCGTTCCCGTGCCAGCCACCGCCGTGCCATCCGCCGTGGCCATGCCAGTACCCCCCATGTCCGTAATAGCAGCACGGCCCGCCAAAGCCGCCGTAGATACCGATCGAGCCGTACACCGGCCCGTAGTAAGGCGGTCCATACGCGTAGGGATAGTAGGGCTGCGCATACGGATATCCGTATCCGGCGGGCGGCGCGACGACGCATCCAGTAAAGCTCGCTGCCGCGGCCGCCAGCAACGCCATCGATGCAATGAGCCTGCTCACGATTGTCTCCTTCACATAAACATCAGAAAGGCCGCACGCAATGGAGTTCAGCGGCATTTGTGTCCGGGCGTTACCGCATCGGCGCGGTCGTGTGAGCGCTGGGTCGCAACCAGGCGAGCCATTGCCAGGACCCTCAATCCTTCCATCTATCTTCCCGCGTATTACCGAACGGCGCTGCGGTAACACTTCGTTAACGATCCGAAACGCTACTGAAGGGCACGGCTGCCAGGTTCCGTCGGACGATTCGTTTTTGAGCTGGAAGCGACGCGCGTGCCTGACCAGTTAACCGCGTTGCCGCCTGACGACACAACCCACTCATGCGCGAGGGCGCCGGCCGTCGCGCCAGCCTTTCTCCAGCGCTCACCAGCGATCCACCGCCGTCAATGAAGCCCGATCCTCAACCGGACACCGCCGCGCAATGGCGCGCCGAAGCGACGCCTGTATCGCACGCGGCGACGTCGAAGCCGCGCTGCGATGCTTCGAATCCGCGTGCGCGCTCGAGCCCGCCGACGCGAACCACTACGAGCGTCTCGCCGCGACGCTTGCCGCGCTGAGCCGTTTTGCCGAAGCCGAGGTCCGCTATCGCGAGGCGGTATCGTGCGACCCGCATAACGCCGATTTGCATCACGGACTCGGCTGGACGCTCGAGCAGTTGCACCGGCTCGACGCGGCCGTCGACGCCTATCGCGAAGCGGTGCGTCTGAATCCGCGCGCCGACGGTTCGAGCAATAACATGGGCAACTGTCTGCAGGCGATCGTTCGTTTCGACGATGCGCATGAAGCGTACCGGCGCGCGATCTACGGCGCGCCGCGCGAGCCGCTCTACTACCGCAACTTTGTGCAGACCAAACGCCTCGCCGCCGACGATCCCATCTTCGCGCAACTGGAGCAGCTTGCCGGCGACGCCGCCTCGCTCGAGCGCGCCGACCAGGCCGAACTGCACTTCGCGTATGGCGCGGCGCTGTCCGGCGTGGGGCGCGACGATGCCTCGTTCGATCATCTGCTCAAAGGCAATGCGCTGTATCGCGAGTCCATGCGCTACAACGAGGCGGAATCGCCAGGGCTATTCGCGCGCTTGCCCGAGCTGTTCGACGCGGATGCACTCGCGGCGGCGCGCGGTATCGGCGATCCGTCGGCGGCGCCGGTTTTTATCGTTGGCATGCCGCGTTCCGGTTCGACGTTGATCGAGCAGATTCTCGCGAGTCATCCGCGCGTGTTCGGCGCGGTCGCGCGCACCGAATTCGGCGAGGCGCTGGCCCATTGCCTTCGCCGTGACGCAGGCGATCCGTTACGGATCAACATCGAGGCATTGGAGGGAGCGGGCGCGTCGCAGTGGAGCGCGCTCGGCGCGGACTATCTGCGGCGGATGGAGCGTGTGTTCGCGGAATCCGAAGGACCTGTCGCGCGCTTCACCGACAAATATCCGTTCAACTTCATCAACGTCGGGCTCATTCATCTTGCGCTGCCGAACGCGCGCATCATCCATAGCCGCCGTTCGCCGTTGCAGACCTGTTTGTCGATTTTCTCGCGCATTTTCACGACGTGCCGTTCGGCTACGACCTCGGCGAGCTGGGCCGCTATTACCGCGCATACGATGCGTTGATGGCGCATTGGCGGCGCGTGCTGCCCGCGGCCGTAATGATCGAGATCGGGTACGAAGAGCTGGTCGACGATTTCGAAGCGAACGTACGTTCCATGCTTGCGCATTGCGGGCTCGAGTGGGACGAGCGCTGTCTCGCGTTTCACGAGACGACGCGGCGTGTGAGCACCGCGAGCTCGGCGCAGGTGCGCCGGCCGCTGTATCGAACCTCGATGCGGCGTTGGCAGCCGCGACGGGAATTGCTCGAGCCGCTATGGGAAGGACTAGCACCGGAACTGGCGGCGGCCGATGCTCAACGCGCGACGACCGACACGTGATGCAGCCACGGATACACGCCGGCAATGAATGCCGCATAGAGCGCGGCCATCGTCACGCCGGCGGCGGTGCCCCAGATGTCGCGCGAGACCGCACCCTGGCGAAAGTGCACAGGCAATCCGACCACCACGTAGCCGATCACGAAGAACAGGATGACCGCGCGCACCGGCGACAGATCGTGGCCGATATATTCGAGCAGCGCGGACAGGTTGAACTGGGACATGGACATGCAGGAGATCAAAGGCGGGGGATCGCACGGCGCCGGAACACATCGTAACGGTTCAACGAACGACGACTGAATCGCTTCACTAACGACGTTTCACGACGCGACGACCTATCGCGATTAAAGGCCACACGGACCCGATGCGCAAGCAAAAACCTGTATGAATTTTTTACGGGCCTATATTGCTTGCAGCTTGCCTGCGTCGCGACTTTCAGCCGCCTTGGCAAGACTTCGTGCGGCTTTCACGAGGTCGGTCTCAACGCTCTTTTGGCAACGCTTTGCGCAGCGGCTCGAGCAGCGGTTTCAAGCCGTTGTGATCGATCTCCTGCATCAACGCGAGCAGACGGCCGATCTCACCGGGCGGAAAGCCCTGGCTCGCGAACCAGTTTAGATAGTGCCCGGGCAGGTCGGCAATCACGCGGCCTTTATATTTCCCGTAGGGCATCACTCGCGTGACCAGCAATTCGAGGTGTTCGTGATTCATGGCAGCGAAGTCGAGAGGAAGCGCGCATTGGCAGCGCGATGCAACGCATGGGCCCCGCATTCTAGCCTCGCTGCAGGTATTGCGCCGGCGTGGTAACGTCTGCGCTTTCCGTTCACCTCTTCAACAGGACAAGTTAGATGGAACACCGCAGACTCGGCGACTCCGACGTGCAGGTTAGCCTGATTGGTCTCGGCACGATGACGTGGGGCGAGCAGAACACCGAGCAGGAAGCGCACGCGCAGATCGACTACGCGCTCGATCACGGCGTGAACCTGATCGACACGGCCGAAATGTATCCGGTGCCGCCGCGCGCTGAAACGCAAGGCTCGACGGAGCGCTACATCGGCACGTGGCTCGCGCAGCACAAGAGCGCGCGCGAGAAGATCGTGCTCGCCACCAAGATCGCGGGACCCGCGCGTCAGCCGCACAATCCGCGTCATATTCGCGGCGAGGGCAACCAGTTCGATCGCAAGAACCTGACCGAGGCGCTCAACGACAGCCTCAAGCGTCTGCAAACGGACTACGTCGATCTGTATCAACTGCACTGGCCGGATCGCAGCACGATGACGTTCGGCCGTCCGTCGTATCCGTGGGTCGACGACGCGTACACGGTGCCGATCGAGGAAACGCTCACGGTGCTGGCCGAATTCGTGAAGGCGGGCAAGGTGCGTCATGTCGGCGTGTCGAATGAAACGCCGTGGGGCGTCGCGCAGTTTCTGCGCGCGGCCGAAAAGCTCGGCTTGCCGCGCATCGTCAGCATCCAGAATCCGTACAGCCTGTTGAACCGTACGTACGAAGCGGGTCTGTCCGAGTACGCGCATCGTGACAACATCGGTCTGCTCGCGTATTCGCCGCTCGCGTTCGGCTGGCTGTCGGGCAAGTACGAAGGCGGCGCACGTCCGGCTGGCGCGCGCATCACGCTGTTCGAGCGCTTCCAGCGCTACAGCAAGCCGCAAGCGGTGCAGGCGACCACGCGTTACGTCGAACTCGCGAAGCGGCACGGCCTGTCGCCCGCGCAATTCGCGCTCGCGTTCGTCAATAGCCGACCGTTCGTGACCAGCAATCTGATCGGCGCGACTTCGCTCGAGCAACTGAAGGAGAACATCGCCAGCGCCGACGTGAAGCTGT
>DATAQT010000394.1:0-8747 GCA_036264535.1 Paraburkholderia sp. | reverse complement strand
GCGTATCGCGACGGCACGCTGCGCGAAAAACTGTTCGGCCATGCGCGGCTGCCCGAGAGTCACACGGCGGCGCGCTTCCGTTCGCCGGCTTGCGCGGCGGCGCCGGCCGACCAGGCTCGCGGCTGACACGAGCAGCGTTGTTTCAACGAATGCCGTCGCACGCAAACCATGCGGCGGCACCCCGATTTCCAGCAGAGGCCCCCATGCTTGACAAGAGCACGTTCCGCGACGCGATGGCCGGTCTTGGCGCGGCCGTCAACATCATTACCAGCGACGGTGAAGCCGGCCTTGCGGGCTGCACCGCGTCGGCGGTCTGCGGCGTCACTGACGAGCCGCCCACGCTGCTCGTCTGCATCAACCGCGGCAGCCGCAATAACGCGGCGTTTCGCACCAATGGCAAGCTGTGCGTGAACGTGCTGAGCGCCGAGCAGCAGGCGCTGGCCGCACACTTCGCCACCGGCGCGCTCGCGATCGAAGAACGCTTCGCCGCCGCGCACTGGGATAGCCTCGCGACCGGCTCACCGGTGTTGCAGGACGCGCTCGCGTCGCTCGACTGCGAGATCGAGTCGGTGACCGAAGTCGGCACGCACACGGTGTTCTTCTGCGCGGTGAAGGCCGCGCGCACGCAGGGCGCGGGCGATGCGCTGATCTATTACGGCCGCCGCTATCATCGCGTCGGCGAGCGCTCGGTTCACGCGACGCATGCGGTCGCGGCGAGTCAATGCGAAGTGTCGGCCTCCGTGCGCCAAGTTTGCACTGCTTGATAAGGGCGGACGTCATCGCGACGTCCGCTTCCTCACCAGGTCCTCACCACCCCCGTCAACGGCCGCGCCACGATCGTCAGGTCGAATAGCGCAGCCGCGGTTCGTTCGGGATCGAACGCGATACTTTCACTCGCCGCGCCGACGATCAACGCGTCGAGCAAGGCGGTCAGCGTCGGCAGACGCGACTCGCCATGCCGATGCACCGCGAAGCCCGGTCTTCCCTGCTCGCGCGTCTCTGGTCCACCGAACCCTCGTTCGCCCATCACGCCTCCGTGCCATCGTTATTCAACGCCTCACGCTCTAACCACCCCCGTCATCGGTCTGCCCGCCACGGTCCGGCCAAACAGCGCGGCCGCGGTGCGCTCGGGATCGAGCCCGAGACTTTCACTCGCCGTGCCCGCGATCAACGCGTCGAGCGAAGCGGTCGGCCTCAGGTCACGCGACTGATACAGCTGATGCGGCGCGAGGCCCGGCCAATCCGCGATCACGCGTCCGCCCTGCACCGACCCGCCCAGTACCATCGCGACCGAGCCGGTGCCGTGATCGGTGCCGCCCGTCCCGTTCGCGGCCGCGGTCCTGCCGAACTCCGTCGCGACCAGCACCGTGGTCTTGCTCCACGACGGCCCCATGCCGTCGCGCAACGCGGCGAGCATCGTGTCGAGCGCCTTTAGCTGATTCGCGAGCCGCGCGTTCTGCGCGCTGTGCGTGTCCCATCCGCCGGTCTCGATCATCGCGATGCGAGGACCGTCGTCGCGCGCCAGAAAACTCGCCGCGAGCTTGCCGAGGCTCGCCGGGTCCTGACGCGCGCCGGCATCGCCCGCGAGGCCGCGCGCCGCCATCGCCGATTCCCACAGCGGCCGCAACTGCGCGTCCTGCTCGTACAGCTGCGAGACGCGTGCGAGCAGATCGTCGGGCGCCTGCGGCAAGGCCGACGGTGCATACGAGGTCACCGCGGCCGGGCAGCGCAGCGCCATCGGCACGGTCGGCGCGAACGCGATCGCGTTTTCGCGGGTGGCGGGCAATTGCGCGGCGAGCCGGTTGAGCCAACCGTCCTTCATCTGATACGGCGACGTGCCGCCCGTTTCGAGCACGTTTTGTCCGTCGAAATGCGAGCGGTCGCGATACGGCGAAGCGACCGCGTGCACGAACAGCACCTCGCGGTCCGCGTAGAGCTTCGCCATCTGCGCGAGCGCCGGATGCAGCGCGAAGGTGCCGTCCAGATGCGGCGCGTTCGACGCGTCGATCGCGAGCGGCCCACGCAACGTCGCATACGCGGGGTCCGCGTACGGCACGACGATGTTCAGGCCATCGGCCGCGCCACGCTGGATCACGAACACGAAGCGGCGGTCGGTCGCGACATGCGCGAACGCGATTTGCGGCGACACGAGCAGCGCGCCCGCACCGGCAGCGGCGACGCTCAGAAACTGGCGGCGTGACAGCATGGCGTTCATCTCCGTTGAAAATCGGGCGATACGAGCAGGAGCGCGATCGCCGTCGATGCGCTTTCCGCGCGCGACACCGCTGTGGCCGTCGGCTCGCTGAGCGAGCCCGCCGTCAAGGTCTGGCCGAGCGAGCGCGCATCGAGCCGGTCGCCGACGCGTGCGGCAAACCGTTGCGCGACTTCGACGCGGCGCACGAGCGCATCGGGCGCGGCCCAGCTCGCGGCGATATCGTCGTAGCCTGCGGGCGAACCGGGGCGCCACACGGGCTGGCCGAGCTGCGTGAGAATCGGCGCGCTCTGCAGATTGCCGAGGTCGTGCCAGCCGAGTCCGCGCATCGACGAAATGGTCCACTCCCACGGCGTCTTGAACTTCACCGCGCTCGGCGACCACGCTTGCGGCGTATCGATCAACGCGCGATAGACGGTCGGCAGATCGCCGTCGCTGCGCGCGAACGCCTCGGCGAGACGTTCGCTCACGCCCGGCGGTGGATTGTCGGCGACGAAATGACGGGCGAGCTTCGTGCCGATATGCTGCGCGGTGGCCGGCGCGTGCGCGAGGTCGTGCAGGATCGCGAGCGCCTGCTGTTCGCCGGCCTGGTCGTAGCGGCGTCCCATGATCGTGCGCGTGCCGGGCTCGTGCAGCGCGGGGCGAAACACGAAGCTGCCGGGTTCGCCGTTCTGCTCCAACGCACGTCGGTTCGGATTGGCGCCGCCGTTCCCCGGATTGCCGACGAGGCTCCAGCCGGTCAGCGCGCGCGCGAATTCGGTCACGTCGTCCTGGCTATAGCCGCTGCGCACGCCGAGCGTATGCAGCTCCATGATCTCGCGCGCGAGGTTCTCGTTGAGTCCGCGTCTGTTGTCCGGATTGCGTTGCGCGGCGCGCAGCGCGGCCATGCTGTCAGGTCCGACCGAGCGGGCCTGGTCGAGGAACAGCTGCATCGCCGGATGACGCTCGACGGCCACCAGCATGTCCTCGAAACGGCCCAGCACGTGCGGGCGGATTGCCTCCGCTTCGAACGATCCGGCGAGCGCCGCGACGCCGGGCTTTTCGGTCGACACCGCGAAGTGATTCGCCCAGAAATGCACGAGCCGTTCGATGAACGGTGTCGGCGTGGTGAGCGCGCTCGCGACGCGCGCATTGACCGACGAGCGGTACATATCGAGGATTTCGACGCGCAGTGCTTTTCGTTCCGCTTGCCGGGCGTTTTGCGCGTCGGTCTGGCTGGCCGCTGCGGCGTTGCTCGCGCTGCTGGTTGCACTGTTGTTCGCGCCGTTGAGCGCATTTGGGCTTGATTGGGTCCCCTCGCCCGCTGTCTGTTTCGCCTGCTGCTCCATCTGCATGCGCTGCTGCAGGAGCTCCGTCGACAACGCGATCGAATCGGGCTGGTTCGCCCACGCGGCCGGGCGTGGCTGATATTGCTCGAACTGCGCAAGCAGCCAGCCCTTCGGATCGGCGGGCGGCGCTTCGTCGGCGCGCGCGCCGAGGCCGAAGCGGTTCAGTGCGATCGCCGCGGCATTCAGGTTCGGTGAGTTGGCCATACGATCCTCGTCGGCAGGTACGACGCCTGCATATCCCTTAAACGGTGGCCCCGCCGAAATCCGTCGCAATCGCGCGCATTTTTTTATTCCCCCGATGCGGCATTCGGCGCCGGCTTCTTCGCGTTCTGCGCCGCCTGCGGCTCGCGCCATTGCCCGCGCAGTTTCAGACTATCGGCGAACTTGACGCGCTCCTCGGGCGTCAGCGTCGCCGCGAAATCGGCGACGCTCGCCTCGACCATCGCGCGCAGGCTGCTGTCGGCCGCGCGCGTGCGCGCGAGCGCGGCATCGAGCGCCGCGCGATCGAACTGCGGCGCGGCGAGCAGACGCAGCACCTCGCGACGCCCCTCGTGTCCGTCGCGCGCATACTGCCGCCCTTCGCGACGCGCGTCCTTCAGGCCATCCAGAAACGCCTGGCGCTGCTGCGCCGACAGCGGCTCGGCGGCGAAACGCAGCGCGCGCTGGTCCTGCGCCGCCGCCGGCTGATTCGCACCGTGCGCGGCGAACCATTGATACGCGCCACCGGCAATCCCACCGAGCAGGAACACGTTGAGCACCACGGAGCCCAGCAGCGCAAATTTCCACGAGCGCCCGTTCATTCGCCGCTCCAATCGGCGGTGGTACCGCCGAAGCTCGAAGTCAGATACGAGGATTCATGCACGATCGGCGCGTTTTCGGTCAGCACGAAAAACGACACCGCGAACGCGCCGGCCACGCCGCCGAGCAGCCCCACCCCGGCCACCGCCGCGCCCGACCACCATAGACGCCACCGTGGTGCCGGGCGCCGCGACGGCGCGGCGTCGATGATGCGGCGCTGCAGTTCGAGGCTCGGCGACTCGATGTGGTCGGCGGCGAGCCATGCGTCGAGGCCGGCCGCGTCGCTCAACGCCGCGTCGGCTTCGCTGCGATGCGCGCGCGCCCACGCCTGCGCGGCTTCGCGTTCCGGCTCCGGCCAGCGGCGCGCATCGGCGCCGTACGCTGCAACGATCTGATGGAATCTTTCGGGCGTCATGACTTGTCCTTGCTAAGGCCGCTGCCGGCCAGTTGAGCGCGCAGATTGCGGCGCGCGCGGGTCAGCAGACTTTCCAGCGCATCGACGCTGACGCCGATCAAGGCGGCAGCGTCGACGTTCGACATCTCCTGGTAATAGGTCAGCACGAGCGCTTCGCGCTGTCGCGCCGGCAACGCGGCGAGCGCCGCGCGTATCTGTGCCTGGTCGGCGCGTGCTTCGAGCCGCGCGTCGGGTAGCGCGGCGGGATCGATCGAATCGGGCGGCTCGTCGCTCGGGTCTTCGCGCTGGCCGCGCAGACGGTCGTAGCAAAGATTGAGCGCGACCCGATGCATCCACGTGTCGAACTTCGCTTCGCCTTCGCGCCAGCGCGCAGCCTGTTTCCAGATTCGCACGAACACCTCCTGCGCGACGTCCTCCGCTTCCATGCGATCGCCGAGCATGCGCGTGGCGAGCGCAAGCAGCCGGGGCAGCTTGCGCGCGACCAGCGAGCGGATCGCGCCGGGCTCCTCGCGGCCCACCCGCGCGATCAGCTCGGCATCCGGATCGGGTGGCGCGTCGCTCAAGGCGCGCGGCTCCGTCGCGACATCACGCACGCGCGTGAGGACCGCATCACGGGATCAACGTCGTTCACTTGCCGCCGCTCCTTAAGCCGTCGTGTTGTTATGGTTTCGTGCCGCTACGTTGCTACGCCGCGATCCGGTCTGGCATCACGGACGCGATCAATATACGACGACCGCCGGCCGGTAGACGGCCGGACGTGCCGGATAAACCACACAGCCGGCCAGCGTGGCCGCCAGCAGAATCATCACGAGGGTTTTCATCGCCAACCTCCCTCACGCCCAATGTCCGTCGATCCAGCGCCAGTGCGGCCCGTGTTGCGCCCAATGCCCCGGCACCCAGTGATAACCGACGCGCACCGGCTGCCAGTGGCCCGGCACCCACACATAGCGGCCGTGATCCCAGCGCCAGCGGCCCTGGTCCCACACATAGCCGTCGCGCGGCGCGGGCACGACTTCGACGCGCGGCGGCGGCGGCGCCATCGGTGCGATCATCACTTGCGCGGAGGCGGGCACGGCCGTCAGCGTGGCCGCGCAGCACAGCGCGGCCGCGAGCGTGGAACCCAGCAGACGAATCATGCGGTTGGTGTTCATGTCGGTTTCTCCCTTCAAAGCCGGAACAAGTCAGAGCCTCGATCGGCTCCGTTTCTACTTGAACGCGGCAGCGAGAAAAATCCGTCGCTGGGTCGGCGAAAAAAAATGAAAGGGGGAACACCTCGCTGTCCGCCTGACGACGGAGGGGCGCCATGCGGTATGCTTTCTCGCTTCGCGAACCTTGTCTGTACCCTGCCCGATGGCCGATTTTCCTTTTGACGCCGTGCTGTTCGACTGTGACGGCGTGCTGGTTGACTCCGAGCCCATCACGAATCGCGTGCTCACCGAGATGCTCGGCGAGCTCGGCTGGCATCTGAGCGTCGAAGAAACGATGCGCATTTTCGTCGGCAAGATGGTCAAGGACGAAGCCGCGCTGATCGAGGCGCGCACCGGCTTTGCGATCACGAACGAGTGGCTGACGCAATTCCGCACGCGCCGCAACGTGGCGCTCGACCGCGAGCTGAGCGCCATCGATGGCGCACCCGCCGCGGTGCGCGCCCTGCAGCAGACGCTGAACGGACGCATTGCGGTGGCGTCGGGCGCGGATCGCGTCAAGATCGAATTGCAGCTCGCGAAAGCGGGCATCCTCGACTGCTTCGGCGAGCACATCTTCAGCGGCCACGAAATGCCGCGCAGCAAGCCGTTTCCCGACGTCTACCTCGCCGCGGCCGCGGGACTCGGCGTCGAGCCGACCCGCTGCGCGGTGATCGAGGATACGGTGACGGGCGCGACCGCGGGCGTCGCGGCCGGCGCGACCGTGTTCGGCTATTGCCCGACTCACCTCGGCCATAGCAGCGCGACCGCGTTGCATGGCGCGGGCGCGGTGCACGTGTTCAGGGAGATGGCCGGGTTGCCGGCCTTGCTCGCGGGCTGGGTGACGCGCTGACCGGCCGACGTGTTGGCGGTTGAACGACACTGGGTTGTCGCAAGTTGGCCGACGACGATCAGTTATGGGTGTGGGGAAACGGTCGATCAACGCTCGAGCCAGCACGGGCGGTGAATCGCGCCGCATGGCATGGTGCATGCGACTGGAACGACCGAGCGAAAAGCATTTGCGCGCTCGATAGCCATCCAACGTTGCCGGAGATACATCATGACCACCTTGACCCTCGCCGACCTGTCGCACTGCGACGATCTCGACCATGCCGCTGCCCAGTCCGTACGTGGCGGCCATTCGTGCACCACGCGCGAATACCCGCCTTCGTGCTACAAGCCGCCGGTTTGCAACCCGCCGCACTACAGCCCGCCCTCCTACAACCCCTGCCAGCCGCTACATTACGGCTGCGGGCCGGTCTACACGCCGGTCTGCCATCCGGAGCCGGGCCATATCGTGCCGCTGTAAGGACGAGGCCTCGCGCCGTTGCGTACGACGGCGCAATCATGCATGCGGCCCGGGTCGGTACGACCGGGCCGCATCGCACGCTTCATGCGCTTCACTCGAAAGCCGGATCGATCGGCACGCGATAACCGACCGCGAGCCGGTTCGTTTCGTTAGCCATCCCGACGATTGCCAGCAGCTCCCCGAACATCTCGTCGGTCATACCGGCGCGGCGCGCCGCGGCCGTGTGGCTCGCGACGCAATAGCCGCAGTTGTTCGTCACGCTGACCGCGACGTACAGCAGTTCCTTGACGAGCGGATCGAGCGCGCCGGGCGCCATCACTTCCTTCAGGCTGTCCCATGTGCGCGCGAGCGTCGGCGGATGCTGCGCGATGTACTTCCAGAAGTTGTTCACGTCGTCGACCTGACGGGTCGCCTTGATGTCGTCGTAGACGGCTTTGACTTCGGGCGGCGCGTCTCGGTATTCGATGGCTTTGGGCTGGATCATGCGGGCTCCTTCGTGGCGGTTGGGTGTTTGCCTCTGGCTATTGTGCACTTTCGCCCGCCGCTCCGTGCGGCCATGAAAAAGGCCACCGGTCTTTCGACAGGTGGCCTTTGAAACGCGTCGCCATGGCTAAACGTCGAGCGCCTTAGACCTTCGCCACGCGCCCGTACGTATCCTCGAACCGCACGATGTCGTCCTCGCCGAGATACGCGCCCGACTGCACCTCGATCAACCCGAGCGGAATCTTGCCGGGGTTCAGCAGCCGATGGGTCACGCCGAGCGGAATATAGGTCGACTGATTCTCGGTCAGCATGATTTCCTTGTCGCCGTTCGTCACGAGCGCGGTGCCCTTCACGACGATCCAGTGCTCCGCGCGATGATGATGCATCTGCAGGCTTAGCTGCGCACCCGGACTGACGACGATGCGCTTGACCTGGAAGCGCTCGCCGCTATCGATGCCTTCATACGAGCCCCACGGCCGCACCACGCGCCGTCATTCGCATGACGGGTGGTGTGCGCTTCAACGACGATCATCTGACGGGGACATCGGTTCCGACGAATGGCAATTATCTGTTCGGCGGAAAGCAGTATCCGGCGTTTCCCGGAGAATACGCCGTCGCCCAAGCCCGATATCCGTCCGTGATGCCTTACTTAGGCGTTGGCTACTGGCATCATCCCCAGAAAGGCTTCGGGTTAGTCGCAGACTTGGGGGTCGCATATGGTATCCCCAAGGTTTCCTACACGCTCTCGAAGACACTGACCCAGAGGGCCGGACCAATAGCGAGTCAGCAAATTGCGAGCGAGGGGCTCAACGAACTGAAGTCCAAGGTGTCACCCTACCGCTGGTATCCGGTGGTTCAAATCGGCGCGTCGTATCGCTTCTAGTGCAATGAGATCTTTGCGCCTGCACTGCGCGCTCGTAGTGCATACGCGCGGAGTCGATCGAACTCCGGCAACGGTGCGACCAGTTGCGCTCCATGGCGACGCAACGAAACCGAATTGTTGTCGCAGTTGCCCCCC
>DATAQT010000393.1:0-5195 GCA_036264535.1 Paraburkholderia sp. | reverse complement strand
GCGCTTTGCTGGTAGTTCTGGATACCGACCTTGTCGATCAGATCGAGCTGGGTTTCGAGCCAGTCGATGTGCTCTTCGGTGTCGTCGAGAATCGTCGTGAAGATTTCGCGCGAGATGAAATCGCGCACCGTCTCGCAGTACGCAATCGCTTCCTTGCAGGTGCTTTGCGAAATCTGTTCGAGCTTCAGATCGCATTCGAGGATCTCTTTGGTTTCCTCACCGATCAGCAGCTTGTGCAGGTCCTGCAGATTCGGCAGACCGTCTAGCACGAAGATGCGCTCGATCAGCAGGTCGGCATGCTTCATCTCGCCGATCGACTCGTCGTACTCGTGCTTGCCGAGCTTCTCGAGGCCCCAGTGGCCGTACATCCGCGCATGCAGGAAGTACTGGTTGATCGCGGTCAGCTCGTTTTTCAGCTGAGCGTTCAGATATTCGATGACCTTCTTGTCGCCTTGCATGTTATTTCCTTTTTCGGGGACCTTGAATTTCCAACAACAATAAACGTCATACCCCAAAAAGCCAAGAAGTCCGACATAACTTCTGACCGTGTCGGCGGCTTGGTGCGCCGCCTTGCGAAGGCATGACGCACGGCAATAAAAAAGCCGGGATCGCGGTCCCGGCTTTTCGACCGACCTGAGTGGCGTTAAGCGCCATTCATCAAGCCGTGGCGACCGGGATCTTGCCGATCTTGGCCTGCCATTCCTTCGGGCCAGTCTGGTGCACGGAGGTGCCGTTCGAATCGACGGCGACCGTGACCGGCATATCCTGCACGTCGAACTCGTAGATCGCTTCCATGCCGAGGTCTTCGAACGCGAGCACCTTCGCGCTGCGGATCGCCTTCGACACGAGGTAAGCGGCGCCGCCGACGGCCATCAGATACGCGGCCTTGTGCTTCTTGATCGCCTCGATCGCGACCGGGCCGCGCTCGGCCTTACCGATCATCGAGATGAGGCCCGTTTGCGACAGCATCGTCTCAGTGAACTTGTCCATCCGCGTTGCCGTGGTCGGGCCCGCCGGGCCGACCGCTTCGTCGCGCACCGGATCGACCGGGCCGACGTAATAGATCACGCGGTTCGTAAAGTCGACCGGCAGCTTCTCGCCCTTCGCGAGCATGTCGGCGATGCGCTTGTGCGCCGCGTCGCGGCCCGTCAGCATCTTGCCCGACAGCAGCAGCGTCTGGCCCGGCTTCCAGCCGGCCACTTCTTCCGGCGTCAGCGTGTTCAGATCGACACGCTGGCTCTTTTCCGTGTCCGGCTCCCACTGCACCTTCGGCCATGCGTCGAGCGACGGCGCTTCGAGTTTGGCGACGCCCGAGCCGTCGAGCGTGAAGTGCGCGTGGCGCGTGGCCGCGCAGTTCGGGATGATCGCGATCGGCTTGGACGCGGCGTGCGTCGGCGCGGCCATGATCTTCACGTCGAGCACGGTGGACAGACCGCCGAGACCCTGCGCGCCGATACCGAGCGCGTTGACCTTCTCGTGCAGCTCGACGCGCAGCTCTTCGATCCAGTCCTGCGGGCCGCGTGCGATCACGTCCTGAATGTCGATCGGGTCCATCAGCGATTCCTTCGCCATCACCATCGCTTTTTCAGCGGTGCCGCCGATGCCGATGCCCAGCATGCCCGGCGGGCACCAGCCCGCGCCCATCGTCGGCACGGTCTTCAGAATCCAGTCGACGATCGAATCCGACGGATTCAGCATCGCGAACTTCGACTTGTTTTCCGAGCCGCCGCCCTTGGCCGCGACCTGCACGTCGACTGTGTTACCCGGCACGATCTCGTAGTGGATCACGGCCGGCGTGTTGTCCCTGGTGTTCTTGCGCGCGCCTTCGGGCGGGCTCACGATCGATGCGCGCAGCACGTTGTCCGGGTTCAGATAACCGCGGCGCACGCCTTCGTTGATCATGTCGGTGACGCTCATCGTCGCGCCGTCCCAACGCACGTCCATGCCGACCTTCACGAATACCGTGACGATGCCGGTGTCCTGGCAGATCGGGCGCTTGCCTTCGGCGCACATGCGGCTGTTGGTCAGGATCTGCGCGATCGCGTCCTTCGCTGCCGGGCTCTGTTCGAGCTCGTACGCACGGCCGAGCGCTTCGATGTAGTCGAGCGGATGGTAGTAGCTGATGTGCTGCAGCGAATCAGCGATGCTCTGAATCAGGTCTTCCTGTTTGATGACGGTCATGGCTAGCTCAGTGGGGAGTGGCGCTTGTTGTCGGATCGCAGCGCGGTGCGGTCAGTCTTGCGCCTTCAGGGGAGTGGAAACCTTGATGCCGCCCACGGCGTGCAATGCCGCGGGCTGTTCGACATGTTTGGGGTGCGTGTGCGTGGTGAGGCGGTCGACGAACGCCATCACGAGCGCGGATACGAGGAACGCGACGTGGATGATCACCTGCCACATGATCGTGTGCGTCGTGTTCTGGTCGGGACTGATGAAGGTCTTCAGCAGATGGATCGACGAGATGCTGATCAATGCCATCGACAGCTTCACTTTCAGCACGCCGGCGTTCACGTGATCGAGCCATTCCGGCTCGTCCGGATGACCGTCGAGGCCGAGGCGCGACACGAACGTTTCATACCCGCCGATGATCACCATGATCAGCAGGTTCGAGATCATCACCACGTCGATCAGGCCCAGCACGACGAGCATGATGCTGGTTTCGTCGAGCCGCATCGAATCCGTGACCAGATGCCAGACTTCCTTCAGGAACAGCACGACGTAGACCGCCTGCGCGACGATCAGGCCGAGGTACAGCGGCACCTGCAGCCAGCGGCTCATGAAAACGAGGTGTGGCAGCGCGCGCATGGGGCGGCGCGGACGGGCGGAGGCGGGTCGCGAAGCGGACATAGGCAACGGTCAGGTGAAGCGGGGATGACGGAACACGGGGACAGGCGCCGACAAGCGGAGCGGGGCGCGGCCACCGAGGGGCGCGAGACTCGCGTCAGGCGCGCTATTGTACAGCGTCGCTCGAATCCGCTGCTTTGCGGCGGGCAGCGCGCCCGCCGGACTTACGATGCGACCGGCGGCACGCGGCGCGTCTTGACGCTTGCGAGGCCGATGCCGGCGATCACGCAGGCGAGCGCGACGCCGTGCGCGAGCGTGGGTCGCTCGCCGAGGAACACGATGCCGTAGAGTGCCGCGGCGACGGGCAGCACCGCGCTGAACACGCCGGCGAGACTGCCCGGCACGTGACGGATGCCCTTCATCCACAGCCAGAACGAGAAGATGCTGGCCGACAGCCCGTACCACAGCACCAGCATCCAGACGCTCGACGGCACCGCGCGATAGTCGAAATGCGCGAGCGCGCCGGCGCCGAGCGGCAGCATCAGCAGCAGGCCGAACATATGCGTGTACGCGCAGATGTCGATTGGCGCGAGCGTTTGCGTGAGACGGCGCGACAGGATGACGTACAACGATTCGCAGCACACGGCGCCCAGCACCATGAAGTTGCCCGCCAGCGAGCCGGTACTGGCCGCCGCATCGGCGCCCGCTTCGGCGTGCGCGACATTGATCACGACGACGCCGACGATGGCCAGCACGATCGACGCGAGCGCGCGGCCATCCGGCCGCTCCTTCAGGATCAGCCACGACAGCAGCGCGACGACCGCTGGAATCGTACTCGTGATCACGCCCGCCGCGACCGCGCTCGTGCGCGCGACGCCGTTGAGCATCAGCAGCGTGAAGCCGAAGGTGCCGAATAGCGCCTGTAAAAACAGGTTGATCCATTCGTCGCGTTTGACGCGGCGCAGTTTGGCGACGCGCAAGAGCGGCCATAGCACGGCCATCGCGATCACGAAACGCAGCAGCGCGAACAGCGGGACGGGGACAAAGGCGACGATCGATTTACCGATTCCGACATTGCTGCCGACCAGCAGCATCGAGGTAATGAGAAGCAGGGCGTAGCGATTCAAGCTGGAATCCGGGCGGCTAGTTCAGTTAGCATTGTAAGAGGCCGGGCGAGTCGGCGTAACCGCAGAACGCGCGATCTTTTCCGCGCGTGTCTCGTCTGATCAACGCGCGGCCGCGTCGATGGCTTTCGCGATCTAAGGGTTTTCGCTTGCAGATCAATGCGATGCGCGTAAGTGGCCGGTAAGTTGCAGAGCTTATGGTTAAGCCTTGACGCGGGATACGATCGGGCAGACCGCCCGCATGCAAGGATGTTGCGATGCCGCACGCCCACGCGTCGGACGGCATCGCGAGGTGGGAGACAGCGCCGCTCGCGGCGGCTCGAACAGGACAAGGCAGCGCGTGCGACGCGCGCCGGCACAGGTTTTACGTTTCATCTTCACCAAGGGGTTGTCGATGTCTGCGATTGAATCGGTTCTTCACGAACACCGCGTTTTTCCGCCCTCCGCTGACACTGCGAAGGGTGCCACGATCTCCGGCATGGACGCGTACCGGACGCTTGCCGCCGAAGCGGAGCGCGACTACGAAGGCTTCTGGGGGCGTCTCGCGAAGGAGACGCTGAGTTGGCAGACGCCATTCACGAAGGTGCTCGACGAATCGAAGGCGCCGTTCTACACGTGGTTCGAGGACGGCCAGCTCAACGCGTCTTACAACAGCATCGACCGTCATGTCGAGGCCGGCAACGGCGAGCGCGTCGCGATCGTATTCGAAGCCGACGACGGCACCGTCACCAACGTCACCTATCAGGACCTGCTGCAACGCGTATCGCGCTTCGCGAATGCGCTGAAAAAGCGCGGCGTGAAGAAGGGCGACCCGGTCGTCATCTATATGCCGATGTCGATCGAGGGCATCGTCGCGATGCAGGCGTGCGCGCGGATCGGCGCGACGCACTCGGTCGTGTTCGGCGGCTTCTCGTCGAAGTCGCTGAACGAACGGCTCGTCGACGTCGGCGCGGTCGCGCTGATCACGTCCGACGAACAGATGCGCGGCGGCAAGGCGCTGCCGCTGAAGAACATCGCCGACGAAGCGCTTGCGCTCGGCGGCTGCGAGAAGGTCAAGAGCGTGATCGTGTACCAGCGCACCGGCGGCAAGGTCGCATGGGACGCTGGGCGAGACCTGTGGATGCACGAAGTCACCCAGGGCGAGTCGGATCAGTGCCCGCCCGAGTGGGTCGACGCCGAGCATCCGCTCTTCATCCTCTATACGTCCGGTTCGACCGGCAAGCCGAAGGGCGTGCAGCACAGCACGGGCGGCTATCTGCTGTGGGCCGCGCAAACGCTGAAGTGGACCTT
>DATAQT010000350.1:0-16917 GCA_036264535.1 Paraburkholderia sp. | reverse complement strand
TACGACACGACGCGTCTGTACAAGGCGAACCAGGTCGTGGCGACGCCGCGCGTCTACAAGGGTGCGCAGGACAGCGTGCAGGTCGGCGTGAAGGGCGACCAGTACATCACGCTGCCGAAGGGCGCGGGCGACAAGGCGAAGCCGCAGATCGAACTCAACGATCCGCTCGTCGCGCCGATCGCGAACGGTCAGCAGGTCGGCACCGCGAAGCTCGTCGCCGACGGCAAGGTGCTCGCGCAGTTCCCGGTGGTCGCGCTGCAGCCGGTTCCGCAAGCCGGCGTGGTCGGCCGCGTGTGGGATTCGATGATGTTGATGTTCAACAAGAAAAAATAAGGGCGACGTCGCGATGTCCGCTGTCTCCGAGGTTTCGCTGGACCCGGTCGTTTATCTGAACGGCGAGCTGGTGCCGTTGTCCGAAGCGCGCGTGCCAGTGCTCGACCGAGGCTTCATTTTCGGCGACGGCATCTACGAAGTCGCGCCGTTGTACGCGCACAAGAGCGGACGCCGCACGGCGTTTCGCCTGAAGCAGCATCTGGCGCGTCTCGCGCGCTCGGTCGGCAAGATCGGCATCGCCAATCCGCTCGACGACGCCGGCTGGCGCGAGCTGATCGGGCGCGTGGTCGAAGCCAACGAAGCGGACGGCGGCTTGCGTGCCGATCAGGACGCGATCGCGTACATCCAGGTCACGCGCGGCGTCGCGAAGCGCGGTCACGCGTTTCCGGCCGGCGTGAAGCCGACGGTGTTCGTGATGGTCACGGCGCTGAACCTGCCCGACGCCGCGCAGCGCGCGAGCGGTGTGGCGTGCGTGAGCGCCGAGGATCGTCGCTGGCTCAATTGCGACATCAAGTCGGTGTCGCTGCTCGGCAACGTGCTGATGGCGCAATACGCGGCTGAAAACGACGCGTTCGAGACGCTGCAGTTCCGCGATGGTTTGCTGACCGAAGGGTCGTCGTCGAACGTGTGGATCGTGAACGATGGCGTGCTGGCCGCGCCGCCGCGCAGCAACAAGATTCTCGAAGGGGTCCGCTATGGGCTCATCGAGGAGCTGACGGCCGAATGTGGCATTCGCTTCGAAGCGCGCGACATCACCGAGGCGCAAGTGCGCGCGGCCGATGAAATCATCGTCAGCTCGGCGACCAGGGAAGTGCTGCCGGTCACGCGGTTCGACGGCGCGCCGGTCGGCGCGGGCAAACCGGGCGCGGTGTTTGCTGCGCTGTATGCGGCGTATCAGCGAGCCAAGACAGCCGAAGCGGCCGCGTTGGCCGCCGCGGAAGAAGGAGTAGAGAATGAATCCCGAGAACGACTCACTGTTTGAATTCCCCTGCGATTTCCCGATCAAGATCATGGGCAAATCGCACCCCGAGTTTGCCGCGACGATCGTCGAAGTGGTGCGCCAGTTCGATAGCGACGTCGATGCGGCGCGCATCGAGACGCGGCCGTCGAGCAGCGGCACCTACACCGGGCTGACCGTCCACGTGCGCGCGACGAGCCGCGCGCATCTCGACGATATCTATCGCGCGCTGACCGGCCATCCGATGGTCAAGGTCGTGCTGTAACGCCGCGCGCGATTTTTCACCTCACGGCGCGACGCGCAACGCGTCCGCCGTCGCTCCCTCCGCCGCCAGGCGCGCACTCGCCGCGGGACCCGCCTCGCAGGCGAGATCGAACAGCTGCCTGAAGCGTCCCACCTCGTCGAACACCCAGTCGCGAAACGCCTTGACCCGCGCGGTCTCCAGCATCTGCGGCAGGCAGATGAAATAGTATTGCCACGGGCTTGGCCCATCCACATCGAAGAGCCGCACGAGCCGACCCGCCGCGATTTCGTGCATCGCGAGCGAGCGGCGCGTGAGCGCGATCCCCTGGCCATCGACGGCCGCCTGCAGCAGATTCGACGAATCCTGATACAGCACGCCTCGCTTCGGCTCCGGCCAGTCGGTCAGGCCGGCGGCGTCGAACCACGGGCGCCATAGCTCGTCGTCGGAGCGCAGCAGCGGGACTTTGGCGAGATCGGCCGGAGTTTGCGGCAGCTTGCCGCTGTTGAAGTTCGGCGAGCAGGCCGGGAAAAAAATCTCGTCGAGCAGAAGCTCCGCGTGCAGCCCCGGATATTTGCCGAAGCCGAAGCGGATCGCGACGTCGACGTCGTCGCGCGCGAAGTCCGTCAACGAATTGGTGGACAACAGTTCGAGATCCCACTGCGGATGCGCCTCGATAAAGCTGCCGATGCGCGGCGTCACCCAGCGCGCCGCGAACGACGTCAGCATCGACACCACGAGGCGCCGCTCGCGGTCGCCGGCACGAATCGCGCGGGTCGCGTCGGCGAGCCCCGTCAGCGCGGCGCGCACCTGCGTCGCGTAGCGGCGGCCGGTGTCGGTGAGGCGCACACGCTTGCCGTCGCGCGCGAACAGCGACACGCCGAGCTCGGCCTCGAGCGCGCGGATCTGATGGCTGACCGCGCCGTGCGTGACGAAAAGCTCGTCGGCGGCGCGCGAAAAGCTTTCGTGGCGGGCGGCGGCTTCGAACGCCTTGATCGCGTTCAGGGCGGGGAGTTGACGCAGGTCCATCGCAATATTTCTCACATAGACGTGAAAATTGATCGTTTTGCCCAAGTCCTTGCTGCACCTAGGATTCTAGTCACGAAACGATTTTTGGCGAGGGCATCATGCGAGAAATTTCCTCTAGCATTGCGTATGAAATCCGCACGGGCGACACCCTGCCGCTGAAGGTGGCGCGCAGCACGAAGCTGAGCGTGCGCGGCGGCGCGGTCTGGGTCACGCGCAGCGACGACACGATGGACTACTGGCTGCAGCCGGGTCAGACGCTGCATCTGCGGCGCGGCGAGCGACTCTGGCTCAGCGCCGAGGGCGCCACCTTCGCGAAGGTCACGTTCTCGGTGCCGACGCGCTGCGACAAGCGCGCGCTGAACTGGCTCGCGCGTATCGCTGAACGCTGGATGATGCGCGTGCGCGGCGGCTGGCGCACCGTTTGAGCGTGGCGCGGCCGAACGCCGTGTCTAACGAAGGGGGCTGGCGGCGCGCCGGCCCGCTGTCGCAGGTTCTCCGCCGCGTCGGGCGCGGTTTCCCAGATTTCGGTAAACTCCCGGAATCATGTGCGCCACCCCGGTTTCCCCGTCTCCTCTACCCGCCATCGAGCCGCCCACGCTGCGCTGGCTTGGCCGCGAACCCTACGAAGTCAGTTTCGACGCGATGCGCGCGTTTACCGACGCCCGCACCGCCGACACCCCCGACGAAATCTGGCTCGTCGAACATCCACCCGTCTTCACGCTCGGCCAGGCCGGCGATCCGGCCCACCTGCTGGCGGCCGACAGCAACATTCCGCTCGTCAAGGTCGATCGCGGCGGGCAGATCACGTATCACGGGCCCGGCCAGGTGGTCGCGTATCTGCTGCTCGACCTGCGCCGGCGCAAGCTGATGGTGCGCGAGCTGGTCACCCGGATCGAGCAGGCCGTGATCGACACCCTGGCGGCGTATAATCTCGCCGGACAACGCAAGGCGGGCGCCCCCGGCATCTATGTGGCCCCCGGGCCTGACGCCGGGCCGCATGCCGGCGCCAAGATCGCGGCGCTTGGCCTGAAAATCCGTAACGGCTGCAGCTATCACGGCGTGAGTCTGAACGTGAACATGGACTTGCGGCCGTTTCTCGCGATCAATCCATGCGGCTACGCGGGGCTCGAAACAGTTGACATGGCGACGCTCGGCGTCGCCGCCGGCTGGGACGACGTGGCCCGTACCCTCGCAGCAAGTCTCACCGCAAACCTCGACGGCAGTCCCGCGGCCGTCGCCCAACCGCAGGCCGGTGCGCTCACCGCCTGACTGGATCGAACGAATGACTGACGTAACCGCGAATCCCGCAGCAGCCACCCCCGCGCCCGAAGGCGTGCCGGCCCCCGCCGCCTACGACGCTACCGCGAAGCAGAAAGCGCAAGCCAAGACCGCGCGCATCCCCATCAAGGTCGTGCCGATCGAAAAGCTGAAGAAGCCGGACTGGATCCGCGTGAAGGCGGCCACCGGCAATTCGCGCTTCTACGAGATCAAACAGATCCTGCGCGAGCACAATCTGCACACGGTGTGTGAAGAGGCGAGTTGCCCAAACATCGGCGAGTGTTTCGGCAAGGGCACCGCGACCTTCATGATCATGGGCGACAAGTGCACGCGCCGCTGCCCGTTCTGCGACGTCGGCCACGGCCGTCCCGATCCGCTCGACGCCGCCGAACCGGCCAACCTCGCGCGCACCATCGCCGCGCTGAAGCTGAAGTACGTCGTGATCACCAGCGTCGACCGTGACGATCTGCGCGACGGCGGTGCGGCGCACTTCGTCGAATGTATCCGTGAGACGCGCGAGTTGTCGCCGGAAACGCGTATCGAAATCCTGACACCGGACTTCCGCGGGCGCCTCGACCGCGCGCTCGGCATCCTGAACGCGGCGCCGCCCGACGTGATGAACCACAACCTCGAAACGGTGCCGCGTCTGTACAAAGAAGCGCGCCCGGGATCGGACTACGCGCATTCGCTGAAGCTGCTGAAGGACTTCAAGGCGCTGCATCCGCACGTCGCGACCAAGTCCGGCCTGATGGTCGGCCTCGGCGAGACCGAAGAGGAAATCCTGCAAGTGATGCGCGATCTGCGCGAGCACGACGTCGACATGCTGACGATCGGCCAGTATTTGCAGCCGTCGGAGCACCATCTGCCGGTGCGCGCGTACGTGCATCCGGACACCTTCAAGATGTACGAGGAAGAGGCGTACAAGATGGGCTTCACGCACGCCGCGGTGGGCGCGATGGTTCGTTCGAGCTATCACGCCGACGAGCAGGCGCACGGAGCTGGCGTGGTCTGACACGCTGGCGCCTCGCTTCACGCACCCAGAAACGAAAAAGCCCGCCGATGTGCGGGCTTTTCTTTTGGAACGCTCTTCGGTTAGCAAGGAAACCACACGTGGCAACTCCGATGGATCACGGGACCTCCGCGCCATGGCCGTATCCGCGGCTCGTCGCGCATCGCTGCGGCGGCACGCTCGCGCCGGAAAACACCCTGGCTGGTTTCGACGCCTGCGTGCGCTACGGCTATCGCATGGTCGAATTCGACGCGAAGCTGTCCGCCGACAACGCGCTGTTCCTGCTGCACGACGACACGCTCGATCGCACGACCAACGGCCACGGGCCGGCGGCCTCTCACACCTGGCAGCAACTCGCGGGATTGGATGCCGGCGCGTGGCGCGGCGCGGAGTTCGCCGGCACGCGGCTGCCGACGCTGGCCGACGCGGCCGGGCGATGCGCGCGCGACGGCATCGCCGCGAACATCGAGATCAAGCCGTGTCCGGGCCGCGACGTCATCACCGGCACGTTGGTCGGCCAAGGCGCGCTCGCGTTGTGGCAAGGGCAGGCGCCGCCGATCTTGTCGTCGTTCTCGTTCGACGCGCTCGCCGCCGCACGCGCTGCCGCCCCGTCGCTACCGCGCGGCATGCTGTTCGAGCAGGTGCCGGCGGACTGGCTGCGCATCGTGCGCGAACTCGACTGCGTATCGCTGCACGCGAGTCACCGTTATCTGAGCGAGCCGCTGGTCGCGCAGATTCGCGCGGCCGGGCTGCGCGTGCTCGCCTACACGGTGAACGACCCGGCGCGCGCGCGATTGCTCGAAGAATGGGGCGTCGACATGATCTGCACGGATCGGATCGATCTGTTGACGTGACGCCACGCTCGCAAGCTTCACGCAAACCCTTGCGGGTTTCCCCGCAAACGGGCCCGCACCGGATTCCGGATTCCCCGACAGCGCTCGTGCGGATTTCCGGAAACCCGGACGGCGCACGCCGAGCCTTGCCGGAAAACCCATAAGAATCAAGGCTTCTCACCCGTTGTCGAACTGGCATCGACCTTGCAAAATAAAGCGCGTGGCCGCCACGGCCCGACAAAAAAGCAAGGAGACAACGATGTCCGATTTCCCTTCCCGGTATTTCTGAATTCGTCGTCTTGTAGCGGCCCGCTTGCGTGCGCCCGCGCGACGACGTTTCGTTCGCGTGTCACGCACTGCGGGTCACCGGCTCATCTCCCTCGCAGGAATCATCGTGAAGAAACCTATCCATAAAGTGCTGTACGTCCAGGTGATCGTGGCGATCATCATCGGCATCGTACTCGGGCATTTCTACCCGAACCTCGCCATCGACATGAAGCCGCTCGGCGACGGCTTCATCAAGCTGATCAAGATGGTGATCGGGCCGATCATCTTCTGCACGGTCGTGACGGGCATCGCCGGCATGGAGGACATGAAGAAGGTCGGACGCGTCGGCGGCAAGGCGCTGTTGTACTTCGAAATCGTGTCGAGCTTCGCGCTCGTGCTCGGCCTCGCCGCCACGCACCTGCTGCGTCCCGGCGCCGGCTTCAACGTCGACCCTGCCACGCTCGACGGCCGCGCGGTCGCGTCGTATGCCGAGAAGGCGCACGGCCAGTCGACCGTCGACTTCTTCATGCACATCATTCCGGACACGCTCTCGTCGGCGTTCGCGCAGGGCGAGATCCTGCAGATCCTGCTGATCGCACTGCTGTTCGGCGCCGTGCTCGCAACGGCCGGTGAGAAGGGCAAGCCCGTGATGAACCTGATCGAAGGGATCTCGCACATCCTGTTCGGCATGGTGCGCATCATCACGAAGCTTGCGCCGATCGGCGCGTTCGGTGCGATGGCATTCACGATCGGCAAGTACGGCATCGGCTCGCTGCTGCCGATGCTCAAGCTGGTCGGCACGTTCTATCTGACCTCGATCGTGTTCGTGGTGTTCGTGCTCGGCGCCATCGCGCGGATGGTGGGCTTCAACATTCTGCGGTTCGTCGCGTACATCAAGGAGGAGATGCTGATCGTGCTCGGCACGAGTTCTTCCGAAGCCGCGCTGCCGCAGCTGATGCTGAAGCTCGAAAAGCTCGGCTGCTCGCGCTCGGTGGTGGGCCTCGTGGTGCCGACCGGCTACTCGTTCAATCTCGACGGCACCAACATCTACATGACGATGGCGGTGCTGTTCATCGCCCAGGCGACCAACACCGACCTCACGTGGGGCCAGCAACTGACGCTGCTCGCCGTGACGATGCTGACCTCGAAGGGCGCGAGCGGCGTGACCGGCGCGGGCTTCATCACGCTCGCGGCGACGCTCGCCGTGGTGCCGACGATTCCGCTGTCGGGCATGGTGCTGATCCTTGGCATCGATCGCTTCATGAGCGAGTGCCGCGCGCTGACCAACATCGTCGGCAATGGTGTCGCTACGGTCGTCGTATCGGCCTGGGAGAAGGAGCTCGACCGCAACAAGTTGAACGCGGTGCTGCGCGGCGATGTGGAAGTCAAAGAGCCGGCCGGCGTTTGAGCCGCGCCGCGCCAACCCTGTCGTGACGAGAGCGGAGGCCGACGTATGAAACCGGCCTCCGCGCGTCCTTCAGAGGCGTCTGCTGTTGCTCCCGCGTCTGCGGAGCTTTCGCCCTATGCCACAATGTCCGATCCCCATCGATCGGACCTTGCCAACGTGACCCGCCGCCTGCTGATTCTGTTCGCGCTCGCAGCCGGGCTCGCGGTGGCATGCTGGCTGACCTACAGCCTCGCGTGGAAAAGCGGCGTCGACACGCTGCGGCGCAACGCCGCCGTGCGCGCCGAGCGCACTGCGAGCGTGCTCAAGAGCACGCTCGAGCGCTACGAATCGCTGCCTTATCTGCTTGCCGAGCATCCGATCGTGCAGGACGTGCTGGTCGATCCGAATCCCGCCAACGTCAAGCGCGCGAATCTCTATCTCGAAGACCTGAACCGCCACGCGCGCGCCACGGTCACCTACATCATTTCGCTCGATGGCTACTGCGTCGCCGCCAGCAACTGGCGTGGACCGGGCAGCTTCGTCGGCGCGGGCTATCAGTTCCGGCCGTATTTCCTCGATGCGGTGAACGGTGGCGTCGGCCGCTTTTTCGGCATCGGCACGATTTCACAAGCGCCCGGCTATTACATCTCGCAGCCGGTGCGGCGCGACGGCAAGATCGTCGGCGTGGCGGTCGTCAAGCTCGATCTCGAATGGTTTCAGGGCGTCGACGCGTCCGAGCCACTCGTCGTCACCGACGATCACGGCGTGATCTTCCTGTCGTCGGTGCCGGCGTGGAAATACCACACGATCCGGCCGCTGCCCGGCCTGATCGCCAATTCGATTTACCAGGCGCGCCAGTACGCGCAGCAGCCGATCGCGCCGCTACCCGTGACGGTCGAGCGCACTCTCGAAGGCAATGCGCAGATCCTGCGCATCGGCGGCGGGCGCTCCGCGCCGCGCTACCTCGCGTCGCGGCGCGGCATGGGCGAGCCGGACTGGCATCTGATCACGATGTCGCCGGTCGATCCAGTCGATGCCGACGCGCGCAAGGCGACCATCGTCACCGGCTTCGGCTATGTGTCGCTGGTGCTGCTCGCGTTCTACCTGCGCATGCGGCGCGCGCGCGTGCGCGAAATGATCCGCAGCCGCGCGCTGCTGCAAAAGGCCTATGCCGAGCTGAACGAGCGCGTCGCCGAGCGCACCGCCGATCTCTCCGAGGCGAACCAGCAATTGCAGCGGGAAGTCGCCGAGCGCACGCGCGCCGAGCAGGAGCTGCGCTCCGCGCACGACGAGCTGATCCAGGCGAGCAAGCTGGCCGCGCTCGGCCAGATGGCGGCCGGCATCACGCATGAGTTGAATCAGCCGCTCGCCGCGCTGCGCAGTTTCTCGGACAACACGCGCGTGCTGCTCGAACGCGGCGATCAGGCATCGGCGCGCGAGAATCTCGAAGCGATCGCAGCGCTGACCGAGCGCATGGGCAAGATCACGAACCAGCTGAAGCTGTTCGTCGGCCGCGCGCGGCCGCGCAGCGCGCGCGCGCCGATCGTGCGAGCGCTGCGCAACGTCGTCGCTTTGCTGCAAAAGCGCCTGCAGGGCGTCGAGCTCGAATTCGTGCTGGTCGATGCCGATGCAGCAGGCGGCGTGCGCACGACGCTGAATCTCGCCGACGATCATGCCGAGCTGGTCGCGAATTGCGACGATCTGCGGCTCGAACAGGTGCTGATCAACCTGCTCGGCAATGCGCTCGACGCCACCGCTGGCTTGAGCTCGCCGCGCATCACCGTCGAGATCGAGGCGAGCGCGGCGAACCTGTCGATCGCAGTCGGCGACAACGGCCCCGGCATTCCCGACGACGTGCTGCCGCGCCTCTTCGAACCGTTCTTCACGACGAAGGAAATGGGCCAGGGGCTCGGCCTTGGCCTCGCGATTTCATCGTCGATCGCGCGCGATTGCGGCGGCTCGCTGGTCGCGCGCAACGCGCCGCATGGCGGTGCATCATTCGTGTTGACGCTGCGTCGCGCGCGCGTGCAGACGAGCCCCTCGCACGATCCGCTGACCGCGGGCTCCTGATTTCACCCCGAAGCATCACCCGGAACACGCAATGAACGACGGCCTGCAAGTGCTGTATATCGAAGACGACGAACTGGTGCGGCGCGCGAGCGTGCAGAGCCTGCAACTGGCGGGCTTCGACGTGATCGGTCATGCCTCGGTCGAGGCGGCGGCGAAGCTGATCAGCGCGGACTTTTCCGGCGTGATCGTCAGCGATATCCGGTTGCCCGGCGCGAGTGGTCTCGATCTGCTCGCGCAGTGCCACGAGCGCGCGCCCGACGTGCCGGTGATTCTGGTCACCGGCCACGGCGATATTTCGATGGCCGTGCAGGCGATGCGCGACGGCGCCTACGACTTCATCGAAAAGCCGTTCGCGTCCGAGCGGCTGATCGAAACCGTGCGGCGCGCGCTGGAGCGTCGCAAGCTCGTGCTGGAAAACCTCGCGCTGCGCCGTGAACTGGCTGGGCAGAATGCGGTCGCGCCACGCATCATCGGCCGCAGTCCGGCGATCGAGCAGGTGCGGCGCCTGATCGCCAACGTCGCGCCGACCGATGCGTCCGTGCTGATCAACGGCGATACCGGCGCGGGCAAGGAACTGATCGCGCGCAGCCTGCACGAGCTATCGCCGCGGCGCGACAAGCCGTTTATCGCGGTGAACTGCGGGGCGCTGCCCGAGCCGATGTTCGAATCGGAGATGTTCGGCTACGAGCCGGGCGCGTTCACCGGCGCGGCCAAAAGGCGGATCGGCAAGCTCGAACATGCTTCGGGTGGCACGCTGTTTCTCGACGAGATCGAGAGCATGCCGCTCGCGTTGCAGGTCAAGCTGTTGCGCGTGCTGCAGGACGGCGTGCTGGAGCGGCTCGGCTCGAATCAACCGATTCGCGTCAATTGCCGCATAGTCGCGGCGGCGAAAGGCGACATGGCCGAGCATGTCACGGATGGCTCGTTCCGGCGCGATCTGCTGTACCGGCTCAACGTGGTGACGATCGCGCTGCCGCCTTTGAGCGAGCGTCGCGAGGACATCGTGCCGCTGTTCGAGCATTTCCTGCTCGATGCGGCCGTCCGTTATCAGCGGCCGGCGCCGATGCTCACCGATCGCCAGCGCGCGAGCCTGATGCAGCGCGACTGGCCCGGCAACGTGCGCGAGCTGCGCAATGCGGCCGACCGCTTCGTGCTCGGCATCGCCGACGACCCCGTGCTGTCTTTCGCCGACGACGGCGGCGCCACACATCCGCTGAAGGAGCGTGTCGAGCAATTCGAGCGCGCGATGATCGCCGAGGCATTGGAACAGGCGGGCGGCGTGGTCGCGGTAGCGGCGGACCGGCTGCAGCTCGGCAAGGCGACGCTCTACGAGAAGATCAAGCGATATGGCCTTGCGGCCAAAGGGGAAGGGGAGCGGTGAGGAGTGGTGGCGCCGGCGGCGGGAGATTGCGCCGGCGCGGGTGGGATTTGCCAGGCCCAGGCCGGGCTTATGCCGCGTTGCCCTTCAGCGCCTTTGCGAGCAACTGGTCGAGTTCCGCGAATTGCGGCTCGCCGACATAGCGCTTCAGGATCTTGCCGTCTTTATCGACGACGAAGGTGGTCGGTGTGAGCTGCACATTGCCGAACTGCCTGGCGGCGGAGCCGTCGTCCATGGCAACCTTGAACGGCAGCTGACGCGTTTGCGTGTAGTTGGTCACGTACATCGGCGCGTCGTAGTTCATCGCCACCGCTACGAATTCGAGGCCCTGGCCCTTGAAGCGGTTATAGGTCTCGACCATCTGCGGCATTTCCTTCATGCAGGTGTCGCAGTTCGTCGCCCAGAAATTGACCAGATAAACCTTGCCTTTCAGGTCCGCGGTCGTGAGTTTCTGCCCCGACAGCAGCGTGAAGGTCGCATCGGGCACCCGCTGCTGGCCGGCGAACGCGAAGTAACCGGCGACGGCGAGCGCAATGGCCACGGCCACCGCGATCAGATAGCGAAGCGGGTTCGTGCGCCGGGCGGCGGTCGGTGAATTGGAACTCATGAACGGAACCTCGTGAGTCGCGCGCGGCGCGGAACAATGGGTCGGGATGGTGGCCCTCGGGCCGGTGCTGAATAGCTCGTCCATTGTAGCTCCAACGGGGCGGCTGCGCCGAAATGGCGGGACGGCTTCGCCCTGTGCACCGGGCCGGCAGCCGATCAGCGGATAATGGCGCTTTACGCTCCGCAAGCCCGATCTTCCGTCCCATGCTCCGAACCGTTCTTTGCGTCCGCCGTTTTGTTGTCCGCGTTTTGTCCCGTTTTCCGTTGATCAGCGGTTGGCCCGCCCGCCGCGCAGGCGTGTTCCAGCCGGTGACCCTTTTCCCTCACGCTTCGACGCCATCCGGTCGTGCCAGGACCAGGACCAGGACCAGGGTCGGCACGGCAGCGGCCGTGCTGGCGCTCGGCGTCGCGCTCAGCGCCTGTTCGCCGACCTTCGACTGGCGCACCGTGATGAACAACGACAACGGCTATACGGTCGACTTCCCGGCCAAGCCGGGCAACGATCAGCGCGCGGTTCAGATCGACGGCACGCCCATGCAGATGGCGATGCAGACCGCCGAAGCCGGCAATGCGGTCTTCGCGGTCGGCACCGTGATGCTGCCCGACGACAGCGACGCGACACAGCGCGCCGCGCTCGATTTCCTGCGCGCGGGACTGGCGCGCAACGTCGGCGCGGCGCCCGATGCGCACGCGGTGCAGATCCCGTTGGCGGCAGGCGGCAAGACGCCGGGCCTCGAGATGACGGTGAGCGGCGCGGCGGGGGCGAATCATGAGTCGCGCACCGTGTATGCGCGACTCGTCGCGCGCGGTCGACACGTGTACCAGGCGGCGATCATCGCCGATCAACCGCTGCCGCAGGAACAGGTGGACCAGTTTTTTTCGTCGTTCCAGCTGTACTGACAACGGTATTTTTGGCCGACCTGCGTCGCCTCAGAGTGAGGCGACGCAGTGAAAGTTCCTTCGCAAGTTTGTGCGCTAATTACCGGTTTACGTTGAGGTTTTTAAGTTATACGCGCAACCTGTGGATAACTCTGTTGAGAAGTCGGCCTCAATGGCCGAGAAGGCCCATCGGGCGGGCCTTCCGTTAGAATCCGCGGGCGCGAAGCGCTTTAAAAAAGTCAATCAAATCAATGCGTTCGAGAGATGCGCGTCTGCGCACCTTTCAGTTGTATCAAAATCTATCAGGACCGCGAACATGTGCATAAGTCAAGTCTTGACAGCGGATTTTTATCCTCATAACGAGCCAAAAGCGCGTCGATATTGAATCGCCTCGGCGACTTGCGCGGCATCAGGCATCGCCGCGCCAGACAGATCCGCGATGGTGCGCGCGACCTTCAATACCCGGTAGTACGCCCGCGCCGACCAGCCGAAGCGCTCGCCGGCTTCACGCAGCAGTGCCTCGCCCGCCGCGTCCGGGCGGCACACCTCGTCGACTTCGCGTCCGTCCAGCTCGCGGTTGGTCTTGCCTTGCCGGATCAGTTGCCGCTCGCGCGCAGCGCTCACGCGGTGCGCGATCGCCGCGCTCGCTTCGCCGTTGGTGGCGGCGCGGGCTGCGAGTTCGGTCGCGGTCAGTGCCGGAATTTCGAGCTGGATGTCGATGCGATCGAGCAGCGGTCCCGACAATTTGCGCAGATAGCGCGTGGCAACTTCCGGCGTGCAACGGCAGCGTCCGCCCGGATCGCCGCGCCAGCCGCACGGGCACGGGTTCATTGCGGCGATCAGTTGGCAGGCGGCGGGGAAATCGGCTTGCAAGGCGGCGCGTGAGATCGTGATGCGGCCGGCTTCGAGCGGCTCGCGCAGCGTTTCAAGCACCACGCGATCAAACTCGGGGAATTCGTCCAGGAAAAGCACACCCAGATGCGCGAGCGTGATCTCGCCAGGCTGCGGCGGATTGCGTCCGCCGACCAGCGCGGCCGCGCTCGACGAATGGTGCGGCGCGCGAAACGGCCGCTGCCGCCACTGCGATGGCTTAAAGCCGATCCGGCTCGACGACAGCAAGGCGGCGGAGGCAAGCGCTTCGTCGTCGGTCATGGGCGGCAGGAGGCCGGGCAGGCGGGCCGCGAGCATCGACTTGCCGGTGCCGGGCGGGCCGATCAGCAGCACGTGATGGCCGCCGGCCGCCGCAACTTCGAGCGCGCGCCGCGCAGCGCGCTGGCCGATCACGTCGGCCATATCTGGCGCCGGGACGGCGGCGTGTTCGCCGAGCTCGGGCGCGGCGACCGGGCTCAGGCGCGCATCCGACGAGCCTGCGAGGTGGGCGCATAGCGAGGGCAGATCGGCCGCACCGAAAACATCGACGCCGGGCACGAGCGCCGCTTCCGCCGCACTCGCGGCGGGCAGGTAAAGCTGTGGGGTGGGGAAGACCTGGGCGGCGACTTGTTCGAAGGGGGCCGGCATCGCGGAACGCGATTCGGATGAAGCGTCGGCATGAGTGGCGCCAGCGCTCAAAAGACTACCGCGCGCGGTGCCGCACGCCATCGCGAACGCGCCGCGCATCGGCCGCAGCGCGCCGGTCAGCGACAGCTCGCCGGCAAACTCGCGATCGAGCAGCGATTCGGCTGGAATCTGCCCGCTGGCGGCGAGGATGCCGAGCGCGATTGGCAGATCGAACCGACCGGATTCTTTCGGCAGGTCGGCCGGCGCGAGATTGACTGTGATGCGCCGGACAGGGAAATCGAAACCGCAGTTCTGCAGCGCCGCGCGCACTCGCTCACGGCTCTCGCGCACTTCCAGGTCGGGCAGCCCGACGATCGAAAAGGACGGCAGTCCATTGGCGAGGTGAACCTCGACGGTGACTTCAGGCGCGCGGCCAGCGGCCGGCGCGCGGCTGCGCACCACGGCAAGCGACATAATTCCTCCCGTCGGACGGCGCGCTCACGATGCGCGCAAGTCCCCTTAAAACGCTGATGACGTCACGGCCCGCTTGCCGGTGATATGCAGCGCTGCGCAGCGCGAAGGCTGCGAGCAGCGCTCTTAGGGCGTTTGTGTGAGCGGCAGCTTCTGCTCGAGTTCGGCGACGCGGCGCTCGAGCTCTTCGAGGCGTGCGCGCGTGCGCACGAGCACCTGGGTCTGCGTATCGAATTCCTCGCGCGTGACAAGATCGAGCTTCGAGAAGCCCTGCGACAGCATCGCCTTGACGTTGCGCTCGACATCCTTGGCCGGCGAATTCTTGAACAGATCGCTGACGCGAGCCTGGAAGTCGTTAAAAACGTCGTTCGGTTGTTTCATGGTATTCCCCTTGGTGCACAAAAAATGTGCATGTTTCGTTGCGCACGTGCCCCGTTGCGGCGAATGGGCGATCCTGGTGCGCTGCGAATGGCCTGCCCCGGTTGCGTGACCGCGTTTGGTGCGTGCCGTCGCCTTCAGAATGTTCGAACACTCTAGCAACGATCCCCCCACCGCGCCACCGCCCGCCGCGCCGCTGGCCGTTCGGACAAGGCCGTCTGGGCACGGTGCGCCATGGGCGCGACGCGCAGTCTGACGCAACATGGCATGGGAGTTGCTGTTACTGCCCCGCGCGCACTGCCAGAGCACTTTTACCGGTAGCGCAGGAGACCGCAAACACGGGTACGCAACGGGTTGGCAACGGATCAGCAACAACTAGCGAGGGATTTCATGAAGCTCATTACCGCAATCATCAAGCCGTTCAAGCTCGATGAAGCGCGCGAGGCCTTGTCGGCGATCGGCGTGTCAGGCATCACGGTGACGGAAGTCAAAGGCTTCGGGCGGCAGAAGGGCCACACCGAGCTGTATCGGGGCGCCGAATACGTCGTCGACTTTCTGCCGAAGGTGAAGATCGAAGCGGCGGTGTCGGACGACATCGTCGAGCAGGCAATCGAGGCGCTCGAGCGCGCCGCGCGTACCGGCAAGATCGGTGACGGCAAGATTTTCGTCACCCCGATCGAGCAGGTGGTTCGGATCCGCACCGGCGAGACCGGCGCGGACGCACTGTAAAAGACCAGAGCACAGCGACACAGATAGCGACAAGAGGAAAATGAAGATGCGCAAACTATTGATGTCCCTGCTGATGGCCGGCTCGCTGCTCGTGGGCGGTGTCGGCGCCGCCCTCGCGGACGATGCGTCCGCTCCCGCAGCCGCCTCGGCTCCCGATACGGCGGCGAGCGCGCCGGCCCCGGACGCCTCTGCCGCGGCCGCTGCTCCGGCCGCCTCGGGCCCCGCCGCCGACGCGTCCGCCGCGCCGGCCGCGAGCGCACCGGCCGCAGCCGATGCCTCGGCCGCTTCGGCCGCCGCCGCGCCGGCAGCGCCGACCGCGCCGTTCTCGGTCGATTCGTCGAAGATCAACTCCGGCGACACCGCGTGGATGCTGACCTCCACCGCGCTCGTGCTGTTTATGACGATCCCCGGTCTGGCGCTGTTCTACGGCGGCATGGTCCGCAAGAAGAACGTGCTCGCGACGCTGATGCAGAGCTTCGCGATCACCTGCGTCGTGACGATCGTCTGGACCGTGGTGGGCTACAGCCTCGCGTTCACGCCGGGCGGCTCGTTCATCGGCGGCTTCTCGCGCGTCTTCATGACGGGCATGAACTACATCAAGGGCGACAAGGCCACGACGCTGACCGTCAGCCACCTCGCGCCGACGATCCCCGAGACGGTCTACTTCGTCTATCAGATGACCTTTGCGATCATCACGCCGGCGCTGATCACCGGTGCGTTCGCGGACCGCATGAAGTTCTCGGCGATGCTGGTGTTCATGACGCTGTGGTCGATCCTCGTCTACTCGCCGATCGCGCACATGGTGTGGGAACCGAGCGGCTGGCTGGCTAGCGCGGGCATCCTCGACTTCGCGGGCGGTACGGTGGTGCATATCAACGCCGGTATCGCGGGCCTCGTCTGCTGTCTGGTGCTCGGCAAGCGCGTCGGCTACGGCAAGGAATCGATGGCGCCGCACAACCTGACGCTCACGCTGATCGGTGGCGCGATGCTGTGGGTCGGCTGGTTCGGCTTCAACGCGGGTTCGGCGGTGGCAGCGGACGGCCGTGCCGGCTTCGCGATGTTCGCGACGCAGGTGGCGACCGCCGCCGCGGCGCTCGCGTGGATGTTCGCCGAATGGGCGGCCAAGGGTAAGCCGTCGGTGCTCGGTATCGTGTCGGGCGCGGTCGCGGGTCTGGTGGCGATTACCCCGGCGTCTGGCTTCGTCGGCACGGCCGGCGCGCTCGTGATCGGTATCGTCGCGGGTGTGGTCTGCTTCTGGTCGGCCACGTGGCTCAAGCACAAGATGGGCTACGACGATTCGCTCGACGCGTTCGGCGTGCACTGCATCGGCGGGATCATCGGCGCGCTGCTGACCGGCGTGTTCGCGGTCAAGGACATCGGCGGCTCGGACGGCAGCGTGATCCTGCAGGCAAAGGGCGTGCTGACGACGCTGGTCTACAGCGGCGTGGTGAGCTTCGTGCTGCTGAAGATCATCGACATGGTGATCGGCATCCGCGTGACCGAAGAACAGGAACGCGAAGGCCTCGACGTGAGCCTGCACGGCGAGCACGTCGAATAACGGCAAACCGCACATT
>DATAQT010000293.1:0-3089 GCA_036264535.1 Paraburkholderia sp. | reverse complement strand
CGTCGTGTCGAAGGCGCGGCGGCGACCACAGAAGCAATCAAAAAATAGCGCGCCGCGTGAGCAATCAAGCGGCGCGCTGTCATTTCCGGGATAATTACGGTCGCCTGCGACGCGGCGGCGATTGAAACCGAAGCTGGCGCGGCTCAGGGTGCGGGTTTGTGCGCATAAACCGCGCGGTGGCTTCCGCTCCTGACCGGCGGTGCGCGCCCCCCGAGCGCAACCGCGTGACCGGCACCATCCGCAGCACCGCAGAACCGAACCACCGCGACTCACTCAAGATTCACCCGATGACGACATTCCCCACCCTCGACGCGTGGCTCACGCACCTTGAATCCGCGCATCCGGTCGGCATCGACATGGGTTTGGGCCGTATCTCCCAGGTACGCGATGCGATGCAACTGTCGTTTGGCTGCCCGATCATTACGGTCGGCGGCACGAACGGCAAAGGCTCCGCCTGCGCGATTCTCGAAGCGATTTTGCTGCGCGCGGGCTATACGGTCGGCTGCCACACTTCGCCGCATCTGCTGTCGTTCAACGAGCGGGCCCGCATCAACGGCGCGATGGCAAGCGATGCCGACCTGCTGCCGCACTTCGAAGCCGTCGAAGCCGCGCGCCTGAGCCTCGTCAAACCGGTGACCTTGACCTACTTCGAATTCACGACGCTCGCGATCATGAGCCTGTTCGCGTCGCGCGGCCTCGACGCGGTGATTTTCGAAGTCGGCCTCGGGGGCCGTCTCGACGCGGTCAATATCCTCGATACCGATTGCGCGATCATCACGAGCATCGATCTCGATCACACCGATTATCTCGGCGACACGCGTGAAAAAATCGCGTTCGAAAAAGCCGGCATTTTCCGCCCGGGCAAGCCGGCGATCTGCGCGGACCCGGTGCCGCCGCAATCGCTGATCGATCACGCGGAAAAGATCGGGGCGCACTTGTGGCTGTTCGGCCGCGATTTCCGTTACGAAGGCCAGGCGGGCAGCGAGCGCCAGCAGTGGAGCTACGTCGGTCCGACGCTGCGGCGCTCGGCGCTCGCGTATCCGTCGCTGCGCGGCGCGAATCAGCTGATCAACACGTCGGCGGCGCTGGCCGGGCTCGAAGCGTTGCGCGACCGTTTGCCGGTGTCGGCGCAGGACATCCGGCTCGGCATCGCCAACGTGGATCTGCCGGGCCGCTTCCAGGTGCTGCCGGGCAAGCCGGCCATCGTGCTCGACGTCGGCCACAATCCGCATGCGGCCGCGGTGCTTGGGCAGAATCTCGGCAACATGGGCTTTTTCCCGTACACGTACGCGGTGTTCGGCGCGATGCGCGACAAGGACATCGCCGGCGTGCTCAGTCATCTGAAAGGCGAGATCGATCACTGGTGCGTGACCGATCTGCCGACACCCCGCGCCGCGTCCGCGCAGGAGCTGGAAACCGCATTGCGCGAGCTGGGCGTGGAAGACAGCGCCGACAGCAGCGTCACGCGTTACGCGACACCGGCACAGGCTTTCCAGGACGCGCTAAAACGTGCGTCAGAGAATGATAGAATCGTGGTTTTCGGCAGTTTCTATACGGTAGCGGGTGTGATGGCCTACCGGAAATCGCAGCAACACTGAGCGGGCGCAAGGCTCGAACCAAGCGATTCATGGGAATTTTCTCGTTCGGCAAGAAAGACGACGCGCCCAGCCGGCGCGGCGCAAACACCAGTTCCAATCGGGCCGCCCGGGGTGAGCGCGTCGAGCGGCGCACCCGCCGCACCGAGCGCACCGTGGATGCAGATGCAATGCTGCTCGACCCCACGCTGCCGGAAAAGCAGCGCGCGCGTCGCCGGCTCGTCGGCGCAATCGCACTGGTCGTCGCGGCGGTGATCATCCTGCCGATGGTGCTGGATTCGCATCCCAAGCCCGTCACCGACGACATCTCGATCGACATTCCCAGCCGTCCCGCGCCGAAGCTCGCCAGATCCACCGCCAGCGAAGACATGCAAGCCGGCGTCGCGCCGGACAATCCGCCCGCCGCCGATACGGGCGTCGTCGCATCGAGCCTCGCGCCGGCAACGACCGCGACTGCGGCAGCAACTGCGTCCACCGCGAAGCCAACCCCATCGACCCAATCGACCGCCGCGAAACAGGGCACGACGCCGTCCACCGCGACCGGCGCCGTGACCGCCGCCGCGCCCAAACCCGCCGCGAAGCCGCAAACCCAGTCGCTCGCAGCCAACAGCGCACCCTCTGCCACCGCCAGGCCGTCGAAGGCACCCGCCGCCGCACCGTCACCGTCGACCGACGACGACACGAGCACGGCCGCCGCGAGCGCCGATGCGAACTCCGGCACGCCGGCCTCGCCGCCGGGCAACCGCTTCGCGGTGCAGCTCGGTGCCTTCGCAAACGAAGCGAGCGCGCGCAATTGGGCAGCGAAGTTGAAAGCGGCGGGCGTGCCCGCATATACCGAACGCAGGAAGCAGGCCGACGGCTCGACGCTGACACTGCTGCGCGCCGGCCCGTTCGCCGACCGCGCCGCGGCGACCGCCGCGATCGCGAAGGTTCGCGAGGCGGGCCTGGTGTCCGGCTCGAACGGCAGCAGCACACAGTAAGCGAGCGATGTTCACTGCCTTCGACTACGCTGTAATGGCGGTGATTGGCTTGTCGGCGCTGCGAGGTGCGTGGCGCGGTTTGTTGTCGGAAGTGTTTGGCTTGATCGGCTGGATCGCGGCGTTTTTCCTCGCCTGCGAGTTCGTGGGCTACGTGGTCCCGTATATCCCGTCCAACTGGCCGGGCGGCGCGTTGACCCAGTGGCTGCTGGCTTTCTCGCTCGTGGTGATCGGCGTGGTGCTGGTCGCGAGCGTGGTGAGCGCGCTGCTGAGCCGCCTCGTGCAGGTCACGGGCCTGGGTGGTGCGGACCGCTCGCTCGGTTTGATGTTCGGCCTCGTACGCGGGGTCGTTCTGGTGCTGATTCTGGTCGCCCTCGCAGGCTTGACCGAACTGCCCAAACAGGAATTCTGGCGCAATGCGTTGCTTCGTCCCTATGCGGTCGAGGGCGTACGTGCAATGAAACCGCTGCTCCCCGAGGCGCTGGCCGCCTATGTCCATGTGGACGGTTCCAACGCC
>DATAQT010000228.1:0-6234 GCA_036264535.1 Paraburkholderia sp. | reverse complement strand
TTGACGATGCGCAACGTCATCGCGGCAACGTCGCCGAGATGCGCAGACTCAACGCGTCATACGCGTCAACACGCAATGCAACGGACAACGGCGTCCCCTCGTGATCTTCACGAGCGGACGCCGTTTTCGTTTCGAGCCGCGAGTAACACCACGAGTAACACCGCGAGTAACAAACAGCACAAGGACACGAACATGAACACCACCACCGGCAAGGTCACGCTGCTGAGCGCGGGCCCGGGCGACCTCGATCTGCTGACGCTGAAGGCCGTCAAGGCGCTCGCGGCCGCCGACGTCGTGCTGCTCGACGACCTCGCAAATCCCGACATCGTCACGCTCGCCCCGCAAGCCCGCGTGATTCGCGTCGGCAAACGCGGCGGCTGCCGTTCGACGCCGCAGGCGTTCATCGAGCGGCTGATGCGGCGCTATGCGTTAAAGGGCCTGCACGTGGTGCGTGTCAAAGGCGGCGAAGCGCTGCTGTTCGGCCGCGCAGGCGAGGAACTCGCGATGCTGCGCGACGCCGGCCTCGCGGTCGATATCGTCAACGGCATCTCGTCGGGCTTCGCGGCCGCGGCGGGACTCGGCATGTCGCTCACGCATCGGCGGCATTGCCACGGCGTGAGCTTCGTCACCGCGCACACCGAAGATCACGGCGAGCCGGACTGGGCCGCGCTCGCCGCGACGCGCACGACGCTCGCGATCTATATGGGGATGCGGCGCATCGACAGCGTCGCCGCCGCGTTGCTCGCGCACCTGCCGGCCGGCACGCCGGCCGCCGTCGTGCAATGGGCGGGCGGCATCGACGAGCGGCGCCTGTTGACGCGGCTCGATCGGCTCGCCGCCGATGCGCTCGGCGCGGGCTTCGGGAGTCCGGCGGTGATTCTGGTGGGTAATGCGGTCGGCGAGAGTGCCGAAGTGCGGTACTGGGAACGCGAACGTCGTGGTGAGCAAGATGGGGATGGGTTGCCCGCGTCGGCCATTGCGCGGGCGGCCTGACAGGCTCAGTCGCCGAAGCCCAGCTCCGCCTCGACCTGCTGCCCGACCCGCAGCCACGCCCCCGCCCCGCTCGCGACCAAAGCGTTATTGCCGAACGTGACCGCGCCGTCGAAGCGCGCGCTCGCGCGATAACCGAGCATGGTGTCGGTCGGCTCGTTCGGCCAGTCGGGATCGGGTGCGCCGCGCGCCTGATCGATGGTCGGCATCGGGCAGCGCGAGCACAGCTTGACGAGACGCAACTCGACAGGCGCGCTTGCGCCTGCGTCGACAGCGAGCGTCTCGACATAATCCTCTTCATAGGCGTCGAGACCGGCGAGCACGAGGTTGGGCCTGAAGCGATCGATCCCGATCGACGGCGCGCCCTTGCCGTTCAGGCGCGTGTTCAGATCGTCGAGCGAGGCCTGGCCGACCACCAGCAGCGGAAAACCGTCGGCAAAAAACGTCGTGGCGCCGCCGGTGCTGTCCGTATAGTCGGGATCGACGATGCGTTCGCGCTCGGGATCGAAGCGCAGCAAGCGCGCGGGCAGACCGAGGAACTCCGTGAACCATGCGGCCGTTTCGGAGCCGGTATCGAGCCCGTAGGCGGCGTCGCGCCACACGGCCGTATCGACCCGAGGCGCCATGGCGAGCCGCGCGGGATCGAGCGGTGTGCGCAATTCGCGCATACCGGGTGCACGAACGATCAGATCCTCTTCGCCGAGCTCGATCTTAATCAACGCCATGCGCGGATACGCGCGCTGCGTGAACATCGCGCCTTCGGGATCGACGATCATCCAGTTGCGGTCGTATTCGAGGCCCGTCGCCAGCAGGCGCGCCTCGCCAAGCGCAATGCCCGCGCAGGATTTGATCGGATAGACGAACAGTTCGCTGATGGTAGTAGGCATGGTCTCAGGACTCGTGCGGAACGCGGTTTTCTGGTGAAGACGCGATTGTAAAGCGCTTCGCGGGCAGCCGTGATGCCCCCAGGGAAGCCGCCGTTTCGCCTTGGGGGCGCCTGGAAGTAGAATCTTCGGATCAGACAGGCGCCCGTAGCAGCCACCCTTCCATCTTCGAGACAGGAATTTCACCATGCTGAGCAAACCCGTGTTGACCGTGACCGAGACGACCCGCATTCTCGATGCTGCCCGCGCGGAGGCCGAGAAGAGCAAGTGGGCCGTCGCGATCGTGGTCGCCGACGACGGCGGCCATCCGCTCGCGCTGCTGCGTCTCGATGGCGCCGCGCCGTCGACCACGTATATCGCGACCGAGAAAGCACGCACCGCGGCGCTCGGACGGCGCGAAACCAAGGTGTATGAAGACATGATCAACAACGGCCGCACCGCGTTCCTCAGCGCGCCGTTGCAGGGCACGCTCGAAGGCGGCGTGCCGGTGATCGTCGAAGGCCAGGTGGTCGGCGCGGTCGGCGTGTCGGGCGTCAAGTCGGAGCAGGATGCGCAGATCGCGAAGGCCGGCATTCACGCGCTCGGCCTTTAAGACACCGGACGCGAAAGCAACCCCGTGGCATAACGCGGACCGATGCCCCCTCATCGGTCCCATAACAGATGGAGCAGTCGATGACTCAGATGAACCCGCGCGGCGGACTGCAGGTCGCCGCCAACCTCGACCAGTTCGTTGAAGCCGAAGCCCTGCCCGGCACCGGAATCGACAGCGCCGCCTTCTGGTCGGGGTTCGACGCCCTCGTACACGAGCTGGCGCCAAAAAACCGTGCGTTGCTCGCCGAGCGCGAGCGCCTGCAAACCGAACTCGACAACTGGCACCGGTCCAATCCCGGCCCGGTGCGGGATCTGCGCGCGTACCGCGCGTTCCTCGAAGGTATCGGCTATATCGTGCCGGTACCCGCCAGCGTCAAAGCCACGACCGACCACGTGGACAGCGAAATTGCCGAACAGGCCGGCCCGCAGCTCGTCGTGCCGCTCTCGAACGAGCGCTACGCGCTGAACGCCGCGAACGCACGCTGGGGCAGCCTGTACGACGCGCTGTACGGCACCGACGCGATCCCCGAAACCAACGGCGCGGAAAAGCAGAAAGGCTTCAACCCGGTACGCGGCGCCGCGGTGATCGCGTATGCGCGCAAGTTCCTCGATCAGGCCGCGCCGCTCGCGAGCGGCTCGCATGCGCACGCGACGCGCTACAGCGTCGAAAACGGTCAGCTCGTCGTCGCGCTGAAGAGCGGCACCAGCGCACTGAAGACGCCCGCGCAGTTCGTCGGCTATCAGGGCGACGCGAGCGCGCCGTCGGCGGTGCTCGTCAAGCACAACGGTCTGCACGTCGAGATCCAGATCGATGCGAACGATTCGATCGGCAAGACCGATGCGGCCCATGTGAAGGACCTCGTCGTCGAAGCGGCGGTCAGCACGATCATCGATTGCGAGGACTCGGTCGCGGCCGTCGACGCCGACGACAAGGTGCAGCTCTATCGCAACTGGCTCGGCCTCATGAACGGCGACCTGACCGAACAGGTCACGAAGGGCGGCAAGACCTTCACGCGCCGGCTCAACGCCGACCGCGAGTACACCGGCGCGGACGGCAAGTCGCAGGTCAAGCTGCATGGCCGCTCGCTGCTCTTCATCCGCAACGTCGGCCATCTGATGACGAACCCGGCCGTGCTGACGAAGGACGGCCATGAGATTCCGGAAGGCATTCTGGATGCGGTCATCACGACGCTGTGCGCGCTGCGCGACCGGCAGAACAAGCTGAACTCGCGCACCGGCTCGATCTATATCGTGAAGCCGAAGATGCACGGGCCGGCCGAAGTCGCGTTCGCGAGCGAATTGTTCGCGCGTGTCGAAGATCTGCTGAAGCTGCCGCGCAACACGATCAAGATGGGCATCATGGACGAGGAGCGCCGCACCAGCGTGAACCTGCTCGCCTGTATCGCCGAAGCGTCGGCGCGCGTCGCGTTCATCAACACGGGCTTCCTCGATCGCACCGGCGACGAGATGCACTCGGCGATGCAAGCGGGCCCGATGATGCGCAAGGGCGACATGAAGTCGAGCAAGTGGATCACGTCATATGAGCGCAGCAACGTGCTCGTCGGCTTGAGCGCGGGACTGCGTGGCCGCTCGCAGATCGGCAAGGGCATGTGGGCGATGCCCGACCTCATGCACGCGATGCTCGAACAGAAGATCGCGCATCCGAAGGCCGGCGCGAACACCGCATGGGTGCCGTCGCCGACCGCCGCGACGCTGCACGCGCTGCACTATCACGAAGTCGACGTGCAAGCGGTCCAGCAGGAGCTCGAACGCATCGATTGCGCGTTGGTGCGCGACGAACTGCTCGACGGCCTGCTGACGATTCCGGTCGTCGAAAAAGCGCAATGGAGCGACGACGAAATCCGCGCCGAGGTCGACAACAACGCGCAGGGTATTCTCGGCTACGTGGTGCGCTGGATCGACCAGGGCGTCGGCTGCTCGAAGGTGCCGGACATTCACAACGTCGGCCTGATGGAAGACCGCGCGACGCTGCGGATTTCGAGCCAGCACATTGCCAACTGGCTGTATCACGGCGTGATCAAACGCGAGCTCGTCGAGGAGACGTTCAAGCGCATGGCCAAGGTCGTCGATGGGCAGAACGCGGGCGATCCGCTCTACCAGCCGATGGCGCCGGGCTTCGACGGAATCGCGTTCAAGGCCGCGCAAGCGCTCGTATTCGAGGGGCGCCAGCAACCGAGCGGCTATACCGAACCGCTGCTGCACAAGTTCCGCCTCGAGGTGAAGAAGCTCGGTTGAGGCCGCCAAAGGCCGGCTGAAGCGACAACGGGCGCCGCGTCATGCGGCGCCCGTTGTTCTTTCAGGGCCGTGTCGCTTCACGCGGCTTCGGCCGTCAATTGCCTGGCCTCGCCGCCTTGCGCTTCATTCTGCATATACGCCTGCAGATACGCCTCGAAGTCCGCCTTCACCTCGGGATGGCGGAGCGCGAATTCGACGGTCGCCTTCAGATAACCGAGCTTGCTGCCGCAATCGAAGCGCGTGCCGAAGTAGCGGTACGCCAGCACCTGCTCTTCGGTCAGCAGCGACTGCACCGCGTCGGTCAGCTGCAATTCGCCGCCCGCGCCCGGCTTTATCGCGCGGATATGCTTGAAGATCGTCGGCATCAGCACATAGCGCCCCACCACGCCGAGATTCGACGGTGCGTTGTCCGGCGCCGGCTTCTCGACGATGCCCGACAGCTTGATCACGTTGTCTTCCCACTCGCGACCGTCGACGACGCCGTACGAACGGCTGTCCTCGCGCTCGATCGTTTCGACGCCGATCACCGAGCTGTGATAGTGGTTGAACGTATCGACGAGCTGGCTCATCACCGGCTTCGTGCTGTGCAGCAGGTCGTCGGCGAGAATCACCGCGAACGGGCTGTCGCCCACCAGTTTCTCGGCGCACAGCACCGCATGGCCGAGACCGAGCGCTTCGGCCTGGCGCACGTAAAAGCAGTCGACGTTGGCCGGCTTGATGCTGCGCACGAGATCGAGCAGCTTCTGCTTGTTGCGCGCTTCGAGCTCGGATTCGATTTCATAGGATTTGTCGAAGTGATCCTCGATCGCACGCTTGCTTCGGCCCGTCACGAAGATCATCTCGGTGATGCCGGCGGCGATCGCTTCTTCGACCGCGTACTGGATCAGCGGCTTGTCGACGATCGGCAGCATTTCCTTCGGACTTGCTTTGGTAGCCGGCAGGAATCGTGTCCCGAGGCCCGCTACGGGAAACACGGCTTTGGTGACTTTCAGCATGGTAGGCATTCCCACATCGGTTAGAAGTTGGTGTGTTCGGAGCAGAAAAACCTGCGAGCTTCACTGAAGCGTTCTTCTCCAATTTAATCCAGATAATTCGGCACATTAATCGATATGTCGATTTACGAGCGATTACGGAAATTGTTACGCATCCCGTGCAACGCAATAGAAACAAATCCGAAAGTCTTACCTTTCGGATGACCGCCGGCGTCGCGTCATTCCTGTTCGTCAACTGGCGGTAGCTTGCCCGGGTTCATGCGATAACGACGGATCGGCTCGTTGCGCAAGGCATCGCGGTATGCGGAAGCGGCCACCAGGATCAGCAGCACGGCAACGCCGGCGAGTAAATGCAGGTTCATGACTTCACCTCGGGGTCAGAAAATCCTTGTCTTAAATTAGCACGACAAAAGCGGCAAATAATTCGACCATGAACACACGACTTCGTAATTACAATTCGTCACAAAATCTCCATATAAATTAATCTGCAATGCAATTTTTTATTCATTTCTTCAGATTGC
>DATAQT010000222.1:0-41266 GCA_036264535.1 Paraburkholderia sp. | reverse complement strand
CACGCGCGACGGCACCTCGAGCTACTACATCAACAACCTGCCGGCGCGCCGCCGCGACATCCAGGACATCTTCCTCGGCACGGGCCTCGGGCCGCGTGCGTACGCGATCATCGGGCAGGGCATGATCGCGCGGATCATCGAGGCGAAGCCGGAAGAGCTGCGCGTGTTCCTCGAGGAAGCCGCCGGCGTGTCCAAGTACAAGGAACGTCGCCGCGAGACCGAGAACCGCCTGCACGACACGCGCGAGAACCTGACGCGCGTCGAGGACATCGTCCGTGAGCTCGGCTCGAATCTCGAGAAGCTGGAGGGGCAGGCTGTCGTCGCGACGCGTTATCGCGAGCTGCAAGGCGACGGCGAGGAAAAGCAGCGTCTGTTGTGGCTGTTGCGCAAGAACGAGTCGGCCGGCGAGCAGCAGCGCCAGCAACGCGCGATCGAGCAGGCGCAGATCGACCTGGAAGCGCAAACCGCGAGGCTGCGCGAGGTCGAGGCGGAACTCGAAACGCTGCGCGTCGCGCACTATTCGGCGAGCGACGCGATGCAGGGCGCGCAAGGCGCGCTATACGAAGCGAACGCGGAAGTGAGCCGGCTCGAAGCCGAGATCCGCTTTATCGTCGAATCGCGCAATCGCGCACAGGCGCAGATCGCTGCGCTGACCGCCCAGCGCGAGCAGTGGCAAGCGCAGGCCGACAAGGCGCAGGACGATATCGCCGACGCCGAGGAGCAACTGGCCGTCGCCGAAGAAAAGGCCGTGCTCGCCGAAGAGGACGCCGCCGCGAAGCACGACGCGCTGCCCGCGCTCGAAGCGCGCTGGCGCGACGCCCAGGCGGAACTGAACACCGAACGCGGCGGCATCGCGCAGACCGAGCAGGCGCTGAAGCTCGAAGCCGCGCATCAGCGCAATGCCGATCAGCAGTTGCAGCAGCTGCAGCAGCGGCATGAGCGGCTGAAATCGGAAGAGGGCGGCCTCGACGCACCCGACGAAGCGCAGCTCGAGGAGTTGCGCATGCAGCTCGCCGAGCACGAGGAAATCCTGCACGACGCGCAGGCACGCCTCGCCGACGCGCAGGAAACGCTGCCGCGGCTCGATGGTGAACGCCGCGCGGCGCAGGAGCGCGTGCAGGCCGAAAGCGCGCAGATCCATCAGCTCGACGCGCGCCTCGCCGCGCTCAAGCAGTTGCAGGAAAACGTGCAGACCGAAGGCAAGATCCAGCCGTGGCTCGACAAGCACGAGCTCGGCAGCCTGCCGCGTCTGTGGAAGAAGCTGCACGTCGAGGCCGGTTGGGAGACCGCGCTCGAAGCCGTGCTGCGTGAGCGCCTCGCCGCGCTCGAAGTGTCGAATCTCGACTGGGTCAAGGCGTTCGCGACCGACGCGCCGCCGGCCAAGCTCGCGTTCTACGCACCCCCTGCGGCCAGTCAGCCGGCCCCGGAGGCGGCCGCGCTGCGGCCGTTGCTGTCGCTCGTGCGCATCGAGGACGCCGGCATCCGCGCGGTGCTGAACGACTGGCTCGGCCTCTCGTTCGTCGCCGACGATCTGCAGCAGGCGCTGTTGATGCGCACGCAGTTGCCCGAGGGCGGCGCGTTCGTCGTGAAGGCGGGGCACGTGGTCACGCGCGTCGGCGTGCAATTGTATGCGGCCGATTCCGAGCAGGCCGGCATGCTCGCGCGTCAGCAGGAAATCGAAAACCTCGGCCGTCAGGTGCGTGCGCAGGCGTTGCTCGCCGACGAGGCGAAGGCCGCCGCGATCCGCGCCGAAGCCGCGCACACGCAGGCCGCGCAAGCGCTCGCCGAGATGCGCCAGCAGGCCGAGCGCGCGACGCAGCGCGTGCACGCGTTGCAGATGGATGTGCTGAAGCTCACCCAGGCGCACGAGCGCTACACACAGCGCAGCACGCAGATTCGCGAGGAACTCGAAGAGATCACCGCGCAGATCGACGAGCAGCGCGCGCTGCGCGCGGAATCGGAAGCGAACTTCGAACGCCACGACGGCGAGCTCGCCGAACTGCAGGCGCGCTTCGAAGATCACCAGCTCGCGTTCGAAGCACTCGACGAAGAACTGACGACCGCCCGCGGCGGAGCACGCGATCTCGATCGTGCCGCCACCGACGCACGCTTCGCCGCGCGCAACATGGCGAACCGCATCGACGAGTTGAAGCGCAGCATCCAGGTCGCGCACGAGCAGAGCGAGCGCGTCGCGGGCGCGCTCGAAGACGCGCGCGCCGAGCTCGAAACGATCAACGAGCAGACCGCGCACACTGGTCTGCAAGACGCGCTCGATATCCGCACCGCGAAGGAAGAAGCGCTGCGCGCCGCGCGCGTCGAGCTCGACGACCTGACCGCGAAGCTGCGCTCGGCCGACGAAACGCGCCTCGGCGCCGAACGCGCGCTGCAGCCGCTGCGCGAGCGCATCAACGAATTGCAGTTGAAGGAGCAGGCCGCGCGCATCAGCGGCGAGCAGTTCGTCGAGCAGCTCGCGACAGCGGGTGTCGACGAGGCCGAGTTGCAAGCCAAGCTGACGCCGGACATGAAACCGTCGTACCTGCAGGGCGAAGTCACGCGCATCAACAACGCGATCGTCGCGCTGGGGCCGGTCAACATGGCCGCGCTCGACGAGCTGAAGGCCGCGACCGAGCGCAAGAACTTCCTCGATGCGCAGTCGGCCGACCTGACGAGCGCGATCGAAACGCTCGAAGACGCGATCCGCAAGATCGACGCCGAAACGCGCACGCTGCTGCAAAGCACGTTCGACGAAGTGAACCGTCATTTCGGCGAACTGTTCCCGCGTCTGTTCGGTGGCGGCCAGGCGAAGCTGATCATGACCGGCGACGAAATCCTCGACGCCGGGGTGCAGGTGATGGCGCAGCCGCCGGGCAAGAAGAATTCGACGATTCACCTGCTGTCGGGCGGCGAAAAAGCGCTGACCGCGACCGCGCTCGTGTTCGCGATGTTCCAGCTGAATCCCGCGCCGTTCTGTCTGCTCGACGAAGTGGACGCGCCGCTCGACGACGCCAACACCGAGCGTTTCGCGAATCTGGTACGGGCCATGTCGGACAAAACTCAGTTCCTGTTCATCTCGCACAACAAGATCGCGATGGAAATGGCGCAGCAGCTGATCGGCGTGACCATGCAGGAGCAGGGTGTTTCGCGCATCGTTGCGGTCGACATGGAAACGGCGGCGGGTTTCGCCCAGAATATCGTTTGAGTTAAAGCCTTCGCGGGCATCCGCATCCAGCGCAGCGGCCTGATTGAACGCCGCGCGGTACATGGAGCGGACGAAAGGCCCGCGCAGATAGAAGAATTGCTGATGGAGCATGCATGGACCAGTTGACACTCGGTTTGATCGGCGCGGGTGCCGTGGTGGTGGGGGGCGTGGTCGTGTACAACGCATGGCAGGGTGCGAAGGTGCGCCGCAAGATGCCGCGGCCGATGCCGGCCGACGCCGCCGAGAGCTTTGCGCGTGACGAGCATGAGGAGCAGAGTCCGTTCATCGAGCCCGCCCGGCCGACCACGCGGCGCGAGCCGGGCGTGAGCGCCGGGGCGGCGGCGGACCCGAGCGCCGCGCGCGTGGAGCCGACGTTCGGCGCGGGCGTCGCGCCGCTCGACACACCGGCCGATATCCAGGCCGAGATGACCTCGCCGAACGGTTATCCGTCGGCGGAGGCCGACACCGTGAGCGAAGGCGAGCACGGGGCGGCGCCGGGCGCGGACGCCGAGCGGGCCGCCACCGAATCGCCCGCAAGCCAGCCAGCGTCCGCCGCGCAGGAGCGCGTCGAACCGATCCTGCCGGCCGCCACGACGATCTCGTCGGCGCCGCCCGCGATCGTCGATCGGCGCATCGACTGTATCGTGCCGATCCGGCTCAACGGCCCCGTGGCCGGCGACAAGGTGCTGCCGCTGGCGCAGCGCTTGCGTCGCGCGGGCAGCAAGCCGGTGCATATCGAAGGCAAGCCCGAGGGCGGCGGCGCGTGGGAGCTGCTGCAGAACGGCACGCGCTACGAGGAACTGCGCGCCGCCGCGCAACTCGCCAACCGCAGTGGCGCGCTCAACGAGCTCGAATTCTCCGAATTCGTGACCGGCGTGCAGCAGTTCGCCGACGCGCTCGACGCGGCGCCGGAATTCCCCGACATGCTTGAAACCGTCGCGATGGCGCGCGAGCTCGACGGCTTTGCCGCGCAGTGCGATGCGCAGCTGTCGATCAACGTGTTGTCGGACGGCGCGCCGTGGTCGGCCAACTACGTGCAGGCGGTCGCCTCGCAGGACGGTCTGCTGCTGTCGCGTGACGGCACGCGCTTCGTCAAGCTCGACTCGCGGCAAAGCCCGGTGTTCATGCTGCAGTTCGGCGACACCAACTTCCTGCGCGACGACCTCACGTACAAGGGCGGAGAAATGATCACGCTGGTGCTCGACGTCCCGGTCGCCGACGAAGACATCCTGCCGTTCCGCCTGATGTGCGATTACGCGAAGTCGCTGGCCGAGCGCATCGGCGGCCGCGTGGTCGACGACGGCCGCCGGCCGCTGCCGGAAAGCGCGCTGCTCGCGATCGAAAAGCAGTTGATGACGCTGTACGCGAAGCTCGAACAGGCCGGCATTCCGGCCGGTTCGCCGGCAACGCGGCGCTTGTTTAGCCAGTAACCCGTTTCGGCGTTCCACGCGTTTTGTCGACGGCCGCACGATGTGCGGCCGTCGTCGTTTCCGGCTTGCATTCCGGCGCGGCGGGCCCCCATTCAGTCAATGTAAAGGGGCACGCTTCCTGCGATAATCCGATGTCCGACTTTCACTTCGAGAAGCTTCCGACAGCATGGCCCGATCCTCCGTCTCTCCTTCTGCAACCAGCGCTCCGGCTGAGCGGGCCGCGTGGCTGCGCGCGGAACTCGAACGCGCGAACTACGCGTATTACGTGCTCGATCAACCGGACCTGCCGGACGCCGAGTACGACAAGCTGTTCAAGGAGTTGGAGCGCATCGAGGGCGAGCATCCGGATCTGATCGTGCCCGACTCGCCGACGCAGCGCGTCGGCGGCGAGGCGGCGAGCGGTTTCGAGCCGGTCGTGCACGACCAGCCGATGCTGTCGCTGAACAATGGTTTCGCCGACGAAGACATCGTCGCGTTCGACAAGCGCATCGGCGACGCGCTCGGCAAGAACGCGAGCGAGCCGCCAGTGCCCGTCGACTACGCGGCCGAGCTGAAATTCGACGGCCTCGCGATCTCGCTGCGCTACGTCGACGGCGTGTTCGTGCAGGCTTCCACGCGCGGCGACGGCACGACCGGCGAGAACGTCACCGAAAACGTCCGCACGATCCGCTCGATTCCGCTGAAGCTGAAGGGCAAGCGCGTGCCGCACGTGCTCGACGTGCGCGGAGAAGTGCTGATGTTCAAGCGCGATTTCGACCGCCTGAACGAACGTCAGCGCGGCGCCGAGCAACGCGAATTCGCGAACCCGCGCAACGCGGCGGCGGGCAGCTTGCGGCAGCTCGATTCGAAGATCACGGCGCAGCGACCGCTGTCGTTTTTCGCGTATGGAATCGGCGTGCTCGAAGGCTTCGAGATGCCGGCCACGCATAGCGAACTGCTCGACTGGTACAAGGAGATGGGCTTGCCGGTCAATGGCGAGCGCGCGGTCGTGTACGGGGCCGAAGGCCTGCTCGGATTTTTCCATGCGGTCGGCGAGAAGCGCGAACGGCTGCCGTACGACATCGACGGCGTGGTCTATAAGGTCAACCGGCGCGACGAGCAGGAGACGCTCGGCTTCGTGTCGCGCGCGCCGCGGTTCGCGCTCGCGCACAAATTCCCCGCGCAGGAGGCGCTGACGAAGCTCGTCGCGATCGACGTGCAGGTCGGCCGCACCGGCGCGATCACGCCCGTCGCGCGGCTGGAGCCGGTGTTCGTCGGCGGTGCGACGGTCACGAACGCGACCTTGCACAACGAAGACGAAGTGCGCCGCAAGGACATCCGGATTGGCGATACGGTGATCGTGCGGCGCGCCGGCGACGTGATTCCGGAGGTGGTCAGCGCGCTGCTCGAGCGTCGTCCGGCCGACGCGCGCGAGTTCGTGATGCCGACGCGCTGCCCGGTGTGCGGCTCGTCGATCGAGCGACTGCCCGACGAGGCGATTGCGCGCTGCACGGGCGGACTCTTCTGTCCGGCGCAGCGCAAGCAGGCGCTGTGGCACTTCGCACAGCGGCGCGCGCTCGATATCGACGGCCTCGGCGAGAAGATCATCGATCAACTGGTCGAGCAGAACCTGGTACGCACGCCGGCCGATCTGTTCAACCTCGGCTTCGCGACGCTCGCGGAACTCGACCGCTTCGCCGAAAAGTCCGCGCAGAACCTGCTCGACTCGCTCGAAAAAGCCAGGCACACGACGCTCGCGCGTTTTATCTACGCGCTGGGGATTCGCCACGTCGGCGAGGCGACCGCGAAGGATCTCGCGAAGCACTTCGGCTCGCTCGATCCGATCATGGATGCTTCGCTGGAAGCGTTGCTCGAAGTCAACGACGTGGGGCCGGTCGTGGCGGAATCGATCCACCAGTTCTTTGCCGAGGACCATAACCGCACCGTGATCGAGCAGATGCGGGCGCCGGGCAAGGTCACGTGGCCCGAGGGGCCGCCCGCACCGAAGGCACCGCAGGGCGTGCTGGTCGGCCAGACGGTCGTGCTGACCGGCACGCTGCCGAACCTCTCGCGTGAGGACGCGAAGGAAATGCTCGAAGCGGCGGGCGCAAAGGTGGCGGGGTCGGTCTCGAAGAAGACCAGTTACGTGGTGGCGGGCGCCGATGCGGGCAGCAAGCTCGCGAAGGCCGAGGAACTCGGCATCCCCGTACTCGACGAAGATGGTATGCGCAAGCTCCTGGAGGGGCACTCATGATTCACGACATTCTGAAGATGGGCGATCCGCGTCTGCTGCAAATCGCCGAGCCGGTCGGTCACTTCGACACACCCGAGCTGCACCGGCTCGTGCAAGACTTGTTCGAGACCATGCACCACGCGAACGGCGCGGGTCTTGCCGCGCCGCAGATTGGCGTCAATCTGCAGGTGGTGATCTTCGGCTTTGGTTCGAACGAGCGCTATCCGGACGCGCCGCCGGTGCCGGAAACGGTGTTGATCAACCCGACCATCACGCCGGTGTCGCAGGACATGGAAGAGAGCTGGGAGGGCTGCCTGTCGGTGCCGGGTCTGCGCGGCGTGGTGAGCCGGTTTTCGATGATCCGTTATCACGGCTTCGATCAGTTCGGCAATCCGATCGACCGGGTCGCCGAGGGCTTTCACGCGCGGGTCGTGCAGCACGAGTGCGATCATCTGATCGGCAAGCTGTATCCGATGCGGATCACGGATTTCTCGAAGTTCGGCTTTACCGAGATCCTGTTTCCCGATCTCGACCCGACTGTCGACGACTGACGCGGCTGCCGCAAACAAAAAACCCACGCCTGTGTGCGTGGGTTTTTTGTTGTCCCGCAGCGCCTGCTTTCAGCAAGAAGGCGCGGTGGACGGACGTCAGAACGACTCGTCTGCCGACAGATAGCGCCACTGACCCGGCGGCAGCGCGCCGAGCATCACGTTGCCTATGCGCACGCGCTTGAGTCCCACCACTTCGAGGCCGACCAGCTCGCACATCCGGCGAATCTGGCGCTTTTTGCCCTCGCGCAGCACGAAGCGCAGTTGCTCGCCGTTCTGCCAGCTGACCTGCGCGGGTTTCAGCTCGACGTCGTCGAGCGACAGACCATGGCGCAGCAGCTCGAGTTGTTCGGCCGGGAAGTGACTCTCGACGTCGACAGCGTGTTCGCCGTACGCGACGCGCACCAGATACTCCTTGTCCACGTCCGAGTGACCGCCGATCAGCTGCTTCGCGACACGGCCGTCCTGGGTCAGCACGAGCATACCTGTCGAATCGATGTCGAGACGCCCGGCAGGCGCGAGCTGGCGCAGATGCGACGCCGAGAAGCCGATGCCCGTGTGGTCACCTTCCCAGCGATTCTCCGGCGTAACGAGCGTGATGGCCGGTTGATAGCCGTCCTCCGCCTGGCCCGACACGAGGCCGACCGGTTTGTGAATGATCACGGTCACCTGGCTCGACTGAAAGGCTTCGGCCGCCGGGTCGATGTCGATACGCTGATCCGGAAACACCTTCGTGCCGAGCGTATCGACGCGCTCGCCGTCGACCATGACCCAGCCTTTCTCGATCCATTCGTCGGCTTCGCGGCGCGAGCACATGCCGAGCTTCGACATCAGCTTCGACAGGCGCAGCATGCCCGGCGCATCTTCACGATCGCGGCGGGGCGGCTCAGGGGTGTCGATGGTTGTGTCACGGGGGTGGGCCGTTTCTGATGCTGATGATCGCGGCTTGGCGGCGCGGGCAGGCCGGTCGTCGCCGAAGCGGCGGCCTGCGGCTGGCAACTTGTCGTCGCCACCACGGGCCGGGCGGTCGCGGCGCTCGGTGCGTTCGCTGCCACGTGCGGTGCGTTCGCCTCGGTCGTCACGGGTGGTTCGAGCGGGGCGCTCAGTGCGTTCGCCGTAGCCGCCTTTTACCGGTTTGGCGAAGCTGCGGTCGCCGCGCTCGCCTTCGAAGCGGCGCGGCGCGCTGTCGCTGCGCGCGCCTCGATCACCGCGCTGCGCATTGCCTTCGAACCGACGGGGCGCGCGTTCGCGCTCGCTCGCACCCTCGACACGACGCGGTGCGCGGTCAGTCCGGTCGCCGAATTCGCGTCGCGGTGCGCGTTCGCCACGCTCCGTGCTGCCTTCGAAACGGCGCGGTGCGCGTTCAGTCCGCTCACCGGAGTCGCGTCGCGGTGCACGTACGCCACGCTCAGCGCTGCCTTCGAAACGACGCGGTGCTCGTTCGGTCCGCTCGCCGGATTCGCGTCGCGGTGCACGTTCGCCACGCTCAGCGTTGCCTTCGAAACGACGTGGCGCGCGTTCAGTACGGTCGCCGGATTCGCGTCGTGGTGCACGCTCGCCACGCTCTGCGCTGCCTTCAAAACGGCGCGGTGCGCGTTCGGTCCGCTCGCCGGATTCGCGTCGCGGTGCACGTTCGCCACGCTCAGCGTTGCCTTCAAAACGACGTGGCGCGCGTTCAGTGCGGTCGCCGAATTCGCGTCGCGGTGCGCGCTCGCCACGCTCGGCGTTGCCTTCAAAACGACGCGGTGCGCGTTCAGCCCGCTCGCCGGATTCTCGCCGAGGTGCACGCTCGCCACGCTCAGCGCCTCCTTCGGAGCGTCGCGGTGCGCGTTCGCCACGCTCAGCGCCGCCTTCGAAACGACGCGGTGAGCGCTCGCCACGCTCGCCCGCACCTTCGAACCGGCGCGGCGCACCCGCGCCCGCCGGCTTCGCGCCGACCGGCCGCTTCGCGCCGCCACCCGTCGACGCCGCGCGTTCGCGCTTCGCGCCGCCCTCGGCCTCAAATGGCTTCGGCCGCGCTGGACGGGTCGGCTTACGCGCCGATGCGCTGCCGGAGCGGACAGGGGCGCGTTCGGACGACGTCGGTCGCGGATGCTTCGCTGTTAATTTGATTCGCATGAATTCTCACACTGCAATCGCGCGCAGCAGTTCGGTTTCAACCTGAATTTGCAGGCGGTTGTCCGACAGGCTGTGTCCTTCGAGAAGGAACACGTCCTCGACGCGTTCGCCGAGCGTATTGATCCGCGCCGAGGCGACGCCGACCCGATGCTCGGCTAGCACGCGCGCGATCGAATAAAGAAGGCCCGGCCGGTCGTTCGCTGACACGGACAGGATGTAGTATTGGCCGCGCTCGTCGGCCCGCAGGTCGACGCGCGGCGTGATGGGAAAGGTGCGTGACAGCCGCGACAGGCGGCCTTTCGAAGGACCCGGCAGTAGCGTGCCGTGGCCCGCGAGACGCGCGGTCAACTCCTGCTCGACCAGATTGGCGATGTCGCGATAGTGCACGTCCTCTTCGGTGTGCGCGACGAGAAAGTTGTCGAGCGCGTAGCCGTGGCGCGTCGTGCTGACGCGCGCATCGAGGACCGACAGGCCATTGCGGTCGAAATACGCGCAGATGCCCGCGAAGAGATCGGGCTGGTCCTTCACGTAGACGAGCACCTGCAGCGCCTCGCCGATCGGCGACGGCCGCGCGCGCACGAGCGGAGTCGGCGTTTCGACGTGGCGGTACAGCACACGTGTCTGCCACGCGATGTCCGCCGCGTCGTGGCGCAGGAAATAGCCGACGTCGAGCTGGCTCCACAGCGCCCGTTGCGCGCCTTCCGGCACGGTTTCGAGACGCAGCAGCGCGAGCGCCTCTTCCTGGCGCGACTTCAGCTCCGAGTGCTGGTCCGGACGCGCGCCGCCGAGCACGGCGAGCGTGGTGCGGTACAGGTCCTCGAGCAGCTTGCCTTTCCACGTGTTCCAGACCTTCGGGCTGGTACCGCGGATGTCGGCGACGGTCAGCAGATAGAGCGCGGTCAGACGGCGCTCGGTGCCGACCAGTTCGGCGAAGCGCTTGATCACTTCGGGGTCGCTCGTGTCCTGTTTCTGCGCGACCTGACTCATCGTCAGGTGCTGCTGGACGAGCCATACGACCAGATCGCCGTCCTCACCTTCGATGCCGTGCTGCCGGCAGAAGCGCCGCGCGTCGGCCATGCCCAGTGTGGAGTGATCGCCGCCGCGCCCCTTCGCGATGTCATGAAACAGCGCAGACACGTACAGCACCCACGGCCGGTCGAAGCTCACGATCAACTGGCTGCAGAACGGGTATTCGTGCGCGTGCTCGGCGACCGCGAAGCGGCGCAGATTGCGCAGCACCATCAGGATGTGCTGATCGACCGTGTACACGTGATACAGGTCGTGCTGCATCTGCCCGACGATGCGACGGAAATTCAGCAGATAACGCCCGAGCACACTGGTCTGGTTCATGAGCCGGAACGCATGCGTGATGCCGGCCGGCTGCTTCAGGATTTCCATGAAGAGCCGACGGTTTTCCGGATCGCGGCGCCAGTGCTGGTCCATCACGTCGCGCGCGTTGTAGATCGCGCGTAGCGTGCGCGCCGACAGGCCTTTCACGCCGGGCGTACGCTCGTAGAGCAGGAACGCTTCGAGGATCGCGTTCGGTTCGCGCTGGAACACGTCGTCGGACGTAATTTCGAGCATGCCCTGCTTTTCGACGAAACGTTCCGACAGCACGCGCGTGATGCCGCTCGTGCTCGGAAACAGCTGTGCCTCGATGTTCTGGATCAGGATCGTCGCGAGCTGGGTGACCGCTTTCGCGGCCCAGTAGTAGCGGCGCATCAGCTGTTCGCTCGCGCGCTTGGTCGCGGTCGGCTTGTAGCCGAGGCTTTCTGCGACCGGCGTCTGCAGGTCGAACACCAGGATGTCCTGGCGGCGCCCGGCGATCACGTGCAGTCGTGCGCGCAACGATTTCAGGAAGCCTTCGTTGTGGCGCAGCTCGCGCGCCTCGCGCTCGGTGATGAGCCCGCGCGCTTCGAGTTCGCGCCAGCTGCTGCCGAAACCGGCCGCCTGCGTGATCCACAGGATCAGCTGCAGATCGCGCAGCCCGCCCGGGCTTTCCTTGATGTTCGGCTCGAGCGCGTAGGGCGTGTCCTGAAACTTCGCGTGGCGCTGACGCATTTCCAGCACCTTCGCCTGGAAGAATGCCTTCGGGTCGAGCGCCGCACGGTAGCGCCCGGCGAAATCGTCGAACAGCGCGGCACTGCCTGTGATGCGGCGCGCCTCCAGCAGCGAGGTACGCACCGTGACATCGTTGGCCGCTTCCTCGATGCATTGCGACACGCTGCGCACGCTGCTGCCGAGCTCGAGCCCGAGATCCCACGCGAGGCTGATGAAGCGCTCGATGCGCGACTCCAGATGATCGAGCCGCGCGTCGGGCAGCAGCACCAGTATGTCGATGTCGGAGTGCGGCGCGAGTTCGCCGCGTCCATAGCCTCCAACCGCGACGAGCGCGAGGCTGTCGGGCAGTTCGCAGGTGTCCCAGGCGGCGCGCAGCGAATGGTCGGTGGCGCGCGCGAGGGCGGCCATCAACGCGTCGACGTTGGTGGCCGTTCGGAAGCGTTCCAGCAACTGGGCTTTGGCCACTTTGTAGTCCGCCTTGAGCGACGAGGCATGGGAGGGGGCGACGGCTGGAACGCTACTCATTGGCAGGGGGCGGTGAGGTCGGAATCGCTCAGGCGGTGGCCGCGACCACGGGCGGCCGCGCGGGCGTGCCGGCCGACACGGTCAGCACGTCGTAGCCGGTCTCCGTGACGAGCACCGTATGCTCCCACTGCGCGGACAGGCTGCGGTCCTTGGTCTTGACGGTCCACTGGTCGGGCATCGTACGGATGTCGCGGCGGCCGGCGTTGATCATCGGCTCGATCGTGAAGATCATGCCGGTTTGCAGTTCGAGCCCGGTGCCGGGGCGGCCGTAGTGCAGGATTTGCGGATCTTCGTGGAACACGGTGCCGATGCCATGGCCGCAATACTCGCGCACCACGCTGTAGCCGAGGCCTTCGGCGTGCTTCTGGATCGCGTAGCCGATGTCGCCGAGATGCGCGCCGGGGCGCACCTGGTCGATGCCGAGCCACATGCATTCGAAGGTGGCCTGCACGAGGCGCTTCGCCATGATCGACCCTTCGCCGACGATGAACATACGGCTCGTGTCGCCGAAGTAGCCATCCTTGATGACGGTAACGTCGATGTTCAGCGCGTCGCCGTGCTTGAGTGCCTTGTCGCCCGGAATGCCGTGGCAGATCACATCGTTGACGGAAATGCAGGTGGCTTTCGGGTAGGGCGGGTAGCCGGGCGGTTGGTAATTCAGCGGCGCGGGAACCGTACCTTGCTCCTTCAGCATGTATTCGTGGCAAAGGCGGTCGAGCTCGCCGGTGGTGACGCCGGCCTTGACGAACGGTGTGATGTAGTCGAGCACCTCGCTCGCGAGCCGGCAGGCGACGCGCATCTTCGCGATATCGTCTTCGTTTTTGATGGTGATAGCCATGGTTTCCTCGGAAGCCTTGCTGGATAAGGCTTGCTGGGTGTTTTGCGGTGGCCGGGCGGAGGGACACTTCCGGGCACGGAATGCCGGTCAGTGGATAACAATCCCTCGCGCGTGGCGGAATCGTGCCATTTTACAGCAGTGGGGGCCGGGTCGCTGCGCTGGATCGGGCGGCGCTGCGCTAAAAGCGACTAAAACCGGCCCGCTGACGGTGCACAAGCCGGCCGCGGGGTCGCGTCCGCATGCCGATCGGCCGGTGGTCGGGTAGGTTGAGTCAGCCGGTCGTCGCGTGCTATACTCTTTGGCTAAGTCGGTCCTAGTCCGCTTTTAATCGCACATTCGTAAATTTGCGCATCGAAGCTGGGCGGAGCGGCTTCTCGCGGCGCTCCGGTTGCTTGTGTCGTGAGGTGGAAAGTAGTGTCAGGCAGCCAATTCGCAAGCCGGCGCACCCAGGGTGTCACCGCGTTCCAGCCGAAATAGAGGCGGGCGCGGTCGATACGGCGGCCGGTTTAAGACCCAACCCTCGTGGAGAATTTCATGGCAGTTACGATGCGTCAAATGCTGGAAGCAGGTGTCCACTTCGGTCACCAGACCCGCTTCTGGAACCCGAAGATGGCCCCCTTCATTTTCGGTCATCGCAACAAGATTCACATCATCAACCTCGAAAAGACGCTGCCGATGTACAACGACGCGCTGAAGTACGCGCGTCAGCTGGCATCGAACCGCGGCACGATCCTGTTCGTCGGTACGAAGCGTCAATCGCGCGACACGATCGCCCTGGAAGCGCAGCGCGCTGGTATGCCGTTCGTCAATGCACGCTGGCTCGGCGGCATGCTGACCAACTTCAAGACGCTGAAGGTTTCGATCAAGCGCCTGAAGGACATGGAAGCAGCGCTGGAAGCCGGTGAAGCCGAGCGCATGAGCAAGAAGGAAGCGCTGCTGTTCGAGCGCGAAATGGCCAAGCTGCAGAAGTCGATCGGCGGCGTGAAGGACATGGGCGGCATTCCGGACGCGATCTTCGTGGTTGACGTCGGCTACCACAAGATTGCCGTGACCGAAGCGAACAAGCTCGGCATTCCGGTCATCGCCGTGGTCGATACGAACCACTCGCCGGAAGGTGTGGACTACGTGATCCCGGGTAACGACGACGCCAGCAAGGCCGTCGCTCTGTACGCGGCCGGCGTGGCCGACGCGATCCTCGAAGGCCGTGCCAATGCGGTCAACGAAGTGGTCCAGGCTGCACGTGGCGGCGACGGCGACGAGTTCGTCGAGGTCAACTCGGAAGCGTAAGGCTGCCCAGTGTCCGGCATAAAAGGGGGCTTTCTACAGGCCCCCTTTTTTTAAGCCGCGACGCCTGTAACAGGTGTCGTAACGGGCATCTGGCAGAGTGCTCGAGGCGGCGCGAGATGCGTCGCCTGCAAAAATACGCGAAAACGCTGAAACGAATTCCTGCCGCCGGCATCGAAGTGCGGGCGGCGTGTGACAGACAGAACCCAAGGAGCAAATGATGGCGGCAATTACAGCAAGCATGGTTGCAGAACTGCGCGCGAAAACCGACGCGCCGATGATGGAATGCAAGAAGGCGCTGACGGAAGCCGACGGCGATCTGGCGCGCGCTGAAGAGCTGCTGCGCGTGAAGCTCGGCAACAAGGCGAGCAAGGCGGCATCGCGCGTCACGGCTGAAGGTGTCGTGGCATCGTTCATCGGCGGCAACGCTGGTTCGATCGTCGAGCTGAACTGCGAAACCGACTTCGTCTCGAAGAACGACGACTTCCTCGCCTTCTCGAAGACGGTCGCCGAGCTCGTCGCGACGCAAAGCCCGGCTGACGTCGCTGCTCTGTCGGCCCTGCCGCTCGACGGCTCGACCGTCGACGCAGTGCGTCTCGCGCTGGTCGGCAAGATCGGCGAAAACATCTCGATCCGCCGCTTCGAGCGCTTCGAAACCGCGAACAAGCTGGCAGCGTACCTGCACGGCACGCGCATCGGCGTGCTGGTCGAGTACACCGGCGCGGACGAGCAGGTGGGCAAGGACGTGGCGATGCACATCGCCGCAATGAAGCCGGTTTCGCTGTCGTCGAACGACGTGCCGGCGGACCTGATCGCCAAGGAACGCAGCATCGCTGAACAGAAGGCCGCCGAATCGGGCAAGCCGGCTGAAATCGTCGCGAAGATGGTCGATGGCAGCGTGCAGAAGTACCTGAAGGAAGTGTCGCTGCTGAACCAGACGTTCGTTAAGAACGACAAGCAGACGATCGAACAGATGCTGAAGGCGGCCAACTCGAGCGTGCAGAAGTTCGCACTGTTCGTGGTCGGCGAAGGCATCGAGAAGAAGCAGGACGACTTCGCTGCGGAAGTGGCCGCCCAAGTCGCTGCTGCAAAGCAACAATAAGCTTCACCTAAGCTTCCCAGCCGTACCGTTGCACCCGCGGCGAGGCAAGACCTCGCCGCGCTCGGCAGCACCGCAAGGCCGCGCACGGGTTGACCCTCGCCGCGTGGCCGCCGCTGGCGAACCTCAGGGTTCGCCAATTTGGCGGCGCTTGCCCGAATCAGCGTTTCACCCCTACATTAGTCCCTTGTTGTAGCCCTGTTCTGCGCGATCTGGATACCCCTATGCCCACTGCCTATAAACGCGTCCTGCTCAAACTTTCCGGTGAAGCTCTGATGGGCGACGATGCCTTCGGCATCAATCGCGCGACCATCGAACGAATGGTGGCGGACGTGGCCGAGGTGGTCCGTCTCGGAACGCAGTTGGCCGTGGTCATCGGCGGTGGCAATATTTTCCGCGGCGTCGCGGGCGGCGCGGCGGGCATGGATCGGGCGACGGCTGACTACATGGGTATGCTCGCCACGATGATGAACGCGCTGGCGCTGCAGGACGCGATGCGCCACGCAGGCATCGAGGCGCGCGTGCAATCGGCGCTGCGCATGGACCAGGTCGTCGAGCCGTACATCCGGCCCCGCGCGATCCGCCAGCTCGAGGAAGGCAAGGTCGTGATCTTCGCGGCCGGCACCGGCAACCCGTTCTTCACGACCGACACGGCAGCCGCGCTGCGTGGCGCGGAGATCGGCGCGGAAGTGGTGCTGAAGGCCACCAAGGTGGACGGCGTCTATTCGGCCGATCCGAAGAAGGATTCGAGCGCGACCCGTTACACCACGATCAGCTTCGACGAGGCAATCGGCCGCAATCTGCAGGTGATGGACGCGACGGCTTTCGCGTTGTGCCGCGACCAGAAGTTGCCGATCCGCGTGTTTTCGATCGTCAAACCCGGTGCGCTCAAGCGCATCGTGCTAGGTGAGGACGAGGGTACCCTCGTCCACGTGTAAACTGCCGTTTACATTACGTGGGCTTTGACGCGAGCCCGGGCCGCCGCATCGCGCGTGCCGGGCGGCTCGCACACCGTTTAGAAGGTTCGGAGGTTAAAAAATGTCTGTGGCTGATATCAGGAAGGGCGCTGAACAGAAGATGCAGCGCTCCATCGACGCGTTCAAGAACGACCTGTCGAAGATCCGCACGGGCCGTGCGCATACCGGCTTGCTCGATCATATCCAGTGCGACTACTACGGCTCGCCGGTGCCGATTTCGCAGGTCGCGAACCTGACGCTGATCGACGCGCGCACGATCGGCGTGCAGCCGTGGGAAAAGAAGATGGTCCAGGTCGTCGAAAAGGCGATCCGCGAGTCGGACCTCGGTCTGAACCCTGCCACGCACGGCGACGTGATCCGCGTACCGATGCCCGCGCTGACCGAAGAGCGCCGCCGCGAGCTGACCAAGGTCGTGCGCAGCGAAGCCGAAACGGCCAAGGTGGCGGTGCGCAACCTGCGCCGCGACGCCAACGAGCAACTCAAGAAGCTCGTCAAGGACAAGGAAATCTCGGAAGACGACGAGCGTCGTGCCGGTGACGACGTCCAGAAGCTGACGGACAAGTTCGTCGCTGAAATCGACAAGCTCGTCACGACGAAAGAAGCCGAGATCATGACGGTCTGAGGCCGTATGGCTCAGCACATTCTGATTTTCACTTCTTTACTGGCATTACTGTCCCGACGGCCATGACCTATACCAGCTCAACCGTGCGCGTGCCTGAAATCGCCGCGGTGCCGCGACATATCGCGATCATCATGGATGGCAACGGCCGTTGGGCCACTCAGCGGCGTCTGCCGCGCGTGGCGGGCCATACGCGCGGCGTCGACGCAGTGCGGGCGGCCGTCGAGGCGTGCGCACGACGGGGCGTCGAATATCTGACGCTGTTCGCGTTCAGCTCGGAGAACTGGCGCCGTCCGAACGAGGAGGTATCGTTCCTGATGCGCCTCTTCGTCACCGCGCTCGAGCGCGAGATCGGCAAACTGCACGCGAACGGCATCCGCTTGCGCGTGGTCGGCGATCTGGAGCGCTTCGACGACAAGATTCGTGATCTGATCAAGCGCGCGGAAACCAAGACCGCGCGCAACACCCGTCTCACACTGACCATCGCCGCGAACTACGGGGGCCGCTGGGACATCATGCAGGCCACCCGCAAGCTCGTCGAGCAGGCAGCGGCGGCGGGCAAGCCGGTCGAGGTCAACGAGGACTCGTTCGCCGAGCATCTGTCGATGGCCTACGCGCCCGAGCCGGACCTGTTCATCCGCACCGGCGGCGAGCGCCGCGTCAGCAACTTCCTGCTGTGGCAGCTCGCCTACACCGAGTTCTATTTCACCGACACGTTCTGGCCGGATTTCGATGCCGACGCGCTCGGTCATGCCATCGCTTCGTATGCCGAGCGGGAGCGCCGTTTCGGTCGCACCAGTGCTCAGCTCGAGCCGCAATCGCAGAACGTCGATTCGCTTCCATGCTAAAGACCCGTGTCATCACGGCGATCGTGCTGCTGGCAGTGTTCCTGCCTGTCACGCTGTTCGCGCCGGTCGGCGCGTTCGGCGCGCTGATCGCTTTCGTCGTCGTGTTCGCCGCGTGGGAGTGGGCGCGCCTGCTGAAGCTCGGCGGCGCGGGGCCGGTGCTCTACGCGCTCGTCGCGGCGCTCGGGCTCGTCACCAGCACGCGCGTGGGCGTCGGCACCGAGCATGCACGGCCGTTCTTTCAGGCAGCCGCGATTTTCTGGGTGATCGGCGGTCCGTTTGTGCTGCTGCGCAAGCCCGTGCTCGCACAGGGCGCGTGGCGCGCCTTTCTGTTCCTTGCCGGCATCGTCGGTTTCATCGCCTGCTGGCATGCTCTCGTCGCCGCGCGCATGCAAGGCGTGCCGTTCGTGCTGTCGCTGCTGCTGTTGGTATGGCTCGCCGATATCGGCGCATACTTCTCCGGAAAGGCTTTTGGCAAGCACAAGCTGGCACCCGCCATCAGTCCGGGTAAAACCTGGGAGGGCGCGATCGGCGGCTGGTTGGTGGTGATGATCGTCGCGGCCGCCGCGGTCTTTTTGCACGCGTTCGAGCCGACCCTGTACTCTGCGCTACTGGCGCAACTGGGTGCGCTGCGCACGGTGCTCGCGCTGACCCTGCTGGTGGTTTTCAGCGTGGTTGGCGATCTGTTCGAATCGATGATGAAACGCCAGGCCGGCGTCAAAGACTCGAGCGGCCTGTTGCCGGGACACGGCGGCGTGCTCGATCGCATCGACGCGTTGTTGCCCGTGCTGCCGCTTGCCATGCTGCTGCTCGGCTAGAGAAAGAGATATGCAAAAACGTCTGACATTGCTCGGTTCCACGGGCTCGATTGGAGACAGTACGCTCGACGTGGTCGCGCGCCATCCCGAGCGTTTTTCGATTTACGCGCTAAGCGCGCATCGCAACGGCGACAAGCTCGTCGAGCAATGCCTGCGCTTTGCGCCGGAAGTGGCGGTGGTCGGCGACGCCGACACGGCCGCAAAGGTCGCCGCGAAGCTGCGTGAAGCGGGCAGCAAGACCGAGGTCACCTACGGGCCGCAGGCGCTCGTCGAGGTCGCGAAGAGCGACGGCTGCGACACGGTGATCGCGGCGATCGTCGGTGCGGCCGGTCTCGCGCCGAGCCTCGCCGCGGCGCGCGCGGGCAAGCGCATCCTGCTCGCGAACAAGGAAGCGCTGGTAATGTCTGGCGCGATCTTCATGGACGCGGTGCGCGACAACGGCGCGGTGCTGCTGCCGGTCGACAGCGAACACAACGCGATTTTCCAATGCTTGCCGCGCGAAGCGTCGCTGCACGGCGGCGTCTCGAAGATCATCCTGACCGCCTCGGGCGGCCCGTTCCGCACGCGCGAACCGGCCACGCTCGTCGACGTGACACCTGACGAAGCCTGCAAGCATCCGAACTGGGTGATGGGCCGCAAGATCTCGGTCGACTCGGCCACGATGATGAACAAGGGCCTCGAAGTGATCGAGGCGCACTGGCTGTTCAATCTGCCCGGCGAGCGCATCGACGTGCTGATCCATCCGCAGAGCGTGATCCATTCGCTCGTGTCGTACGCGGACGGCTCGGTGCTCGCACAGCTCGGCAACCCCGACATGCGTACGCCGATCGCGCACGCGCTCGCGTTTCCGGATCGCGTCGATTCGGGCGTCGCGCAACTCGATCTCGCTGAGATTGCGTCGCTGTCGTTCGAAAAACCCGACTACGCGCGCTTCCCGTGCCTCGCGCTCGCCATGAAGGCGCTCGCCGAGGGAGGTATCGCGAGCGCCGCGCTGAACGCCGCGAACGAGGTCGCCGTGGAGGCGTTCCTCGCGCGCCGCATCGGCTTCATGGCGATTGCCCAGGTCGTCGACTCGGTGCTTGGCGCATTGCCGAACCGCAGCGCGCACGCGCTCGACGACATCATCGAAGCGGACGCCGCCGCGCGCCGCGCCGCGACCGAATTCATCGCGCGTCTGCCCGACGGCGCCCGTCGTACGGAACGCGCCGTCCAGTGAGGCGCTCATGAACCTGCTGATCGAACTGCTCGCTTTCGCGGTTGCGATTGGTGTACTCGTGGTGGTCCACGAGTACGGGCACTACAGCGTCGCGCGTCTGTGCGGCGTGAAGGTGCTGCGCTTTTCGATCGGCTTCGGCAAGCCGCTCGTTCAGTGGGTCAGCCCGAAGACGGGCACCGAGTGGACGATTGCCGCTCTGCCGCTCGGGGGCTACGTGAAGATGCTCGACGAGCGCGAAACCGGCCCCGGCTCGATTCCCGACGCGGATCTGCCGCATGCGTTCAACCGCCAGTCGGTGTGGCGGCGCTTCGCGATCGTCGCGGCCGGTCCGGTTGCGAATTTCCTGCTGGCGATCGTGCTGTTCGCGCTCGTGTTCGCGACCGGCGTGACCGAACCGGCGGCCGTGATCGCGACGCCCGCGCCGAACACGCCGGCCGCGCTGGCGGGCTTCGAGGGCGGCGAGACGATCGTCGGTGTTCGCACCGGCCATAGCGATGAGACCGAGTCGGTGCGGTCGTGGTCGGATCTGCGCTGGAAGCTGCTCGGCGCCGCGTTCGATCAGCAGCGCATCGTGCTCAGTGCAAAGGACGCGCACGGCACGTCCGACTTCCCGATGGACCTGCGAAGTCTCGGCGAAAAAGATGTCGACGACGATCTGATGTCGCGCCTCGGCTTCGAGCCCGGCGGCGGCAAGCTGACGGTGGCGGGCGTGCAGGGGGGCAGCGCGGCGCAGAAGGCGGGTCTCGTCGCCGGCGACCGGCTGCGCGCGATCAACGGCACGCCGACCGATAATGCGGCGGCCTTCATCGCTTATGTAAAATCGCACGCCGGCGTACCGGTGACGCTGCAGGTGGAGCGCGGCGGCCGCGGTGGTCATGCGGCGGGCGCGCTCGAAGACCTCACGATCGTGCCGCAACTGCAGCGCGATGCGGCGAGCGGGCAGCAGATCGGCCGCATCGGTGCGGAACTGGCGACCCAGGTGCCGTCGATCGACGTGCGCTACGGGCCGCTCGAAAGCCTGAGCCTCGGCGCACACCGCACCTGGGATCTCGCGGTGTACTCGGTCAGGATGTTCGGCCGGATGATCGTTGGCGAGGCGTCCTTGAAGAACCTGTCCGGTCCGGTGACGATCGCCGACTACGCGGGAAAGAGCGCACGTCTGGGTCCCGCCGCGTTTCTGTCGTTCCTGGCCCTTGTCAGTATTAGCCTCGGCGTGCTGAACCTGCTACCAATTCCGGTATTGGACGGGGGTCATCTGTTATATTATTTGGTTGAAGCTGTGACCGGTAAAGTTGTCTCCGATCGCTGGCAACTCGTTTTTCAGAGGGCGGGTCTTGCCTGCATCGTCGCGTTGTCGGCGATTGCGCTGTTCAACGATCTGGCTCGTTTAATCCATTTTTAAAGTGTCCGGCGGCGTTCTCGAGGGCGGCCGCCAGGCCTGATGCAGCTATACACACTGGGGAAGCACGTTGTTCAAACCTCATCGCTTTGGTCCAAAGACGGTTATAGCCGCGGCGTTCGCCGCGCATGGGCTGGTTGCTCACGCAACGACGCCCTTCGTGGTGCAAGACATTCGCATTGAGGGATTGCAACGCGTCGAACCGGGTACCGTGTTCGCGTACCTGCCCATCAAGCAAGGCGATACTTTTTCCGACGACAAAGCGTCCGAAGCGATTCGCGCGCTGTACGCGACGGGCTTCTTCAACGACGTCAAGATTGCGACCGAAGGTAACGTGGTCGTCGTGCAGGTGCAGGAACGTCCGGCCATCGGCACGATCGACTTCGCCGGCATCCACGAGTTCGACAAGGACAACCTGATCAAGGCGCTGCGCGCGGTCGGGCTGTCGCAAGGCCGCTACTACGACAAGGCGCTCGTCGACAAGGCCGAGCAGGAACTGAAGCGCCAGTATCTGACGCGCGGCTACTACGCGGCCGAAGTCACCACGACGATCACGCCTATCGACCGCAACCGTGTCGGCATCCTGTTCTCGGTGGCCGAAGGTCCGAGCGCGAAGATCCGCCAGATCAACTTCATCGGCAACAAGACCTTCAGCACCGGCACGCTGCGCGACGAAATGCAGCTGTCCACGCCGAACTGGTTCTCGTGGTACACGAAGAACGACCTGTACGCGAAAGACAAGCTCACCGGCGATCTCGAGAACGTCCGCTCGTACTACCTGAACCGCGGCTACCTCGAGTTCAGCATCGAATCGACCCAGGTGTCGATCTCGCCGGACAAGAAGGACATGTACCTGACGGTCACGTTGCATGAAGGTCAGCCGTACACGATTTCGAACATTCGCCTCGCCGGCAATCTGCTCGACCGCGAAGCGGAACTGAAGAAGCTGATCAAGATCAAGCCGGGCGATCGCTTCTCGGCTGAAAAGCTGCAGGCCACTACGAAGGCTATCGTCGACAAGCTCGGCGAGTACGGCTACGCGTTCGCGACCGTCAATGCGCAGCCGCAGATCGACCAGACCAACCACACGGTCGACCTGACGCTGCAGGTCGACCCGAGCCGCCGCGTGTACGTGCGCCGCATCAACGTGGTCGGCAACACGCGTACGCGCGACGAAGTGGTGCGCCGCGAAATGCGCCAGCTCGAAAGCTCGTGGTTCGATTCGAACCGCCTCGCGCTGTCGAAGGACCGTATCAACCGCCTCGGCTACTTCACCGATGTCGACGTGACCACGGTGCCGGTCGAAGGCACGCCCGACCAGGTCGACATCGACGTGAAGGTCGCCGAAAAGCCGACCGGCGCGATTACGCTGGGCGCGGGCTTTTCATCGACGGACAAGGTGGTGCTGTCGGCGGGTATCTCGCAGGACAACGTGTTCGGCTCCGGTACGAGCCTCTCGGTCAACATTAACACCGCGAAGACGTACCGTACCCTGACGGTCACGCAGGTCGACCCGTACTTCACGGTGGACGGCATCAAGCGGATCACCGACGTCTACTACCGCACGTACCAGCCGCTGTTTTACTCGACGGATTCGAGCTTCAAGATCGTCACGGTGGGCGGCGACCTGAAGTTCGGCATCCCGTTCTCCGAAGTCGATACGGTGTACTTCGGCGTGGGCTTCGAGCAGAATCAGCTCGACATCGACGCGAACACGCCGCAAAGCTACATCGACTACGTGAACGAGTTCGGCCGCGTGTCGAACAACGTCCCGCTGACGGTCGGCTGGTCGCGCGACGCGCGTGACAGCGCACTGGTGCCGAGCCGCGGCTACTTCACGCAGGCGAACGCCGAGTACGGCACGCCGATCGGCGGCACGCAGTACTACAAGGCCGACATCAACGCGCAGTACTATTACTCGTTCGCGCGCGGCTTCGTGCTGGGCTTCAACTTCCAGGGCGGCTACGGTAACGGCCTTGGCGGCAAGCCTTATCCGATTTTCAAGAACTACTTTGCCGGCGGTATCGGATCGGTGCGCGGCTACGAGCCGAGCTCGCTCGGTCCGCGCGACGCGAAGACCGGCGACCCGATCGGCGGTTCGAAGTTGCTCGTCGGCAATATCGAACTCACGTTCCCGCTGCCGGGCACGGGCTACGACCGCACGTTGCGTGTGTTCACCTTCCTCGACGCCGGTAACGTGTGGGGAACGGAAGGCAACAGCATTGGCGCGAACGGTCTGCGTTACGGCTACGGTGTGGGTCTCGCGTGGATCTCGCCGATCGGTCCGCTCAAGTTGAGTCTTGGCTTCCCGCTCACGAAACACACTGGCGACCAGTATCAGAAGTTCCAGTTCCAGATCGGGACGGCGTTCTGATCGGGCGGCGGGCGCTCCCGGCGACCGGCTGCGGAGGCGCCCCCGGCCAAACTACAGTATCGAGAGGATGACTTTGCTAACCGGTATGTTTTCGAAACGTGTAGCGTGCGCCCTGGCGCTGGCAATGACCCTCGGGGTCGGTGTAGCGCACGGACAGGAGGCGAGGATCGCCGCGGTGAATTCCGACCGCATCCTGCGCGAATCGGCCGCGGCGAAAGCCGCGCAGCTGAAGCTCGAGGCCGAATTCGCGAAGCGGGACAAGGATCTCGCCGACATGGCGCAAAAGCTCAAGTCGATGTCCGATGCGCTCGATAAGAACGGCGCGACAATGTCGGCGGCCGATCGCGCGCAGAAGCAGCGCGACCTGTCGCAGCTCGACTCGGACTTCCAGCGCAAGCAGCGCGAGTTCCGCGAAGACCTGAACCAGCGTCGCAATGAGGAGCTCGCGGCGGTGCTCGACCGTGCGAACAAGGTCATCAAGCAGATCGCCGAAGCGCAGCACTACGATCTGATCGTGCAGGAAGCGGTGTACGTGAGCCCGCGCATCGATATCACCGACCAGGTGCTGAAGGCGCTGGCGGCATCGGGCAATTGAGGGCGGCGCACGGTCGCCCCGCGCGCGTTGGCGCGTGCCCTCGCATTGATTGAACAGGTTGGAGACAGGATAGGCATGGCATTTACGCTCGAGGACATCGTCCAGCGGTTCGGCGGTGAGGTAGTCGGTAACGGGTCGCAGCGCGTGGGCAGTCTCGCGCCGCTCGACCAGGCAGGCCCGGACCAGTTGGCGTTCCTCGCCAATCCGAAGTATCTGTCGCAGGTCGATACGACCCGCGCCGGCGCAGTGCTGATCAATGCCGGCGACCTCGCGAAGCTCGCTTCGCGCGAAGGTCGAAACTTCATCGTCACGCCGAATCCCTACGCGTACTTTGCGCGCATGGCGCAAACCTTCATCGACCTCGCTGCGCCGAAGGCGACGCCCGGCGTGCATCCGAGCGCAACCATCGATCCTTCCGCGCAGGTCGCCGCGAGCGCGGTGATCGGTCCACGTGTCAGCGTGGAAGCGGGCGCGGTGATCGGCGAGCACGTGCGGCTCGACGCCAGTGTCGTGATCGGCCGCGGCACGCGGGTCGGCGCTAATTCGCATCTGTATCCGAACGTGACCGTGTACCACGGCTGCAAGCTTGGCGAGCGCGTGATCGTGCACGCGGGCGCGGTGATCGGCTCGGACGGTTTCGGCTTCGCGCCGGACTTCGTCGGCGAGGGCGATGCGCGCACCGGCAGCTGGGTCAAGATTCCGCAGGTCGGCGGCGTGTCGATCGCGAATGACGTCGAAATCGGCGCGAACACCACGATCGACCGCGGCGCGATGGCCGACACGATCATCGAGGAGTGCGTGAAGATCGACAACCTCGTGCAGATCGGCCACAACTGCAAGGTCGGCGCCTACACGGTGATCGCGGGCTGCGCGGGCATCGCGGGCAGCACCACCATCGGCCGTCATTGCATGATCGGCGGCGCGGTCGGCATTGCCGGACACGTGACGCTCGCTGATTACGTGATCGTCACCGCGAAGTCGGGCGTGTCGAAGTCGCTGTTGAAACCGGGCATGTACACGAGCGCATTCCCGGCCGTGAACCACGCGGACTGGAACAAAAGCGCCGCGCTGCTGCGCAACATCGACAAGCTGCGCGATCGCATCAAGGCGCTGGAGAGCGCCACGGCCGACAGGGCTGGCAATGCCACTGATGGCGCGGCGGGTCAACCCGCAGGCAACAAGATCCGATAGTTATCACGGCGGCCCACCGGCACCGCGTAAAATGGCGGTCGAGCATCAGGAAGCAAAGCCGGTGGCCGTGACCGGGTGGCACGGCCAGCGGTCACGAGAGGCGCCGGTCGCGCGCGTTTTCAACCCACCTGCACCAGCATCCGCAGTCATCATCGCGCAGTCAATGCGTGAGCAGAAACACCATGAGCACCGAAAAAATCAATCTCGACATTCATAAGATTCTCACGCTGCTGCCGCATCGTTATCCGATCCTGCTGGTCGACCGGGTGCTCGAACTCGAACCGCACAAGAGCATCAAAGCGTTGAAGAACGTGTCGATCAATGAGCCGTATTTCCAGGGACATTTCCCGACGCGGCCGGTGATGCCAGGCGTGCTGATCCTTGAAGCGCTCGCGCAGACCGCGGCGCTGCTGACGTTCTCGGAAGAGCCGAGCGATCCGTCGAACACGCTGTACCTGTTCGTCGGCATCGACAACGCGCGCTTCAAGCGCGTGGTGGAGCCGGGTGATCAGCTGATCCTGAACTGCACGTTCGAGCGTCACATGCGCGGCATCTGGAAGTTCAAGGCGCGCGCCGAAGTGGATGGCGTCGTCGCGGCGGAAGCCGATCTGATGTGCGCGGTGCGCCACACGGACAAAGACGCGTAAAACCGACGTCCGGGCGACTCGCGGCGCGGCACGCGCGCGATGAGCCCGACGGCCTGGCCATCCAGACAACGCAACAGAATCAGAAGCGAGGACGCATGAGCAGGATCCATCCCACTGCGATCATCGAAGCGGGCGCGCAGCTCGACGAATCCGTCGAAGTCGGACCCTATGCCGTGATCGGCGCACACGTGACGATCGGTGCGCGCAGCACGGTCGGCTCGCACAGCGTGATCGAAGGCTACACCACGCTCGGTGAAGACAACCGCATCGGCCATTACGCGTCGGTCGGCGGCCGTCCGCAGGACATGAAGTACAAGGACGAGCCGACCAGGCTCGTGATCGGCAACCGCAACATGATCCGCGAGTTCACGACGATCCATACCGGCACGGTGCAGGATGCGGGCGTCACCACGCTCGGTGACGACAACTGGATCATGGCCTACGTGCACATCGGTCACGACTGCCACGTCGGCAACAACGTGATTCTGTCGAGCAACGCGCAGATGGCCGGTCACGTGACGATCGGCGACTACGCGATCATCGGCGGCATGTCGGGCGTGCATCAGTTCGTGCGCATCGGCGCGCATTCGATGCTCGGCGGCGCGTCGGCGCTCGTGCAGGACGTGCCGCCCTACGTGATCGCCGCGGGCAACAAGGCCGAGCCGCATGGCATCAACGTCGAAGGGCTGCGCCGCCGCGGCTTCTCGGCCGATGCGATCTCGGTGCTGCGCACCGCGTATCGCGTGCTGTACAAGAACGGCCTGTCGCTCGAAGAGGCGAAGGTGCAATTGAAGGAACTCGGTTCGGCCGGCGGCGACGGCGACGCGCCGGTGCAGGCGCTGCTCGCGTTCGTCGAAGCGTCGCAGCGCGGCATCATCCGCTAACCGATGACGTTGCAACCCAGTCCGCTGCGCGTCGCGATGGTGGCCGGCGAACCGTCCGGCGACCTGCTCGCCGCGTCGCTGCTCGACGGCCTCGCCAGCCGCTTGCCGGCCGCCACGCAGTACTACGGCATCGGCGGTCCGCGCATGATCGCCGCTGGCTTCGACGCCCACTGGCCGATGGACAAGCTGACAGTGCGCGGCTATGTCGAAGCACTGCGCCATATCCCTGAAATCCTCGGTATCCGCAACGAGCTGAAGCGTCAGCTGCTCGCCGAGCCGCCGTCGGTGTTCGTCGGCGTCGACGCGCCCGATTTCAATTTCGGGCTCGAGCACGCGTTGCGCGACGCCGGTATTCCGACCGTGCACTTCGTCTGTCCGTCTATCTGGGCGTGGCGCGGCGGCCGCATCAAGAAGATCGCCAAGGCGGTCGACCGCATGCTGTGCGTGTTCCCGTTCGAAACGGCGCTGCTCGAAAAGGCGGGCGTCGCGGCGTCGTACGTCGGACATCCGCTGGCCGACCAGATCCCGCTCGAACCCGACACCCTCGGCGCGCGCCGTGCGCTCGGTCTCGCGGAGAGCGGGCCGGTGATCGCGGTGCTGCCGGGCAGCCGGCGCTCCGAGATCGATCTGATCGGCCCGACGTTCTTCGCGGCGATGGAGATGATGCAGCACCAGGAGCCGGGCGTGCGCTTCGTGATGCCGGCGGCCACGCCCGCGTTGCGCGCGCTGTTGCAGCCGCTCGTCGATTCGCATCCCGGGCTCGCGCTGACCATCACCGAAGGTCAGTCGCAACTCGCGATGACCGCGGCCGACGCGATCCTCGTGAAGAGCGGCACCGTCACGCTCGAAGCCGCGCTGCTGAAAAAGCCGATGGTGATCTCGTACAAGGTGCCCTGGCTGACCGGCCAGATCATGCGCCGTCAGGGCTATCTGCCGTACGTCGGCCTGCCGAATATTCTGGCCGGGCGTTTCGTGGTACCGGAGATCCTGCAGCACTTCGCGACGCCGCAGGCGCTCGCCGAGGCGACGCTGAAACAGTTGCGCGACGAAGCGAACCGGCGCACGCTGAAGGAAATCTTCACGGAGATGCATCACGTGCTGAAGCAGAACACCGCGCAGCGTGCGGCCGAGGTCGTGGCGAGCGTCGTCGAGCAGCGGGCGGGGCGACCATGACCGCCGCGCGCGTGCCCCGCCGCAAGACCGCGGCCGTGGTCCGGGTGGCCGCCCAGGTTGGCCTGAACTTCGAGAGCGTCGATGACATCGTCTGCGGCGTCGACGAAGCGGGGCGAGGGCCGTTGGCCGGCCCGGTCGTCGCGGCGGCGGTGATTTTCGATCCGGCCAAACCGATGATTCGCGGCATCGACGATTCGAAGGTGCTCACTGCGAGCAAGCGCGAAGCGCTGTACGACAAGATCGTCGAGCGTGCGCTCGCCTACTGCATCGCGTCGGCGACGGTCGAGGAAATCGATTCGCTCAATATCCTGCACGCCACCATGCTCGCGATGAAGCGCGCGATCGAGGGCCTGTCGGTGGTGCCGACGCTCGTGAAGGTCGACGGCAACCGTTGCCCGACGCTCGGCATCCGTAGCGAAGCGGTGATCGGCGGCGATGCGCTCGTGAAGAGCATTTCGGCGGCGTCGATTCTCGCGAAGGTCACGCGTGACCGCATGCTGGTCGAACTGCATCAGGCGTATCCGATGTATGGCTTCGACGCGCATGCCGGTTACGGCACGCCGCAGCATCTCGCGGCGCTGCGCGAGCATGGGCCGTGCGAGCATCATCGGCGCTCGTTCGCGCCGGTGCGCGAAGCGCATCTGCGGTTCGGCACAGGCGTGAAGTCGCTCGCGGCGGACGCCGTGATCGTGGCCGACGCGCTGCTGCTCGATGGCGATGCGTTCGGCGAAGCCGGCCTCGCTTGACAGAGCCCGTCAGAGCGGCTCAAGCGCGGTCCGTGCTTCCGTGCCATTGACTTGCCGCTCATCCCTTTTTCATTCTCACCGCCTTCGCTGCCTGTGAAAGCCATCACCTCGCGGGACAATCCGCTCTACAAGCGCCTGAAGGCACTGGCCGGCTCGACGCATCAACAGCGCCGCAGTGGCCATGCACTGCTCGAGGGCTTCCATCTCGCGAGCGCATATCTCGACGTGGCCGGTCAACCGGAGCTCTGCGTCGTCACCGACGGCGCGTTGCTTCATGACGAGGCGCAGTCGATCGTGTCCCGCATCGACGAGCATCGGCTCGTGACGCTGCCCGATGCGTTGTTCGGGCAGTTATCGAATGTCGTGCATGGGGTCGGGATTCTGCTGCTGGTCGAGAAGCTCGATGCGCCGCTGCCCGGGCGCGTCGCGCAAAACTGTCTGGTGCTCGACGGCGTGCAGGACGCGGGCAATGTTGGTTCGATTCTGCGCAGCGCGGCGGCCGCGGGTATCGAGCACGTGTTCTGCATGCCGGGCACCGCGTACGCATGGTCGTCGAAGGTGCTGCGCTCGGGCATGGGCGCGCACTTCCTGTTGCAGATTCATGAGGATGTCGAAGCGAATGCGCTGATCGAGCGTCTCGCGGTGCCGGTCGTCATCACCGATTCGCACGGCGCCGAAGCGATCTATGACTGCGACCTGAGCAGGCCGCTCGCCTGGGTATTCGGAAACGAAGGGGCGGGCGTGTCGCAGGTGTGGCGCGATGCCGTGTCGTTGCGTGTGACGATCCCGCAGCCGGGTGGCATGGAGTCGCTGAACGTGGCGGCCGCGGCGGCGATCTGCGTGTTCGAGCAGTGCCGGCAGCAGCGCGGGCGCGAAAAGTAGACGCGGATGGCGTTGCGCGGGCCTTTGTCAGGCCGCGCAACGCCTCGGCGGCTCCTCAATACGACGGCCGATCGAGCTTGATTTCCTGCAGGATCGTCGTCGCGATTTCCTCGATCGACTTGTGCGTCGACGACAGCCACTTGATCCCCTCGCGCCGCATCATCGCTTCGGCCTCGTTGATCTCATAGCGGCAGTTTTCCAGCGCCGCATACTTGCTGCCCGGACGCCGCTCGTTGCGGATCTCGGACAACCGCTGCGGATCGATCGACAGCCCGAACATCTTCTGCCGATGCTCGAGCAGAGGTGTCGGCAGCTTGCCGCGTTCGAAATCTTCGGGGATTAGCGGATAGTTCGCCGCCTTCACGCCGTACTGCATCGCCAGATAAAGGCTCGTCGGCGTCTTGCCGCTGCGCGACACGCCGACGAGGATCACGTCGGCGTCGGCGAGATTGCGATTGGACTGACCGTCGTCGTGCGCGAGCGAGAAATTGATCGCCTCGATCCGGTTCTTGTACTCCTCGGTGTCCGCGTTCTGGTGGCCGCGGCCCATCGCGTGGCTCGACTTCAGCTCCAGCTCCTGCTCGAGCGGCTCGACGAAGGTCTGGAACATGTCGAGCACGAGCGCGTTGGAATCCTTCACGATCTGATTCGACGAGCTATCGACGAGCGTGGTGAACACGATCGGACGACGGCCGTCCTGCTCGACCGCCTCGTTGATTTTTTCGAGCGTCGCATAGGCTTTCTCGGTCGAGTCGACGAAAGGCACGCGAACCAGGCGGAACTTCTGGTCGAACTGGGAGAGGATCGAATGCGCGAAGGTTTCGGCAGTAATCCCGGTACCGTCTGAGACGATGAATACGGTGGGCGGCATCAGTGGGTTGTGAACGTGAAGGGCAAATGAGCCGGAAAGCGCGAGCGCCACGCCCGCGCCCGGCCGGCCTCGCAGAAAGCCCGCTGGCTGGGTCGGGGCGCGATTCGAGGCGCAATTCTCGACCGACTGCCACATTTCAGGAGTCGGCACGGTAGAATAGCGGCAACCTGTTGGATAAGCAATTGCAGGCGATTGGCGGCTAACTTGCCGTGAACGATCGTTCAACGCCGCGTTATCGGACGTCAATATGCGTTGAACGTAAGAGATCGAGCGGCAAATCCGCTCTTTCGCGTTGTTCGCCGCGGTCTTCGTCATACCCATGGCCGGCGCGCCCATGCGGCGCGTGTCTACCGTCACGGCGATTGCTTATCTAACAGGTTGTGCAAGACACGGGGTCGAGCTTCCAATGGGCTGCCCGTGTTCAAGCCCACTTGCACAGCCGTGAATTTCTTTCACACTTAGGGGCTTGTATGACTAACGCAGTTACCGTCGCAAAGGACAAGGCGTATGTAGTTCCGTTCGAGCAGTTGCGGATGACCGACGTGGAAATCGTCGGCGGCAAGAACGCGTCGCTGGGCGAGATGATCAGTCAGCTCGCCGAAGCCGGCGTGCGCGTGCCGACCGGCTTCGCGACCACCGCGCTCGCGTTCCGTGACTTCCTGCAGCACAACAATCTGACCGAACGCATCGCCAAACGTCTCGAGACGCTCGACGTCGACGACGTGAAGGCGCTCGCCGAAGCGGGCAAGGAGATCCGTCAATGGATCGTCGACGCGCCGATGCAGCCGCGGCTCGAGGCTGACATTCGCGCAGGGTTCGACACGCTGCAAAAGAGCTCGCCCGAAGAGCTGTCGTTTGCCGTGCGTTCGTCCGCGACCGCGGAAGACCTGCCGGATGCATCGTTCGCCGGTCAGCAGGAAAGCTATCTGAACGTGGTCGGCATCGACGACGTGCTCGATCGCATGAAGCACGTGTTCGCGTCGCTGTACAACGACCGCGCGATCTCCTATCGCGTCCACAAGGGCTTCACGCATGCTGAAGTCGCGTTGTCGGCGGGCGTGCAGCGCATGGTGCGCTCGGACGTCGGCGCCGCCGGCGTGATGTTCACGCTGGATACCGAATCGGGCTTCAAGGACGCCGTCTTCATCACGTCGAGCTATGGCCTCGGCGAGACCGTCGTGCAGGGCGCGGTGAATCCGGACGAGTTCTACGTCTTCAAAACCACGCTCGCGCAAGGCAAGTACCCGATCATCCGTCGCTCGATTGGCTCGAAGCTGATCAAGATGGAGTTCACGAAGCCGGGTGAGCCGGGCCGCGTGAAGACCATCGACGTCGCGCACGAGCAGCGCAACCGCTTCTCGATCACCGACGAAGACGTGACGGAGCTCGCGAAGTATGCGGTCATCATCGAGAAGCACTACCAGCGTCCGATGGACATCGAGTGGGGCAAGGACGGCCGCGACGGCAAGATTTTCATCCTGCAGGCTCGTCCGGAAACGGTGAAGAGCCAGGGGGCGGGCAAGGCCGAGCAGCGCTTCAAGCTGAAGGGCCAATCGAACGTTATCGTCACCGGTCGCGCGATCGGTCAGAAGATCGGCGCGGGTCCGGTGCGCGTGATCCACGATCCGTCGGAAATGGACCGTGTGCAGCCGGGCGATGTGCTCGTCGCCGACATGACCGACCCGAACTGGGAGCCGGTCATGAAGCGTGCGTCGGCAATCGTCACGAACCGTGGCGGGCGGACCTGCCACGCGGCGATCATCGCGCGTGAGCTGGGCGTGCCGGCGGTGGTCGGCTGCGGCGACGCAACCGATCTGCTGAAGGACGGCGCGCTCGTCACCGTGTCGTGCGCGGAAGGCGACGAAGGCAAGATCTACGACGGCCTGCTCGAAACCGAAATCACCGAAGTGCAGCGTGGCGAACTGCCGGCGATTCCGGTGAAGATCATGATGAACGTCGGCAATCCGCAACTCGCGTTCGACTTCTCGCAACTGCCGAACGCAGGCGTGGGTCTCGCGCGTCTCGAGTTCATCATCAACAACAACATCGGCGTGCACCCGAAGGCGATCCTCGAGTACCCGAACGTCGATCCGGACCTGAAGAAGGCGGTCGAAAGCGTCGCGCGCGGTCATGCGTCGCCGCGTGCGTTCTACGTCGACAAGCTGACCGAAGGCATCGCGACGATCGCGGCGGCGTTCTATCCGAAGCCCGTCATCGTGCGTATGTCGGACTTCAAGTCGAACGAGTACAAGAAGCTGATCGGCGGTTCGCGCTACGAGCCGGACGAGGAAAACCCGATGCTCGGCTTCCGCGGCGCGTCGCGCTATATCGCGGAAGAATTCGCCGAGGCGTTCCAGATGGAATGCGTCGCGCTGAAGAAGGTGCGTGAAGAAATGGGCCTCGACAACGTCGAGATCATGGTGCCGTTCGTTCGTACGCTGAAGCAGGCGGAGCGCGTGGTCGGGCTGCTCGAGAAGTTCGGCCTGAAGCGTGGCGAGAAGGGCTTGCGCCTGATCATGATGTGCGAAGTGCCGTCGAACGCGATCCTCGCCGAAGAGTTCCTGCAGTTCTTCGACGGTTTCTCGATCGGCTCGAACGACCTGACGCAGCTCACGCTCGGCCTCGACCGCGACTCGGGCATGGAACTGCTCGCCGTCGATTTCGACGAGCGCGATCCGGCGGTCAAGTTCCTGCTCAAGCGCGCGATCGAGACCTGCCTGCGTCTCGACAAGTACGTCGGTATCTGCGGGCAGGGGCCCTCGGATCACCCGGACTTCGCACAATGGCTGACGGACGAGGGCATCAAGTCGATCTCGCTGAACCCCGACACGATCATCGAGACGTGGCAGCAATTGGCGAAGGCGAAGCAGTAACTCGCGAGGTGCCGCCTGCCATCTGGCAGGCGGCATTCACCGCGCGTTAAATGCACGCCCGCTTCGTGCTATAAACACCCCGGTAGATCCGGGGTGTTTTGCTTTGTGGAGGTCGATGTGGCGCCTGGTGGACTGTTCTGGTGGATCGGGGCGGGTGTGCTTGTCGTGCTGGAGCTGATGAGCGGCACCTTCTATCTGTTGATGATCGCGTTCGGCTTCGTCGCCGCTGCGCTCGCGCGCATCGCCGGCGCCGGGACTGACCTGCAGTTCGTGGTGGCGGCGCTGGTCGCGCTCGCGGCGGTCGTGTTGCTCAGACGCTCGGGCTTTGGGCGCCGCAAGCGCGAGCAGGCGTCGCGCAATCCGGACGTCAATCTGGATATTGGACAGAAGCTGACCGTGCCCGCCTGGCAGGGGCGCAAAGCGCGCGTGACCTATCGTGGCGCGGCATGGGACGTCGAGCTGGCCGCGGGCGAGCCCGAAGACGCGCAGGTCTACGAGATCAGGGAATTACGCGGCAGTTGCCTCGTCGTCGTCGCGAGCCGGCAGTCGAAGGCTAGCGCGACCGCGACCTGACGATCCGAACGTGAGCGTTGGGTGCGATGGTCACCACATGCGCTCATCGATATCCTTTCATAAAGCGAAGCACAAAGACTTAAGCTGAACACGCAGGCTTGACCAACCCGCGGACAACTATTCGAATGAAAATCGGAGGGTAGCGATATGGATTCAACCATCGTCGGTGCAGTGCTGCTGATCGTCGTGATCGTGCTTGCGGCGCAGACCATCAAGATCGTGCCGCAGCAGCATGCGTGGGTGCTCGAGCGCCTCGGCCGCTATCACGCGACGCTGACGCCGGGGCTGAGCTTCGCGTTTCCGTTCGTCGACCGGGTCGCCTACAAGCACGTGCTGAAGGAAATTCCGCTCGAGGTACCGAGCCAGGTCTGTATCACGCGCGACAACACGCAACTGCAGGTCGATGGCGTGCTGTATTTCCAGGTCACCGATCCGATGAAGGCGTCGTACGGATCGAGCAACTTCGTGTTCGCGATCACGCAGTTGTCGCAGACCACGCTGCGCTCGGTGATCGGCAAGCTGGAGCTCGACAAGACGTTCGAGGAACGCGATTTCATCAACCACAGCATCGTGTCGTCGCTCGACGAAGCGGCCGCGAACTGGGGCGTGAAAGTGCTGCGCTACGAGATCAAGGACCTGACGCCGCCGAAGGAAATCCTCCACGCGATGCAGGCTCAGATCACCGCCGAGCGCGAGAAGCGCGCGCTGATCGCGGCATCGGAAGGGCGCAAGCAGGAGCAGATCAATATCGCGTCGGGCGGGCGCGAGGCGGCGATCCAGAAGTCCGAGGGCGAGCGTCAGGCGGCGATCAACCAGGCGCAAGGGCAGGCCGCGGCGATTCTGGCCGTCGCCGAGGCGAACGCGCAGGCGATCCAGAAGATCGCGGCGGCGATCCAGCTGAACGGCGGCATGGACGCGGTGAACCTGAAGGTGGCCGAACAGTACGTGAACGCGTTCTCGAACCTCGCGAAGCAGGGCACGACACTGATCGTGCCGGGCGACATGTCGAACATGAGTTCGATGATCGCGTCGGCGCTGACGATCGTGAACAAAGGCAAGGCGACAGCGGAGCCACCGCGAAGCGATTTGCGCTGAGGAACGGCGCAATGAGAGCGCAATGAGCGCGCAACGAACGCGTGACACAAAAGCAAATGGCCCGCACATCGATGTGCGGGCCATTTTGCATGAACTGGCAACGAATCGCGCTTACGTCGGCGAGCGCATCAGGCGCGCCTTCTCGCGCTCCCAGTCGCGCTTCTTCTCGGTCTCGCGCTTATCGTGCATCTTCTTGCCCTTCGCGAGGCCGATCTCGCATTTGACGCGGCCGTTCTTGTAGTGGAAGTTCAGCGGTACGAGCGTGTAGCCGCGCTGCTCGACCTTGCCGATCAGCTTGCTGATTTCCTCGCTATGCAAGAGCAGCTTGCGCGTGCGCACCGGATCGGGATGGATGTGGGTCGACGCTTCGGGCAGCGGGCTGATGTGCGTGCCGATCAGAAACAGCTCGCCGTTGCGGATCACCACGTAGCCTTCCTTGATCTGGCCGCGCCCCGCCCGCAACGCCTTGACCTCCCATCCTTCGAGCACGAGGCCTGCCTCATAGCGCTCCTCGACCGAATAGTCGTAGAAGGCCTTTCTGTTGTCGATAATGCTCATGAATGGAAAGTGCCCAACTCGTTTAAAATCACGATTTTAGCAAAGCGGGGCAAGGAAAGCCCGCGGCGCTCGTCCACCCTTGCCACGCGCTGTTCAATTTATGGCAGATGTCCAGAAAACCGTGTTGATTCGCCATTCGGCGGAGCAGATGTTCGACCTCGTCACTGACGTCGACGATTACCCCAACTTCCTGCCATGGTGCGGGGGTATCGAAATTCGTCACCGGGACGACACCAGCATGGAGGCGAGGATCGATATCAACTTCAAGGGCATCAAGCAGCATTTCGCCACGCGCAACTCGATGGAGCGTCCGACGCGCATCGACATGGAATTCGCCGACGGCCCGTTTCGCAAGTTCACCGGTTTCTGGCGCTTCACGCCGCTGCGCGCCGACGCGTGCAAGATCGAATTCGCGCTGCACTACGAGTTCACCAGCATCCTGCTCGAGAAGCTCATCGGGCCGGTGTTCAATCACATCGCCAATACCTTCGTCGAATCTTTCGTGAAGCGCGCCAATCAGCGCTACGGTCAGGCATGAGCGCGCGGCTAACCGTTGAGGTCTGCTATGCGCTCGCTAGCGAGCAGACGCTGATTCCGGTCGAGTTGCTCGCGGGCGCGACGCTGCGGCAGGCGATCGACGCAAGCGGGATTCTGCAGCGTTTTCCATCGATCGATCTGAACACTCAGAAGGTGGGCGTGTTCGGCAAGCTCAAGCCGCTCGATACGGTGCTGGCCGACCATGATCGTGTCGAGATTTACCGGCCGTTGCTGGTGGATCCGAAGGTATCGCGCCAACGTCGGGTCGAAAAGACGCGCAAGGCAGGGTCGATCGAGGGGCGGCGCTGGCTGAACAAGGATTCGCGCTAGGCGGCGCGGGCCGGGGCGGTGGCTGACTTGATGTGCGCCGCCCTTCGCACATCACGTCACCTCACTTCCGATCAAGGCGCGGATGTCCGCGCCTTATCGTCCATGCCCTCGATGCGCGCCGCACCCGACGAATCGTCGTCCGAATGCAGGCGCACCGACCACCAGACCCCCACGACCAGCAGCAGGATCGCCGCGAGTTCGAGCGGGCGCGGCAGGCGCTCGTCGTAAATGAACGCGTAAAGCAACGCGAACAGCGTCTCGAACACGATCATCTGGCCGGATAGCGTCAGCGGCAGCCGTTTCGAAGCGGCATTCCACAGGCCGTTGCCGAGCCACGACGCGCCGATCGCGAGCACGAGGTTGAGCAGCCAGAACGTGTGCCAGCGCGCGTCGGCCAGTTCGCCTTGCGGGCCGCCCGACGGCAGCACCGCCACCGCGAGCCACAGGGCGCCGCCGAGCGCGCCCGTCACGACGCCCCACAGCACCGACCACTCGTTGCCGCTGAAGTGCGTCTGACGCTGCAGGTAGCGGGCGTTTTCAACCGCGAACCAGGTCCAGCAGGCGAGCGCGCCGACCGCGCAGGCCACGCCGAGCAGGCGCGTCGCGATGCTGACCGGCGTCGCGCCGGTCGCCGTGAATACGTCGATATTGATGCAGACGATGCCGGCCATCACGGTCGCAAGCGGCCACGCGAGGCGCGCGAGCGGCACCGCGCCGTGATCGCGGCGGCCGACCAGCGTGACCGTGACCGGCAACACACCGACGATCAGCGAGGCCGGCGCGATCCCGATCAGATGCACGGCGGCCGTCAGCAGCAGGTAATAGACGATGTTGCCGGCGAGCGCGAGCTTTACGAGCGCGATCAGATCTTCGCGGGACAGCCGTTTGGCGAGCGATCGCGCGATCGGCAGCGCCGCGGCGAGCGACACGACGCCGTACATCGAATAGCGGCCGGCGACGAGCAGCAGCGGCGAGAAGTCGGGCAGCACCCGCGGCACGAGAAACACCATGCCCCACAAGGCTCCGGCCATGACCCCATATACGACACCGCGCTGCATCGACTGCCCCTGCTGGAATACTGGAATGGACGGCAGAATAGCGGTTTTGCGGGCGGGGCGTCTTGTTCGATCCTGCATTCTGGCGGCTCGATCGCCGCTCGATCAAGGGGGTGCGCCGTGAATCGCCGCCGGTTTCGCCCCGCCTTTTGCCTGCGAACGCGCAAACGAAACCCGATCGAACCCGACGCGAACAGCCGGGCGAAATCGGCGCATGCCGGACCGGTAAAAAATCGTCTGAAATTCGCTAAGCTGCTGTTCGCGCAGTGAAAACCGGGGTGGTATCGCGTATAATTCGCTTTTGCGCCTATAGGATTTGCCATGCGTCTGATCCAAACAGCACTCACGTTCGATGACGTGCTCCTCGTCCCGGCCTTCTCCGATGTTTTGCCGCGCGACACCAGCCTCAAGACCCGGCTGACCCGCAACATCTCCCTCAATATGCCGCTCGTGTCCGCCGCGATGGACACGGTCACGGAAGCACGTCTGGCAATCGCCATGGCGCAAATGGGCGGCGTCGGCATCATCCACAAGAACCTCACGCCGGCCGAGCAGGCGCGTGAAGTCGCGAAGGTCAAGCGTTTCGAGTCGGGCGTCGTGCGCGATCCGATCACCGTGCCGCCGCAAATGAAAGTGCGCGACGTGATCGCGCTGTCGCGCCAGCATGGCATTTCGGGCTTCCCGGTCGTCGAGGGCTCGCAGCTCGTCGGTATCGTGACGAACCGCGACCTGCGCTTCGAAGAGCGTCTGGAAGAGCCGGTGCGCAACATCATGACGCCGCGCGAGCGCCTCGTCACCGTCAAGGAAGGCACCCCGCTCGCCGAAGCGAAGGCGCTGATGCACAGCCACCGCCTCGAGCGCGTGCTGGTCGTCAACGACTCCTTCGAGCTGCGCGGCCTGATGACCGTCAAGGACATCACCAAGCAGACCGAGCACCCGGACGCATGCAAGGACGAGCACGGCAAGCTGCGCGCGGGCGCGGCAGTCGGCGTCGGCGCGGACAACGAAGAGCGCGTCGAGCTGCTCGTGCAGGCGGGCGTCGACGTGATCGTCGTCGATACCGCGCATGGCCATAGCATGGGCGTGCTCGAGCGCGTCAAGTGGGTCAAACAGAACTTCCCGCACGTCGAGGTCATCGGCGGCAACATCGCCACGGCCGCGGCTGCCAAGGCGCTCGTCGAATACGGCGCGGACGGCGTCAAGGTCGGTATCGGCCCGGGCTCGATCTGCACGACGCGGATCGTCGCGGGCGTCGGCGTGCCGCAGGTCACCGCGATCTCCAACGTATCCGAAGCGCTGAAGGGCACCGGCGTGCCGGTCATCGCCGACGGCGGCGTGCGCTTCTCGGGCGACGTCAGCAAGGCGCTTGCGGCCGGCGCGAGCGCGGTCATGATGGGCAGCATGTTCGCCGGCACCGAAGAGGCGCCGGGCGACGTGTTCCTGTACCAGGGCCGCCAGTACAAGTCGTACCGCGGCATGGGCTCGGTCGGCGCGATGAAGGACGGCGCGGCAGACCGCTACTTCCAGGACAACTCGGCGAACATCGACAAGCTCGTGCCGGAAGGCATCGAAGGTCGCGTCGCGTACAAGGGTTCGGTCAACGCGATCCTGTTCCAGCTGATCGGCGGCGTGCGCGCGAGCATGGGCTACTGCGGCTGCCGCAGCATCGCCGAAATGAACGAGAAGGCCGAGTTCGTGCAGATCACCGGTGCGGGCCTGCGCGAGTCGCACGTGCATGACGTGCAGATCACCAAGGAAGCGCCCAACTACCACGTGGACTAAACGCCCATGAAGCCACTGCTGCGCGTCGTACTGATCCTGGATGCATTGGTGCTGCTGGCGTTCGGCCTGCTGTTCGTGCTGACGCCGTGGACATCGCTATACAACGCGCTGCAACTGGTGCCGACGGAGCCGGTGCTGGTCGGCCAGGCGTTCGGCGTCGCGCTGATCGGGCTCGCGTGGCTCGCGGTGCATGCGTCGTTCGACGGGGCGATGACCTCGACGGTCGCGAAGGTCGTCGGGCATGTGCACTGGCTGATCGGCCTGCTGATGCTGGTCTGGCTGCTCGGGCTGCATACGCCGTCGCTGACCGGCTTCGGGCAGATGGTGTCGGTGCTGGCCGGTGTCGTGCTGGTGGTGATCGGGCTTGGTGGCGTGCGTTTGTCGGGCGCCGTGCGGCGGCGCGAGAAGGGGGTGGTGGTCAAGTCCTCGTCAAGCAAGGCCGACAGTCGCGCTGAAAAGCGTGCCGCCAAAGAGGCCGAAAAGCAGGCCGACAAGGACGCCGCCCGGCAGCGTGAACTCGAACGCGACAACGCGCGCGAGCCCCGCGTCACCGCGGGCTTTCCGGTCTATCACGCCGAGCCGGCGCCGGAGCCCGTCGTGCCGGCCACGCGGCCGGTCAATCCGGCTGCCGCGACATCTGCCGCAGCTTCCGTTGCCGCCAAAGCGCCGCTTCATCCGGCCGCAGGCGAGCCCGGCCTGAGCGCGTCCGAACAGGCCGCGCGCGACACCAGCAACGACGTGCCCGGCGCACCCCGGCCGCCGTTTCATGGCTGACGCGCCGCGCCGCGCCGTTTGCCGAAGCTACCGGGTTTCGTTCGCGCGCATCGCAGGCGGCAAGCTCTGCGGTTGGCTGCGCCCGTGTGCTTCATCGTTATGTTTGCTGTCTGCGCCACGCCGAGACCGTCGCGGCGTGGACCGCTTTGAATTCGACGCCGCGCCTCGCGCGCGGCATTCCGTCTCCGCTCACTTCTGATTCCGTCCGCTGCCATGCATGACAAGATCCTGATTCTCGACTTCGGTTCGCAAGTCACCCAACTGATTGCACGTCGCGTTCGCGAAGCCAACGTGTATTCGGAAATCCATCCGTACGACGTCGACGCGTCGTTTATCCGCGACTTCGCGCCGAAGGGCGTGATTCTCTCGGGCGGTCCGAGCTCGGTCACCGAGGAAGACACGCCGCGCGTGCCGCAAGCGGTGTTCGAACTCGGCGTGCCGGTGCTCGGCATCTGCTATGGCATGCAGGCGATGGCCCAGCAGCTCGGCGGCAAGGTCGACATCGGCCATCTGCGCGAATTCGGCTACGCCGAAGTGCGCGCGCGCAACCATACGAGCCTGCTCGAAGGCATCAGCGACTTCACCACGTCCGAAGGCCACGGCATGCTGAAGGTGTGGATGAGCCACGGCGACAAGGTGCTCGAAATGCCGCCGGGGTTCGCGCTGATGGCATCGACGGACTCGTGCCCGATCGCCGCGATGGCCGACGAACAGCGCCGCTTCTACGGCCTGCAATGGCATCCGGAAGTCACGCACACGGTGCAGGGCCGCGCGATGCTCGAGCGCTTCGTGCTGCAGATCTGCGATGCGAAGGCCGACTGGGAAATGGGCCACTACATCGACGAAGCCGTCGCGAAGATTCGCGAGCAGGTGGGTAACGAGCACGTCATCCTGGGGCTGTCGGGCGGCGTGGATTCGTCGGTGGCGGCGGCGCTGCTGCATCGCGCGATCGGCGACCAGCTGACCTGCGTGTTCGTCGATCATGGCCTGCTGCGCCTGAACGAAGCCGAGCAGGTGATGACGTTGTTCGCCGACCACCTCGGGGTGAAGGTGATTCACGTCGACGCGAGCGAGGCATTCCTCGGCAAGCTCGCCGGCGTGACCGATCCGGAAGCGAAGCGCAAGATCATCGGCGCGG
>DATAQT010000196.1:0-7119 GCA_036264535.1 Paraburkholderia sp. | reverse complement strand
GGCCTTCGCGACGTCCGGGGTCACGCCCTGGCGCGCGCCGAGTTCGTGATACGACTGCCAGGCCCGCTGATAGCGCGGATCGTCTTCCGGATCGACGACCTCGAAGTCGTCGCCGCACTTCAGCTTCGAGCCCATCTTCTTCAGACGCATCTCGATCACCGACGGACGGCCGACTAGGATCGGCTTCGCGATCTTCTCGAGCAGCACGAACTGTGCGGCGCGCAGCACGCGCTCGTCTTCGCCTTCCGCGAATACGATGCGCGCCGGCGCCGACTTCGCCGCCGCGAACACCGGACGCATCACCATGCCCGTGCGATAGACGGTCGCGCCGAGTTGTTCGCGGTACGCATCCATGTCCTGGATCGGACGGGTCGCGACGCCTGAATCCATCGCGGCCTGCGCGACGGCCGGCGCGATCTTGATGATCAGGCGCGGATCGAACGGCTTCGGAATCAGGTATTCGGGACCGAATTCGAGCGAGTGGCCTTCGTAGGCCTTCGCGACCTCATCGCCCTGGTCGGTTTCCTCGGCCAGCTCCGCGATCGCGCGCACGCACGCGAGCTTCATTTCTTCGGTGATCGTCGTCGCGCCGACGTCGAGCGCGCCGCGGAAAATGAACGGGAAGCACAGCACGTTGTTGACCTGGTTCGGATAGTCCGAACGGCCAGTCGCGATGATGCAGTCCGGGCGCACCTTGCGCGCTTCTTCCGGACGGATTTCCGGCTCCGGATTCGCGAGCGCGAGAATCAGCGGCTGGGTGCCCATTTCGGCGACCATTTCCGGCTTCAGCACGCCGGCGCTCGAGCAGCCGAGGAACACGTCGGCGCCGCGAATCGCGTCGGCCAGCGTGCGGGCGTCGGTATTCGCCGCATAGCGCTCCTTCGACGGATCGAGGTTGCCGCGCCCTTCGTAGATCACGCCTTTGGAATCGGTGACGAGAATGTTCTTCTTGGACAGACCGAGATTGACGAGCAGGTCCAAACACGCAATGGCCGCCGCGCCCGCGCCCGAACAGACGAGCTTCACTTCCTCGAGCTTCTTGCCGACCACTTTGAGGCCGTTGAGGATGGCTGCCGAGGCGATGATCGCAGTGCCGTGCTGGTCGTCGTGGAAGACCGGAATCTTCATACGTTCGCGCAGCTTCTTCTCGATGTAGAAGCACTCGGGCGCCTTGATGTCTTCGAGGTTGATGCCGCCCAGGGTCGGCTCGAGCATCGCGATCGCCTCGACGAGCTTGTCCGGATCCGACTCGGAGAGTTCGATGTCGAACACGTCGATGCCCGCGAACTTCTTGAACAGACAGCCCTTGCCTTCCATCACCGGCTTCGCGGCGAGCGGGCCGATATTGCCGAGGCCGAGCACCGCAGTGCCGTTCGTGATCACGCCGACCAGGTTGCCGCGCGAGGTGTATTTCTGCGCGTCGAGCGGCTCCTCATGAATCGCCATACAAGCCGCGGCGACACCCGGCGAATACGCGAGCGACAGATCCAGCTGGTTCGACAGCGGCTTGGTGGGCGTCACCGAAATCTTGCCAGGTTTCGGATTCTGGTGATATGCGAGAGCGCTTTGCTTGAGTTGTTCGTCCATTTCTAGGCCTGCGAGACGTAAGTGATTGGACCCGGTGCCCCACACCGTTGCAGCGCTTTCATCTGTCGGACGGATACCCGACCGAGGCGGTTTTCACACGCGCCCGGTCAGGCGCGATGGCTTACCTCGACGAAGACGGGACGATGTGGACTGCTTCGCGGGTCGACCAGTGTACACCCCGGATGCATCGATGCACTGACTGGTTAACAGGACTCGCCATTAGCGAAACAGCGCCTGGCGGATGCTGTGCGCCGCACCCGGACTGTGCGTTTCCGCCACGTGGCGGCGACCGCATGCGCGGCGCATGGTCCGCGCCGCGACGCGCCTAGTCGAGTTCGGCGCCGCGTCGCTCGGGGATCAGAAACAGTGTCGCGACGATGTCGAGCAGGTAAATCGACGCCAGCAGCGCGAGCGCGGCGCCGAACGAGTAGCGCGCCGCCAGCGCGCCCACGACGACCGGCCCAAAGCCGCCCACCGCGCGGCCCGCGTTGAACAGCACGTTCTGCGCGGTGGCGCGCGCATCGGTTGGATAGAGCTCCGAAATCAACGCGCCGTAGCCGCCGATCATGCCGTTCACGAACACGCCCATCGCCGCGCCGCCGATCAACAACGCCACCGGCGTCGTGAGATGCGCATACACGAATACCATCACGACGGCGCCCGCCTGGTAGAAAAGGAACGTCGGCTTGCGGCCGAAGCGGTCGGCGGCGATGCCGAACAGCCAGATGCCGGACGCCATGCCGAGAATCGTCGCGGCGGTCCACAGCCCGGATTTGGTCAGCGAATAGCCGAACGTCTTCGACAGATAGCTCGGCAGCCAGATCATCAGCCCGTAGTAGCCGAAGTTCTGCACCGAGCACAGAATCACGACGCCGAGGCTCGCGCGCGTCGTGCGCGCATCGACAAACAGCAATTTCAGCGGCAGCTTGCGCATGCCGCGCGCGACGCGCTCGTTGAACAGCGCCGGCTCCTCGACGCGGCGTCGTACGAAGAACGACACGACCGCCGGCAGCAGCCCAAGCGCGAACATGCCGCGCCAGCCGATCACCGGCAGCAACAGCGGCGTCAGCAGCGCGGCGGCCAGCACGCCAAGCTGCCAGCCGAGCCCGACATAAGACGAAACCCGCGCCCGCTGCGTCGCCGGCCACGCCTCGGCGACCAGCGTCATGCCGATGCCGAATTCGCCGCCCAGCCCGATGCCAGCGATGGTCCGGTAGATCACCAGGTCGGTGTAGCCTTGCGCGAGCGCGCACAGGCCGGTGAACACCGCGAAGATCAGGATCGTCCACGTCAGCATGCGCACGCGGCCGAAATAATCGCTGAGCACGCCGAAGATCACGCCGCCCGCGACCGCGCCGATCAGCGTCCACGTGACCAGCGCGCCGGCCTGCGACGAGCTCAGATGCAGGTCGACGGCGATCACCGGCAGCATGAAGCCAAGGATCAGCAGATCGAAGCCGTCCATCGCGTAGCCAAGCACCGCCGCGAGCAGCGCGCGCCCCGCATAGCCCGGTTTGACGGCCGAGCGGGTGTCGGTGAGGGAGGCGGGCGGGGCGGCGTTCATTGAAAGCATTCCGTAGGTCTGAAGGCGACTGCATGGGCAGCCGCCCGGGAAAGTCGCGTGAGTGTAAAGGCGGCCTCACCCGCTCACAAGACGATGCGCGCGCCAGGGCCCCGCGCCGCCGCGCACGACGGCCTCCTCGGTGCGACCCATTTCAGGTAAAATAGCCGCCCACACGCGCAGCAAAAGCCGGTCTGTGCTCTTCCCCCGGCCGCGTATCCCGCCCAACATGGCGCGGCATACCCCGCTTGCTGCGCCACCGGGCCCAGCGCCCGCTTCTCCCCCGCTCACTCCGAAGGATCCGCCCATGACAGGCTTCGATCGCCAGACGATCTCCGACACCACCGCCAAGATGCTGCTCGAAGTGCAGGCAGTGCATTTCAACGCGGAGAAACCGTATATTTTCACGTCCGGCTGGGCGAGCCCGGTGTATATCGACTGCCGCAAGCTGATCTCGTATCCGCGCGTGCGCCGCGGCCTGATGGAAATGGCCGAAGCGACGATCCTGCGCGACGTCGGCTATGAGCAGATCGACGCGGTCGCCGGCGGCGAAACCGCTGGCATCCCGTTCGCGGCGTGGCTGTCGGACCGCCTGATGGTGCCGATGCAGTACGTGCGCAAGAAGCCGAAGGGTTTCGGCCGCAATGCGCAGATCGAAGGTCTCCTGACCGAAGGCCAGCGCGTGCTGCTCGTCGAAGACCTGACCACCGACAGCCGCAGCAAGATCAACTTCATCAACGCGCTGCGCACCGCCGGCGCGACGGTGAACCATTGCTTCGTGCTGTTCCACTACAACATCTTCAAGGAAAGCGTGTCGGTGCTGAAAGACATCGACGTCGATCTGCACGCGCTCGCCACGTGGTGGGACGTGCTGCGTGTCGCAAAGCAAAACAGCTACTTCGACACGAAGACGATCGACGAAGTGGAGAAATTCCTGCACGCGCCGGCAGAGTGGTCGGCGGCGCATGGTGGCGCGACGTCTACGCCGCAATAAAGTCACCGCGGTGAAGCCGTGACAATCAAAGAATCGAAATAGAACAACAAAACGCAGCCGCTTGATGCGGAATGAATGGAAAAAGCCGCCTGTTTCGCAACCGGCGGCTTTTTTATCGCCGACTACCCGGCAGACCAAACGATGCGCGATCTTACGACTCGTTGGCAGCGTCCTTCTGCATATTCGACGACAGGTGCAGCAAACCGTTGCTCTGCGCATACTGGAATAGTTCGGAGTCTCGATCGATTCCGAGCTTGCGCATGGCGGCATTTTTCTGCGTGCTGATCGTCTTGATGCTGCGATTCAAACGCTCCGCAATTTCCTTGATGGTCATGCCCGACACGAATAGCCGCACGACTTCGAGTTCGCGCCGCGACAGCTTCGAGTCGTCGCGCTTGCCGGCTGAATTGACCCGCAATCCATCGAGCACCGCCTTCACGGACGGACTCATATAGCGCATGCGACGCCCGACGTGCTGCACGGCGAGTGCAATGTGACTCAGATCGTCCGATTTGTTCACCACCGACGTCACGCCAAGGTCCCGGAGCCGTTTGAGCAGCGCGGGGTTTGCGAGCATGGTGAGCACGACGATCGGCAGGTTCGGGAAATTGCGGCGCAAATAGTCGATGAGTTGCAAGCCATCGCCGTACTGGCCGCCCGGCATGGCCAAATCGGTGACGAGCACGTCGCATTCGATGGCTTGCAGCATTTTGACGAGTTCAGTCGACTGCCTTGCACGCCCAACGACTTGCATACCGGGAAACTTGAGCAGCGCGTGTTCTGCGCCAAACAGAATGACTGGATGATCATCAGCCACCACGACCCTGAGTGAAACTTGCATCGTCCTCCTCTGGACGGATAAACCGGTCTCCACAACTTCTAACATTTATTTCGACGCTCGCAATTTAAACGAGTCAAACGCGGTCAGGGTCGCACGACAATGCCGTCCACTATAGCCGATTTCCTATCTGCTAATTCCGCGACATGCGAACAACATGCATCGCAGAGCTAATCAGCTCCGGTGTTAGACTTGATTTGACCTTGGGGCACAATTAAGGACAACGACCATCGCGAGACATACGCCTCGCGCCCTCACAGGAGAACCGGCATATGCGCGTGCGTTGCCTGGTTGTTTCGCTGGCATCATCGTGGCGACATCGATCGATCGCCGTCGGCGCGATGCTCGCGCTATGCGCGGCACCTGGTACCGATGCGCGGGCCGAGGGCGCGTTCTCGGTGACGAGCGCAACCGTGCGCGCGGGCGGCACCATGCAGAATCCGCAAGTGTTCGACCAGAACGACTGCAAGGGCGGCAACCGCTCACCCCAACTGACATGGCGCGACGCGCCGGCCGGCACACGCGGCTTCGCGGTCACGATGTTCGACGAGGACGCGCCGGGGCGCGGCTGGTGGCACTGGGCGGTCGCGGGCATCCCGGCGAACGTCGACAGCCTGCCCGAGAACGCGAGTTCGTCCGGTTTCCTGCAAAAGCTCGGCGCGGTCGAAGCGCGCAACGACTTCGATACCAACGGCTATGGCGGCCCGTGCCCGCCACCCGGCAAACCGCATCGCTATATCATCACCGTGTACGCCCTGAACTCGGCCGACCTGCGTCTCGCGCAAGGACGTCCCGCGCTGATGTTCGATCACGAGATCGGCACGGCCGCGATCGGCAGCGCGCGACTGGTGGTCAATTACGGGCGCTAGCGGGGTTCGCCACGGTCATCGCGGCGTGCCGTCGCCGTTCCGCCGTATCGCGTTGCCCGTCCGGCTGACCTTTCTGATTGCTTTGCTGGAGCACTCAATGTCGAAGATTGTCATCGTTTATCACAGCGGCTACGGCCACACGAAGAAAGTCGCGGAAGCCGTGCTCGCCGGCGCGCTCGAAGCCGGTGCGCAGGCGAAGCTGATGCCGGTTGGCGACCTCGACGATGCCTCGTGGGACGAACTGGCCGCGGCCGACGCGCTGATCTTCGGCGCGCCGACCTACATGGGCGGTCCGTCGGCCGACTTCAAGAAGTTCGCCGACGCGAGTTCGAAGCCATGGTTCGGCCAGGCGTGGAAGGACAAGATCGCGGCCGGCTTCACGAACTCGGCGACGATGAACGGCGACAAGTTCTCGACGATCCAGTATTTCGTCACGCTGGCCATGCAGCACAGCATGATCTGGGCGGGCACCGGCATGATGCCGTCGAACACCAAAGCCGCGACGCGCAACGATCTGAACTTCGTCGGCGGCTTTACCGGGCTGCTCACGCAATCGGCGGCCGATGCGTCGCCCGAGGAAGCGCCCCCACCCGGCGATCTCGAAACCGCGCGCCTGTTCGGCGCACGCATCGCGGGCGTCACTGCGCGCTGGATCGCGCCGCGCGGGTAGTGGCGCGCGGGTAGTGGCGCGCGGGTGGTGGGGCGCGGCTAGCGGCCGAACGGCGCTGCGATGGCGCCGCCGCCGATCTGCCACTCATCTGCCCTCATCGGCCTGCATTCGCTGCGCAACAGGTCACGCCGATGTCACTTTTCGCGCGCATCGTCGTTTTTTCGCGCTGCAGCGCACGAGCGCGGCGATGAAGTCTTAAAATGACGTTCCGGCGCGGCGTCGCGCCCCGTTTCCAGCGAGTGAGATCGAGATGAGCACGAAAGTTTTTGTCGACGGACAGGAGGGCACGACCGGCCTGAAGATTTTTGAATACCTGTCGCAGCGCGCCGACGTTGAAATCCTGCGTATCGAAGAAGCGAAGCGCAAGGACCTCGACGAGCGCCGTCGTCTCATCAACGCATCGGACGTCACGTTCCTGTGCCTGCCCGATGTCGCCTCGCGCGAATCCGCTTCGCTCGTCGAGAACGACCGCACCGTGCTGATCGACGCGAGCACCGCGTTCCGCACCTCGGCCGACTGGGCCTATGGCCTGCCCGAGCTGGCCCGCTCGCAACGCGAGCGTCTGCGCACCGCCAAACGCATCGCCGTGCCGGGCTGCCA
>DATAQT010000191.1:0-9435 GCA_036264535.1 Paraburkholderia sp. | reverse complement strand
ATAGCGTTTTCGCTTTGTCGTGCGGCGTGTGATCGTGCGCGGTCAGCTGCCCAGCGAGCTGTGTGATCGTGGCGTCGTGCGACTCAGGGTCCGTCGAGGAGGCGCGATAGGACGCGGAGAATGCGGCATAGCTCGGGAAGGTCGACACCATCAGCCGATCGCCGTACGACACGTAAGCGACCGAGCCGCGTTCGAGCCGGTCGAAATGCGCCTTGTCGTAGCGGAATTCGTAGTGCGTGCGGCCGTCGCGCGTGACCGGCGTCACCGCGCTGAAGCCGCGTGCATCGGCGTACAACGGCTTGTCGGCGGGCAGGTCGTAGATCAGGCGGAAGTTGCGCGTCGGCGCGAGGTCGGGCGGCGTGAAGTCGCTGAATTCGCCCGGCACGATCGGCTGACGCTGCGTCTTGCGGTACGTCAGATGCACGCGTGCGCCGGGTTCGACCGCGGGGAACACGATCACCTTTTCCTGGATGTCCTGGAACATCGGCGCGTCGAACGAACGGACTTCCTGCACGTCGCGGATCTGCTCGGGCTGCACGTCGTGACGCTTGCCGTCGGCGGTGATCGTGTAGGCCTCGAGAATCTGCACGTCGGCCATATTGCGGTTGAACCAGACGTATTGCTGCGCGACCCGCTCGACGCCGGCTTCGTTGTTCACGCGCAGCGTCATCGAATCGAGCTTCGCATACGAGCCGTCGGCGTTGACGGTGAAGGTCTGCGTCTCGCCTTCGTTGGTGTAGGGGTCGTCCAGTTTGACCGGCACGCTCGCGCTCGCGGCGTGAATGCCGGCCAGCCAGCCGATGGAGGCAAGGACCACGAGGGAGAGTCGCATGACAATCGGTATCCGAACGACGACGTTGACGGGATCGCCAGTCAGGGTCGGTTCGCGCCGCACGGATGTCAAGCGGCTGGCGCGCATTTAGAAGCGCTCCAAAGATTGCCCGGCGGGGATGCATGGCGCGCCCGCAATCTGCCGGGATTGAGCAAGCCACTCAACTATGTAATGGTAACGATTCTCAATTGAAAGGCATCGCCAGCGTTCTGTCACATTTCTCCACCTCTGTGCTCGGGCTGATGTTCGGCGTGACCGGTTTCCTGCTCAATCACCGCGGTGGTCCGCTGAAAATTTCGACGGGCGCGCCGCAGGTCGAGGACATGCAGATCGCGATGCCGCAGAAACCGCTGCGCTCGCCGATGGAGATGGCGAAGTGGCTGCAAGGCGAGCTGAAGATCGACGGCAAGGCGGGGCGCGCGAAGCGCGAGCCCGCGCATCCGGTCGCGTGGGGCGAGCGCAGCACGATCCAGCCGGAACTGTGGCAGGTCGGCATCATGGGCCCTGCGCTAAGCGTGCAAGCCGAGTATTGGGTCGGCAACGGCTACGTGTCGGTGAAGCGCACGCGCAACTCGTTGCTCGCGACGCTGAACAATCTGCACAAGGGCGTGGGTCTCAGCGTCGGCTGGGTGCTGTTGATCGACACGATCGCGGGCAGCCTGATTCTGCTGTCGCTGACCGGCGTGCTGTTGTGGACCGAGTTGAATAAGCGCCGCGTCGTGGGCGTGGTGCTGGTGGGCGGCTCGGTGATGGCGACGGTGGTTTGCGCGGTGATGTGAACGCAGGAGGCACGCCGTGCCCGCTGCGTTGTTTGCTGAAGGCAACGGGTTACACGCTGCAAGCGGCGCCGCCCGACGCCGCAATTTCCCGCGCCGCCTTCGCGCCTTCGACCTGCAATAGCGTCGGCAGCGACACGCCATTTTTCGCCGCCGTCACTTCTGCCAGAATGGACACCGCGATCTCCGGTGGCGTCCTGCTGCCGATATAAATGCCGACCGGCCCATGCAAACGGGCCAGTTCGGCTTCGTTCAGATCGAACTCCTTCAATCGCTCGCGCCGCGCGTGATTGTTCCTGCGCGAGCCGAGCGCGCCGACATAGAACGCCGGCGTCTTCAACGCTTCCATCAGCGCGAGATCGTCGAGCTTCGGATCGTGGGTGAGCGCGATCACCGCGCAGCGCTCGTCGAGATTCATGTCGATCACGGTGTCGTCCGGCATCGTGCGTACGATCTTCGTGCCGGGCACGTCCCATTCCTCGGTGTATTCCTCGCGCGGATCGCACACCGTCACCTGATAGTCGAGCCCCACCGCGATATGGCACAGGTAGCGCGACAACTGCCCGGCGCCGATCACGAGCATGCGGTAGCGTGGACCGTGGATCGTCAACAGACGCTGGTCGTCGAAATGCACGCCGTCGGTCGCCTGGGCATTGTCGAGCCGTACCGCGCCCGTCGTCATGTCGAGCACGCGCGCGACGAGCTGGCCATTTTCGACCGCATGGCACAACTCGGCGATGCCGCTTTGCCGCGTCAACGGTTCGAGCACGAGCTGGATCGTGCCGCCGCACGGCAGCCCGAAGCGATGCGCTTCCTCGGCCGTGATGCCGTACTTCACCGCTTCCGGATGGGTCTGCTCGATGCCCTGTCGCCGTACTCGATCGATCAGATCGTCTTCGATGCAGCCGCCCGATACCGAGCCAACCACCAGGCCGTCGTCGCGCACCGCGAGCATCGCGCCCTCGGGACGCGGCGACGAGCCCCACGTCTTGACGACCGTTACGAGGAGCGCGCGATGTCCCTCCTCCAGCCAGCGGGCGCTGGTTTTCAGAACTTCGAGATCCACGCTGTCCATGATTTCTTCCCTTTCTTTGCTTCGCCGCCGGACTCGTCGTCCGCGGCCTCGTTCGGTTCCGTTTGCGTGGATGCGGCCTCGGCATCCACCGACGCTTCACTGTCCGCCGCTTGCTCAGCGCCATTGTCGCCCGAGAGCTGGGCGCTGAAGCGCCTGAAAAACTCCCCGGCAATCTTGCGCGCCGCACCGTCGACGAGCCGCGAGCCGATCTGCGCGAGCTTGCCGCCGACCTGCGCGTTAGCGGTGTAGGACAGCTTCGTGGTGGCGTCGCCGTCGGCTTCGAGCGTGACCTGCGCGTTCCCTTTAGCGAAGCCGGCGACGCCGCCCTGGCCTTCGAAGACGATCGTGTAGCTGTTCGGTGCGTCGATGTCGGTCAATTGCATGCGCCCCTTGAAGCGTGCCTTGACCGGACCGACCGCCGCGCTCAGCACAACCAGGTACGCGTTTTCGCCGTCGGGGTCGATGCTTTCGCAACCGGGGACGCAGGCGCGCAGAATCTCGGTGTCGTTCAACGCGTCCCACGTTTGCTGCTGCGCGACCGGCAGCGTATGAGTCTCGCTCAAGTCCATGACGTTGCTCCTGCGAGTGTCGTCGCGGCGACGGTCCGGCGAGGCGCGCGCGTCAATTGCGCGAGATCGCGGCCGAACGCTGCGAGACTGTCTAGATTATGAACCGGACGATGCGCGTCGACATACGGCAGGATCGCCTGCACACCGCGCGCTTTCGGAGTGAAGCCGCTGAAACGCAGCAGCGGATTGAGCCACAGGATGCGATGCGCGAAGCGCGCGAGGCGCGCCATCTCTCTGTCGAGTACGTCGATTGCTTCGTGATCGAGGCCGTCGGTGACGAGCAGCACCGTCGCGCGACCGGTGAGCACGCGACGTGCCCAGCGTCGGTTGAACTCGGCGAGCGCCGCGCCGATGCGCGTGCCGCCCGACCAGTCGACCACCTGATCGCTGAGCGCGGCGATCGCGACGTCGGGATCGCGCTCGCGCAAGGCGCGCGTCGCGTTCGTGAGCCGCGTGCCGAACAGAAACACCTGCAGACGCTCGCGCGACTGCAATAGCGCGTGACAGAAGTAGAGCACCGCGCGCGAGTAGTTGCTCATCGAGCCGGAAATGTCGAGCAGCAGCACGAGCGGCGGCTTGCGCTCGACCGTCGCGCGATACTTCCACACGGTCCAGTCGCCGCCCGCGCGCACCGCGTGCCGCGCGCTCGCGCGCAAATCCGCATGCGTGCCGTGCGACGCCGCCTTCAGGCGTCGTGTCGGCTCGGTTGCGAGCGGCAGCCGCTGGCCACGGATCAGATGACGCAGCGTGCGCCATTCGTCGGCGCTCAGTGTGTCGAAATCGCGATGACGTAGCCGCTCCTCCGCGCTGAACGTGAGCTGCGCATGCAACTCGTGCTGCTCGGTTTCCTGCGGCGTTTTCAGATGCGGCGACGGCGGCGTGCGCACCGCGAGCGCATCGGCGAGACGGTTGTTGCGCTTCGGCGGCGGCAGCCCGTCGCGCACTTTCGGCAGTAGCAGCGCGCGCAGCTTGCCTTCCCAATCGGGATCGCGCCAGAACAGATCGAACGCGGCGTTGAAGAGTTCGCGTTCGTCGGGCGCGGTGACGAGCAGCGCGGCGAGCGCGGCGCGCACGTCGTCGCGGTGGCCGAGGTCGATCCATTGCAGCGCGGCGAGTGCGTCGACCGCTTGTGCGGGCGACATCGGCAGGCCAGCACCGCGCAGCACGCGCACGAAATGCACGACGTTGCGCGCGAGCATGGGCGAGGCGTGGTGGTCCGCAACGTCGTGCATGCCTGGGCCGATCTGGTTCGTCATGCCAACGATCCTCACTCGGACAGACACTGCGTAATCTGCGCGGCATCGACGCGCGCGAGATCGTCCTGATACTTGAGCAGCACGCCGAGCGTGTTCTGCACCGATTGCGGATCGAGCTCCGTAACCGACAGCGCTTCGAGCGCGCGGCACCAGTCGATCGTTTCGGCGATGCCGGGCGCCTTGAACAGATCCATGCCGCGCAGCCGATGCACGAAATCGACCGCGCGCCGCTGCAATTGCGCCGACGTATGCGGCGCGCGCGCGGCGACGATCTCGAGTTCGCGCTCGCGATCCGGATAGCCGATCCATTGATACAGACAGCGGCGCTTCAACGCGTCATGGACTTCGCGCGTGCGGTTCGAGGTCATGATGACGAGCGGCGGGTGGGTTGCGCGCACGGTGCCGTATTCGGGAATCGATACCTGGAAATCCGAAAGGAGCTCGAGCAGGAAGGCCTCGAACGGCTCGTCGGCGCGGTCGATTTCGTCGATCAGCAGCACGCGCCTCGCCCCGGGATGGTGTTCGTCGGGCATCAAGGACTGGAGAAGCGGGCGCTTCAGCAGGAATTCGCCGCGATACAGCGTGTCGTTGTCGGGGCGCTCGCCGCTCGCTTCGGCCAGCCGCAGCGCCATGATCTGGCGCGGGTAGTCCCATTCGTAGAGCGCGCTCGCGGTGTCGAGGCCTTCATAGCATTGCAGCCGCAGCATCGTCGTGCCGAGCATGCCCGCAGCGGCTTTCGCGAGCTCGGTCTTGCCGACACCCGGCTCGCCTTCGACGAACAGCGGCCGCTCCATGCGCAACGCGAGATACAGCGCGGTCGCGAGCTCGCGGCTCGCGAAATAGCGTTGGGCGGCGAGTTGGGCGAGGGTGTCGTCGATTGAAGCCGGCTGCATGGTGGTCCTGAATCTGCGCGACAGGCCGTCGCGAAGTGAGCGAAGCCAGCTTGCGCGCGCAGTGGTGAGGGCGCGGCAAGCCGGACGACCTGGCAAGGAACGCTAAGTATTCGCCTTCGTGACCGCACGCGCCGCGAGCACCGGAATCAGATGCGCGCGATAGGCGGCGCTCGCGTGCATGTCGTCGTTCAGCTCGTCGGGCGACACGCTGACCGCGCGTGCCGCGTCGGGCGTGAAGTTCGCCGACAGCGCGCTTTCGAGCTCGGGCACGCGAAATACCGACGACGCCGCGCCAGTAACCGCGACGCGCACGCCGCTCGCGAACTTCGCGACGAACACGCCGACCAGCGCGAAGTGCGAGGCCGGATTGCGGAATTTCTCGTACGCGGCTCGCTCGGGCACCGGGAATTCGACGGCGACGATCAGTTCGTCGGGCGCGAGCGCGGTCTCGTACATGCCGACAAAGAAATCGCCCGACGCGATACGCCGCCGGTCCGTGACGATGGTCGCGTCGAGGCCCATCGCCGCGGCCGGATAGCACGCGGCCGGGTCGTTGTTCGCGAGCGAACCGCCAATCGTGCCGAGCGCGCGCACCTGGCGATCGCCGATATTCCCGGCGAGGTCCGCGAGCGCAGGCAATACGCGCCGTACGTCCGCATGATCGGCGACGTCCGCGTGACAGACGGCCGCGCCGATCGTCACCGTGTTGGCGTCGACGGTGATCGACTTCAGCGCGGGAATGCGCGTCACGTCGATCAGTTGCGACGGCTGCGCGAGGCGCAGGCGCATCGTCGGCAGAAGGCTCTGGCCGCCGGCCAGGAACTTCGCTTCGCTGTCGGCGGTGAGGGCTGCGGCGGCCGCTTGCGGATCCGTCGCGCGTTGATACTCGAATGAATACATGTCGAATGCTCCGCTCAGGATCGTTGGGTCAGGCTTGCTTCGCAGCTTGAATCGCGGACCAGACGCGATGCGGCGTGGCCGGCATCTGCAGATCGGTCACGCCAAGCGGTGCGAGCGCGTCGATGATCGCGTTGATCACGGCCGGCGGCGAGCCGATCGCGCCCGCCTCTCCGCAGCCTTTCACGCCGAGCGGATTGTGCGTGCACGGCGTGCCCTTCGCGGTTTCGACGGTGAAGTCGGGCAGGTCGGACGCATGCGGCATCGCGTAGTCCATGTAAGAGCCGGACAGCAGTTGGCCGCTGTCGTTGTCGTACACGCAGCGCTCGAGCATCGCCTGGCCGATGCCTTGCGCAAGCCCGCCATGCACCTGACCTTCGACGATCATCGGATTGATCACGTTGCCGAAATCGTCGACCGCGGTGAACTTCTGGATGCGGCACACGCCGGTGTCCGGATCGACCTCGATCTCGCAGAGATACGCGCCCGACGGATACGTGAAGTTGGTCGGATCGTAGAACGCGCTTTCTTCGAGGCCCGGTTCGAGCACATCGAGCGGATAGTTGTGCGGCACGTACGCGGCGAGCGAGATTTCCGCAAACGCCTTCGTGCGGTCCGTACCCGCGACGCGAAACACGCCGTTCTTGAACTCGATATCTTCAGCCGAGGCCTCGAGCAGATGCGCGGCGATTTTCTTTGCCTTCGCTTCGATCTTGTCGAGCGCCTTCGAGATTGCCGAGCCGCCCACCGCGATCGAACGCGAGCCGTACGTGCCCATGCCGAACGCGATGCGTCCGGTGTCGCCATGCACGATCTCGACGTTTTCGAGCGGAATGCCGAGCCGGTCCGCGACCACCTGCGCGAAGGTCGTCTCATGCCCCTGGCCGTGACTATGCGAGCCCGTGAACACGGTGACCGAACCGGTCGGATGCACGCGAATCTGGCCGACTTCGAACAGGCCCGCGCGTGCGCCGAGCGCGCCCGCGATGTTCGACGGCGCGAGACCGCATGCCTCGATGTAGCACGAGTAGCCGAGGCCGCGTCGCTTGCCGTTTCGTTCGGATTCCTGCCGACGCGCGGCGAAGCCCGCGACGTCCGCGATTTCGAGCGAGCGCGCGAGGATCGCGTTGTAGTCGCCGGTGTCGTAGGTCAGGCCGACTGGCGTCGCGTACGGGAACTGCGTGATGAAGTTGCGGCGGCGGATTTCCGCGGGGTCGAGCTTCATCTCGCGCGCCGCGGTTTCGACCAGGCGCTCGACGACGAACGTCGCTTCCGGCCGGCCCGCGCCGCGATAGGCATCGACGGGAACGGTGTTGGTGAAGACCGCCTTCACTTCGGCGTAGATCGCGGGTGTCGCGTATTGCCCGGCGAGCAGCGTCGCGTACAGGATCGTCGGCACGCTCGATGCGAACGTCGACAGATAGGCGCCCATGTTCGCGATCGTGTGAACGCGCATCGCGAGGAACTTGCCGTCGGCGTCCATCGCGAGTTCGGCTTTGGTCACGTGATCGCGGCCGTGCGCGTCGGAGAGGAAGGCCTCGGAGCGCTCGGCCGTCCATTTGACCGGTCGCCCGATCTTCTTCGACGCCCACGTGAGCGCGACGTCTTCCGCGTACAGAAAGATCTTCGAGCCGAAGCCGCCGCCGACGTCGGGCGCGATCACACGCAGTTTCGATTCCGGCAGCGACAGCACGAACGCGGCCATCAGGAGCCGTTCGACGTGCGGATTCTGATTCGCGACGTAGAGCGTATAGCTCTCGTCCTGCGGCGAATAGTTCGCGTTGACCGCGCGCGGTTCGATCGCGTTCGGCACGAGGCGGTTGTTGACGATGTCGAGCGTGGTCACATGCGTGGCTTTCGCGAATGCGGCGTCGGTCGCGGCCTTGTCGCCGTGGCCCCAGTTGTAGCAGACGTTATCGGGCACTTCGTCGTGGACGGCCGGCTGGCCGGGGTCGGCAGCGTGCGCCGTATCGACGGCCGCGGGCAGCACGTCGTAGTCGACGTCGATCAGTTCGAGGGCATCTTTGGCCGCTTTCACCGATTCCGCGATCACGAGCGCGACCTGGTCGCCGACATGGCGGACCTTGGTATGCGCGATCACAGGATGCGGCGGCTCGTTCATCGGCTTGCCGTCGATGCTGTGGATCAACCAGCCGCACGGCAGGCCGCCGACGTTGTCCGTTGCGAGGTCTGCGCCAGTGAAGATGGCGACGACGCCGGGCGATTTCTTCGCGGCGGCGGTGTCGATGCTCTTGATGCGCGCGTGGGCATACGGCGAGCGCAGGAATACAGCGTAAGTCTGCTGCGGCAGAACGATGTCATCGGTGTACTGGCCGTTGCCGGTGAGGAAGCGATAGTCTTCCTTACGCTTGACGGAGGCGCCGATGAGGCTATGCGAATCGGGTGCGTTCATCGTGGGCTCCTCAGGCGGTGGCTTTGGCGGTCGCGTTTGCGCTCGCGCCTGACTTCATGCCGGCGGCGCCTTCGAGCACAGCCTTCACGATGTTGTGATAGCCCGTACAGCGGCAGAGGTTGCCATCGAGTTGCTGACGCACGTCGGCCTCGGTGGCACCGGGGTGAGTCTGGACCAGCGCGGTTGCGCTCATCACCATACCTGGCGTGCAGAAACCGCACTGAAGGCCGTGGCAGTTGCGAAACGCGGCCTGCATCGGATGGAGTTCGCCGTTGACGGCGAGGCCTTCGATCGTGGTGACATCGGCGCCGTCGGCCTGCACGGCGAGCATGTTGCACGACTTGATCGCGCGGCCGTTCAGGTGGATGGTGCAGGCACCGCACTGGGCCGTGTCGCAGCCGATGTGGGTGCCGGTGAGGCGTAGCTGATCGCGGAGAAACTGGACAAGCAGGATGTGAGGCTCGACTTCGGTGGTCACGGGCGTGCCGTTCACCGTCAGACTGATGCTGATCGCCATGGACTGTCTCCTTTGGGGGATCGAGACCAGCACGAAGCTCACATTTTTCCACTACCTGTTCCGACTGCCCTGCTGTGAGGTTCGTACGGTTCTGGTTGTTTTTTATGCTTGCAGCGAAAAGTAAAGCACAAATCGGGGGCAGGGGCTATTGGGGGTCGCTGCTTTCTTTTTACCCCTCGGGGAAACTGCCGGATCGCCTAATTCCGG
>DATAQT010000172.1:0-4296 GCA_036264535.1 Paraburkholderia sp. | reverse complement strand
CGTGGACGGGATCAGGAAGGCCGGGTCGACCGATCCCGACAAGCTCGCCGCCGCGTTCAAGGGGCTCAACGTACAGACGCCGTTCGGGCCGATCATGTACCGCGCGCAGGACAATCAGTCGACGATGGGCGCGTATGTCGGCGTGACCGGCTTGAAGGATGGCAAGGGCGTGATGACGTCGTACCGGTATGTGGATGGCGCGAGCGTACAGCCGTCGGATGCCGAGGTGAAGAAGCTGCGGCCGGCGGATTGAGGACGTGGTGCGCGGCGGTCCGTGGTGACTGCCGCGCGATGGCTGCTGGCGAAACTACTCTTCCGCGTCGTGCTCCATGACGAAGCGCTTCAGATAAGCGAGCACGGCCGCCTCCATCGCGCGATGATCGGCGGTGTTTTTCGAGCCCGCGTTTTCTTCATCGCCGAACAGTGTGGACGGTGCGTTGTGCACGTCCACTTCCTGCCCTTCGCGAAACACGCGAATTTCGTGGACGTCTCCGACGTACTCGGCGATCCAGTGCACGCCCTCGATATGTGCGCCAGCCCGAACGGTAGCTGTCTTCATGGTTGTCTCCCATGCAAAGCAAGCAGCGCTGTCGGAGCAGACCCAGTGCCGCTCCTTGTCCACAACCATACGCCGTCCCGCCGATGCACGCGAGTCCCTCGGCGTCGCGCGCCGGACTTTGGCCGGGATGAGCGCTCCGGCACGCTCGTTGCTGAACGATAAAGTCCCATCCACAACGGGAGAACCGTCATGCCAGAGCAGAAAACCTTGAAGCGTGCCACGGCCGATAAGCGCGCCGGCAAATCAGCAAGCACTCAAGCGGGAGAGTTCGTCAAGGAACAGGTGGACAAGGTGCGCGCCGGCAAGCACGGCGTGCGCTCGGCGAAGCAGGCGATCGCGATCGGACTGTCGGAGGCGCGCCGAGCGGGCGTCGACCTGAAGCCGCCGAAGAAGGGCACGACGACCGAGGCGACCCGCAAGAAAGCGCAGAAGGACAGCGTGGCGGGCAAGCATGCAGGCGCCGCGAAGACGAGCGCGAGCAAGGAGTCGAGCGCGAAACGCTCGCGCGCGTCGACCAGCGCGCTCAAGCGTGAGAGTACGGCTGGGGCCTCGTCGGCGGCGATGTCGAAGCAGGCCAAGTCGGCGGCGGCAAAGCGGCCTGCCGCGAGCCGCTCCGCCGCGGCCAAAAAGGCCGCTGCGACGAAGGGCGCGGCTGGACGCTCCGCCGCCGCGAAGAAGGCCGCGCAAACGCGGGCGTCGCGCACGCATCACTGAGGTTGGCCACAATGGAAAAGAGCGGCGCACGCATTCGCGTGCCGCCGCTCTTCTGTTCTTATCCGATGGTGCGCTTTCTTACTGCACCGTCGCCAGCACTTCGCCGACCGTCCGGAAGATCCGCGCGATCTGCTCTTCGTCGATGATCAGTGGCGGCGAGAACGCGAGGATGTCGCCGGTGAAGCGTATCAGCACGCCCGCCTCGAAGCATTTGACGAAGGCCTCGTAGGCGCGAGCGCCCGGCGCGCCGTCGCGCGATTCGAGCTCGATGCCCGCGACGAGGCCGAGGTTGCGCACGTCTTTCACATGCCTGGCGTCGCGCAGCGCATGCGCGGCGGCTTCGAATGTCGGCGCGAGGCTGGCCGCGCGCTCGAACAGCTGGTCGCGGCGATACAGATCGAGCGTCGCGATCGCGGCCGCGGCGGCGGCCGGATGCGCCGAGTACGTGTAGCCATGGAACAGCTCGATAGCGCCCGGCGCGCCGCTGCCCACGACCGTGTCGTGAATCGCGCGGCTCGCCGCGACCGCGCCCATCGGAATCGACGCGTTGTTGATCGCCTTCGCCATCGTGATCAGGTCCGGCGTGACGCCGAAGTATTCGCTCGCGGTCGCCCGGCCGATACGGCCGAAACCCGTGATCACCTCGTCGAAGATCAGCAGGATGCCGTGCTTCGTGCAGATCTCGCGCAGCTTCTGCAGATAACCTTGCGGCGGAACCAGCACGCCGGTCGAGCCGGCCACCGGTTCGACGATCACCGCGGCGATCGTCGACGCATCGTGCAGCGTGACGATGCGCTCCAATTCCTCGGCCAGATGCGCGCCCCACGCGGGCTGGCCCTTCGAGAACGCGTTGTGCTCGAGGTTGTGCGTGTGCGGCAGATGATCGACCGCCGGCAGCAGCGCGCCCGAAAACGTCTTGCGATTCGGCGCGATGCCGCCGACCGAAATACCGCCGAAACCGACGCCGTGATAGCCGCGCTCGCGGCCGATCAGACGCGTGCGCTGGCCTTCGCCGCGCGCGCGATGGTAGGCGAGCGCGATTTTCAGCGCGGTGTCGACCGATTCGGAGCCCGAGTTCGTGAAGAAGATGCGGTCGAGGCCGGCCGGCATCAGCTCGGCGACTTTCGCCGCCGCTTCGAACGCGAGCGGGTGGCCCATCTGGAAGGTCGGCGCGAAGTCGAGCGTCGACAGTTGCTGCGTGATCGCGGCGACGATTTCATCGCGGCTATGACCGGCGTTCACGCACCACAGGCCCGCGCAGCCGTCGAGAACCTCGCGCCCGTCGGTGCTTCGGTAGTACATGCCCTTGGCCGACTCCAGCAGTCGCGGCGCGGCCTTGAACTGGCGATTGGCGGTGAAGGGCATCCAGAAGGACGACAGGTCGTCGATGACGGGGCGCGAAGTCATGGCATCTCCTCGAAGCGGGTGTGGGTTGAGGGCTTTTAGCGTAGCCAAACTGTAGCGTCCGCGGTTTAATGGCGGCATAAACAGTTGACGAAGTGTGGTGCCAACTGTGCTGGCTGATTTGCGCGAACTGTGTTGGTAGACGAGTGGTTCGCTGTCGGTTTTTTTGCCCTCCGGTTTCTCGCCCTTTTTCGCCCGAATCATGATCGAACTGGACCTTCAACGCGACCGGCGCGCGGCGCCGACGCTCGTCGAACAGGTCGTGCAAGGCTTCGCGCACGCGATCGACGCGCAATCGCTGCGCGCGGGCGCGCTGCTGCCATCGGTGCGCCGGCTCGCGCAAAGCCACGCGCTGAGCACCTTCACGGTGACCGAGGCGTACAACCGGCTCGTGTCGATGGGGCTCGTGGTCGCGCGGCGCGGCTCCGGCTATCGCGTGGCGGCTCGCCCGGCGTCCACGCGCGTGGCCGTCGCCGACTGGCAGCCGCCGAGCCTGACCGCGACGTGGCTGCTGTCCGACGTGTTCGCCGATCACTCGGTGCCGATCAAGGCGGGCTGCGGCTGGCTGCCGAGCGAATGGATCAACGAGAGCGGCCTGCAGCACGCACTGCGCGCGCTGAGCCGGGTGCCGGCCGCGCGTCTCGGCGACTACGGCCATCCGTATGGCTTCGCGCCGCTGCGCGAGCGGATCGCCGAACAGCTAGACCGCCTCGGCCTGCCCGTCGACCTCGGGAACGTGCTGCTTACCCAGGGCGCGACACAGGGGCTCGATCTGATCGTGCGCACGCTGCTGCGGGCGGGCGACGCGGTGATCGTCGAGGACCCCGGCTACGGCAATCTGCTGCAGATACTGAAGCTGGCGGGGCTGGTCGTGCATGGCGTGCCGCGCACGCTGGCCGGCGTCGATACCGACGTGCTCGAAACGCTGGTCGCGCGGCACAAGCCGAAGGCGATCTTCGTCAACACGACGCTGCAGAATCCGACCGGCGCGACTTACGGCATGTCGGCTGCGTTTCGCTTGTTGCAGATCGCCGAGCGCGAGCGCATCTGGGTGATCGAGGACGACGTGAGCCGCGAACTCGCGCCGGCCGCGGCGCCGCTTTTCGCGGCGATGGAAGGCTTGCAGCGCGTGGTGTACGTCGGCGGTTTTTCGAAGACGGTGACGCCGTCGCTGCGCTGCGGTTACGTGGTCGCCGAGCAGGCAGTGCTGCGCGAACTCGCGCGCACGAAGATGGCGGTGGGGTTGACGTCGTCGGAGACGATCGAGCGGATCGTCGACAAGGTGCTGGTGGAAGGGCATTACGCGCGCCACGTCGAGACGGTCAACGAGCGGCTGAAGCTCGCGCACACGGCGCTCGAGGAACGGCTCGACGCGCTCGGGCTCGAGGTGTTTCATCGGCCGCGCGCGGGGCTCTTCATGCTGGCGCGCCTGCCGATCGAAGCGGAGCGCGCCGCCGAGGTCGCGACGGCCGCGCTCGCGCACGGCATCTGGCTCGCGCCCGGCTCCTACTTCCGTCCCGACGACGCGCCGAGCGGCTGGTTCCGCTTCAACGCGCCGTATTCGACCGACGACGCGTTGTGGCGCTTCATCGAGCGGGTCGGGCAGGGGGCGTGGTAGA
>DATAQT010000136.1:0-17682 GCA_036264535.1 Paraburkholderia sp. | reverse complement strand
TTTCCACGCTGCCGATTGTGGCTCATGCACTTGCGCGCGTTTGCACCCCCGACGCCGGCCCAACGCGCGCCGACACGCAAAAATAGCCCGCGCCGATGCGGCCGAACGCGGCAGAATCGAGTACAGTCCTGTGCGATACTTTGCGGGACCAGTCAACCCAGCCACAAAAATGAGCAGCCTAACTGAAAAGGTGGTGGCCTCCCTTTCCGATGAAATTCGCCGCGGCGCGCTGAGGCCAGGCGACCGCATCCCCACTGAAGTCGCGATGATGAAGCAGTTGTCCGTGAGCCGCTCCGTGGTCCGCGAGGCGATTTCGCGTCTGCAGGCGGCGAGGATCGTCGAGACGCGCCACGGCATCGGCACGTTCGTGCTCGCGCCCGCCGCCGAAAAGCCGATGCAACTGCCCGCCGCCGACCTCACGAGCATGCTCGACGTAATGGCGATCATCGAGTTCCGGATCGACGTCGAAGCAGCCGCGGCCGCGCTGGCGGCATCGCGGCGCACCGACCAGAATCTGAAGCAGATCCGCATCGCGCTCGATCGTTTCGAATCGGAACTGGAGCGTGGCAGCACCGACACGCTCGCGCACGACATCGAGTTTCATCTGCAGATCGCGCGCGCGAGCGGCAACCGCTATTTCTTCGACGTGCTGAGCCAGCTCGGCCGCTCGGTCAGCCCGCGCACGCGGCTCGGTTCGGCCGAGATCGCGGAGCTCGACCATATCGAGGTGTTGCGTAGCGTGCTCGGCGAGCACCTGTTGATCTATCGCGCGATCGAGCGTCAGGACGCCGACGACGCGCGCGCCGCGATGCGCATGCATCTGAGCAACAGCCGCGAACGGCTGCGCCGCGCGCATGAGCTGACGAAGGCCGCGGTGTAACGGATTGCGGGGCCGATCGGGCGCCACGCAACGCGACACGACACGCCGCCGGCAACGCCCGCTCACTCCTCCACGTCGAAATCCATCAACGCCGAGCTCAGCGATTTGCCGTGCGCATCGAGCGCGAGAGAACGCGTGACGCCGCCGCCGAGCGCATCGCCGAGCACGAAGTTGAACGCGGCAATGCCCGGCAATTCATGACGCACCACGTCGCCGCGCACCACATCACGCAGATGCGCCTTGACCCGCTCGGGCGTCAGCGCATCGCGCAGCCGCTCGTAATGCCGGGCGTCATAACAGATCACCGAGATATTGAGCGTATTGCCCTTGTCGCCGGTGCGCGAATGGGCCAGTTCACGTAGTTTCATCTCACGCCTCCACCAACGAGAAAGCCGGCGTCGCATGCTCGCGCGGCAGCAGCACCGATTGCACCGCGACCACCTCGCGCGCCGCCTTCGTCACACCGCCCCCACCCGCGGGGCCGTTCGTATACAACGTCTCGACCTCATTGCCGATGCGCACCGCCTCCGCGAGCGATGCCGTGCGCCCCGCCACGCGCGCGCGCACCTCGTACGGCTCGCCATGACCGGCCGCCGCCGTATCGCCATGCAGCGCATTCACGCCGATCAGATCGAAGCGCAACTCGCGCGTCTGCACGCCCGTCAGCGCGAGCCGTTCGCGCACGATCCCGAGTGCGAGCCGCGCCCGCGCCAGCGCGCCGGGTCCGCCGTAGGAAATCTGCCCTTCGCCGATATAGCCGTCGAAATACGCCACCGACGCTTTCAACGTCGCGGTGCGCTCCGTGCCGCTACCGCCGGTTGCGCGCACGCGGTCCGGCGCTTGCTGCTCGATGCGCACCTGCGAGAAATCGGCGACCACGTCGGGCTGCAGATAGCGACGCGGATCGTGGATCTCATACAGCAACTGCTCCTTGCAGGTCGCCTCGGTCACGAGGCCGCCACTTTGCGCGAGCTTCGTGATCACCACGGCACCATCGTGTGCCACTTCGGCGATCGGAAAGCCGAGTCGCGCGAGATTCGGCACGTCCTTGAAACCAGGGTCCGCGAAATAGCCGCCCGTGATCTGCCCCGCGCATTCGAGCAGATGGCCGATCACCGTCGCCTGGCCGAGCATCGGCCAGTCGTCCATGGGCCAGCCGAACTCATGGATCAGCGGCGCGACGAACAGCGACGGATCGGCGACGCGCCCAGTCAGCACGATCTGCGCGCCGGCCGCGAGCGCCTCGACGATGCCGCTCGCGCCGAGATACGCATTCGCCGAAATCAGCCGGTCCTTGCACGCGGCCACCGCCTCGCCCGACTCGACGAAATGGAAGTCGCCCGTGCGCACGACGTCGAGCACGTCGTCGCCGGTGACGGCGGCAATCTTCAGGCCGCCGAGACCTAGCTCGCGCGCGATCTGCGCGGTCCTGCGCGCTGCCGCGAGCGGATTGGCCGCGCCCATGTTCGACACGATGCGCACGCCGTTGCGCGCCGCGACCGGCAGCACCGCGCGCATGCGCGCTTCGAGCAGCGGGTCGTAGCCAAGCTCGGGGTCCTTGCTGCGCGCCTGCTGCGCGATCGCGATCGTGCGTTCGGCGAGGCATTCGAACACGAGATAGTCGAGCCGACCGTGCTCGGCGAGTTCGAGCGCGGGTTCGATGCGGTCGCCCGAATAGCCGGCGCCCGCGCCGATGCGCACGACGCGTTGAGGTTCAGTGGCTGTCATGGTGCTTGCGTCCGTTCAGTGAAGCTCACAGTGGAAAGATCCCGAGCACGACGCAGGCGATCGTCATCACGACCGACGCGCCGAACAGCAAGGGAAACGTGAATCTTTGATGATCGGCCAGGTCGATACCGCACAGGCCGACCACGAGGAATGTCGCGGGCGTGAGCGGGCTGACCGGGAAGCCGGTCGTCATCTGTCCAAGCAACGCGGCCTGGCCGACGTGCACCGCGGGCACACCGAGCTGCCCGGCGACTTCGGCGATCACCGGCAGTACACCGAAATAAAACGAGTCGGGATCGAACAGCATGCTGAGCGGCATCGACAGCAGGCCGAGCACGATCGGAATATGGCTCGCCATGGCCGGCGGCACGAAGCCGACCGCCGCCTGCGCCATCGCCTTCAGCATGCCGCTGCCCTGCATGACGCCGGTGAACACGCCGGCCGCGAGCAGGATGCCGGCCATCATCAGCGCGGCGCGCGCATGCGCGTCGATCCGTTTGCGCTGCATGTCGACGTTCGGATAGTTGACCATCAACGCGATGCACAAGCCCACCATGAACATGATTGCCGGCGGAATCTTCTCGCCCATCACGACCATCGTGCCGAGCACGATCAGCGTCAACACGATGTTGAACCAGAAGTTTTGCGGACGGCGCAGCGCCTGTTCTTCCGGCGTCAGCTCGCGTTGGGGCATCGGTATGGCGCCGCTCGCGGCGCTCAGGCCGAGGCGCTTCTCCTCGCGCCGCCCGAGCCAGTACGCCATCGAGAACACGAACACGAGGCCGATCACCTGCACCGGAATCAGCGGATTGAACAGCGCCGAGATCGGCAGATGCAGCGACGCCGACGCGCGAATCATCGGCCCCGTCCACGGCAGGAAGTTGATGCCGGCCGCCATCGATACCGCCGCCGCGAGCACGCGCCGGTCCATTTTCAGGCGGTCGTAGAGCGGCAGCATCGCGGGAATCGTGACGAGGAAGCAGACGGCGCCGGAGCCGTCGAGGTGGATCAGCAGCGCGAGCAGCGTGGTGCCCATCACGATGCGCGTGGGTCGCGTGCCGACCGCGCGCAGGATGCGCTCGATGATCGGGTCGAGGGTGCCGGCGTCGGTGATCGTGCCGAAGTAGAGGATCGCGAACACGAACATGCAGACGACGGGCGCGAGGCTCTTCAGTCCGTCGACGACGAACCTGCTCGTCTGCAGGCCGAAGCCGCCGATCAGCGACGCCGCGAGCGGCACGATGATCAGCGCGACGAGCGGCGACATTCGTTTCGACAGGATCGCGCCGAGCAGCACGACGATGGTAGCCAGCCCCAGCATTGGCAGCATGAGCTTGTCTCCAGGTTGTTTTTTAGTGTGATCGAGCGTAAGTTCGCGGCAGCAATAAAACAATTGAAATGAATTGATTGCAGCAATCACAAATCATCATGGATCTGAATCTACGGGACATCCGCGCGTTCATCGCGGTCGCGCAAACGGGCAGCTTCACGCGCGCGGCCGCGCGGCTGCATCTATCGCAACCGGCGTTGACGGTGCAGATTCGACGGCTCGAGGAAACGGTCGGGCTGCGCCTGTTCGACCGCAATAGCCGCAACGTCGCGCTGACGCCGACCGGCCGCGAGTTGCTGCCCGTGCTGCAGAGATCGCTGCACGACATGGAGCACGTGCTGCTCGATGCGCGCGCGCTCGGCGAAGGCGCGAGCGGCACGGTGCGCATCGCGTGTCTGCCGACCTTCGCGGCGAGTGTGCTGCCCGAACTCGTGCAGGCGCTGAGAAAAGCCGTGCCGCGCGTCGGCTTCGAGGTGCGCGACGCCGTCGCGAGCATGGTCAACACGCTGGTGCGCAACGAGGAAGCCGATATCGGGCTGACGGGCGGCGAGCTCAACGACAGCGGACTCGAAGTGCTGCATGCGGGCATCGACCGGCTGGTCGCGGTGTTGCCGAAGCAGCACGCGCTCGCGCGGCGGCGCCGGCCCGTCACGCTCGCCGATCTCGCGAACGAGCCGCTCGTGCTGACCGCGCAAGGCACGAGCGTGCGCGCGGTCGTCGACAGCGCCTTCGCCGACGCGCAATGCGTGCCGCGCATCGCCTGCGAGCCGACCTACATGATGAGCGCGGTCGCGATGGCGCGCGCGGGCCTTGGCATCACGATCCTGCCGGCGTCGGCGCGCGAGGTGCGCGCGGAGCCCGAGCTGGTCGCGCGACCGATCGACGATGCCGCCTTCACGCGACGCATCGCGCTGATCAGAAAGCGCGGCAGGACGCTGCCGCCGGTCACGGAGACCTTCGTGGCGATGCTGATCGAACGGCTCGGCGCAGCCCCTAATTTTCACGATGTGAAACGATCCCGCGCTTCGTAAAAAATCATGGTGCGTGGCACAAATCCGCCGTTTCACGATGCCCGGCGTCGTTGCACATCGCAAAATGAAGCGCACAACCCATTGTTTTTACGAGAATATTTTTAATATAAAGAACGGTTTGACGCCCGCTTGCCCGAGGATTCGCTGACGTAGACTCTTTTACAAGAGCACGCGCTTCACGCAGTCGGATTCGAGGGGCCTCACGACACGGGCCACCCAAATCCCACAGATTGCGAAGAAGCCGTCAGGAACCGCGGTTTTTTATTGGCAACTGGGAGACTAAAAATGAAAGGCTTTCGCTTTGGTTCGACGCAAGGAGCGTTCTACATTCTGCCGGGTCAGGACGGCTGGGAAGCCACCTATGGCAACGAAACGCTCGGAGAATTCTCTAGCCCGCAACAGGCCGCCGACGACCTCGCGCGCGGCCTGAGTTGCGAGCATCTGGCCGAGCTCGACACGTCGACGCTCGAGATTCCAGAGAAGCTCGCCGATTGGGAAATCGTTCACGTTTAAGGACGGGTATGACCGACGGCGACGTAGCAATGAAAGCAGAAACGACAATGGCGCCCGAAGGCGCCATTGTCGTATTTGCGGTCCTGTTGCGTATTTACCGCGTGGCTTTCAAGGCCACAGCAGCGGTCGTCGCAACGCTCACCGCCTCAGTCGCAAACGTGGCTTCAGGCCAGCGAATCGACGATCGCGTTCAGCGTCGCGCTCGGGCGCATCGCCTTGCTGGTCAGCCCGACGTTCGGACGGTAGTAGCCGCCGATATCCACCGGCTTGCCCTGCGCCGCGCCGAGTTCCGCGACGATCTTCGCCTCGTTGTCGGCCATCGCCTTGGCGACGCCCGCGAACTGCGCCTGCAGCGCCGCGTCGTCGGTTTGCGCGGCCAGTGCTTCGGCCCAGTACATCGCGAGGTAGAAGTGGCTGCCGCGATTGTCGATGCCGCCGACCTTGCGCGCCGGCGACTTGTCGTTGTCGAGGAACTTGCCGGTAGCCTGATCCAGCGTCTTCGCGAGAACCTGCGCCTTCGGATTGTGGTACGTCGTGCTCAGATGCTCGAGCGACGCCGCCAGCGCGAGGAATTCACCGAGCGAATCCCAGCGCAGGAAGCCTTCCTCCACCAGCTGCTGCACGTGCTTCGGCGCGGAACCACCCGCGCCGGTTTCGAACAGGCCACCACCTTCCATCAGCGGAACGATCGACAGCATCTTCGCGCTGGTGCCCAGTTCCATGATCGGGAACAGGTCGGTCAGGTAGTCGCGCAGCACGTTGCCGGTGACCGAGATCGTGTCCTTGCCGGCGCGGATACGCTCGACCGAGAACTTCGTCGCTTCGACCGGCGTCATGACGCGAATGTCGAGACCGTTCGTGTCATGGTCCTTCAGGTACTGCTCGACCTTCCTGATGATCTGCGCATCGTGCGCGCGCGCCGCGTCGAGCCAGAACACGGCCGGCGTGCCGGTCGCGCGGGCGCGGTTCACCGCGAGCTTGACCCAGTCGCGAATCGGCGCGTCCCTGGTCTGGCACATACGGAAGATGTCGCCCTGTTCGACCGGCTGCTCCAGCAGCACCGCGCCGGCTTCGTCGGTCACGCGGACCACGCCGTTCGCCGTGATCTGGAACGTCTTGTCGTGTGAACCGTATTCTTCGGCGGCTTGCGCCATCAGGCCGACGTTCGGCACCGTGCCCATCGTGACCGGATCGAACGCGCCGTGCTTCCTGCAGTCCTCGATCACCGCCTGGTAGACACCAGCGTAGCAACGGTCCGGAATCACCGCCTTCGCGTCGTGCAGCGCGCCGTCGGCGCCCCACATCTTGCCCGACTCGCGGATCATCGCCGGCATCGATGCGTCGACGATCACGTCGCTCGGCACGTGCAGGCTCGTGATGCCCTTGTCCGAGTTGACCATCGCGAGCGGCGGACGCTGTTCGTACTGCGCCTTGATGTCGGCTTCGATTGCCGCGGCGGTTTCCGCCGGCAGATCCTTCAGACGCGCGTACAGATCGCCGATACCGTTGTTCGGGTTGAAGCCGACCTTGGCCAGCGCTTCCGCGTGCTTCTCGAGCACGTCCTTGTAGAACACCGACACCACCTGACCGAAGATGATCGGGTCCGAAACCTTCATCATCGTGGCCTTCAGGTGCACCGAGAACAGCAGGCCGTTCGCCTTCGCGTCGGCGATCTGCGCTTCGATGAAGCTGCCCAGCGCGTTCTTGCTCAACACCGACACGTCGATGATTTCGCCTGCCTGCACCGGCGTCTTTGCCTTCAGGACCGTGGCCGTGCCGTCGGCGGCGACCAGTTCGATCTTCACGTTACCGGCTTGCGCGACGAGCGCCGACTTCTCGCTGCCGTAGAAATCGCCGCCGCTCATGTGCGCGACGTGCGACTTCGAGTCCGCGCTCCATGCGCCCATCTTGTGCGGATGCTTGCGCGCATAATTCTTCACCGACAGCGGCGCGCGGCGGTCCGAGTTGCCTTCGCGCAGCACCGGGTTCACCGCGCTGCCCTTGATCTTGTCGTAGCGGGCCTTGACGTCCTTCTCGGCGTCGCTCGTCGCGACGTCCGGATACGACGGCAGCTTGTAGCCCTGGTCGCGCAGCTCGGCGATCGCGGCCTTCAGTTGCGGCACCGACGCGCTGATGTTCGGCAGCTTGACGATGTTCGCTTCCGGGCGCGTGGTGAGTCCACCGAGCTCCGCCAGATCGTCGGAAGCCTTCTGTTCCGCGCTCAGGTAGTCGGGAAATGCGGCAATGATCCGGCCGGCGAGCGAGATGTCACGCGTTTCGACGAGCACGTCGGAGGAGCGCGTGAACGCCTTGACGATCGGCAGCAGCGAGTACGTCGCCAGTGCGGGCGCTTCGTCGGTCAGGGTGTAGATGATCTTCGGCGGTGTGGACATGATTGATGCTTTGCTAGGAAGTGGTAGACAGAGCGTTGGCGGTCGTTGCCAGCGCAAATCGTGGCGCGACGGCGACGGCGTCAGTTCGGCACGACGCAACCGCGCGACCTTCGTTTTGCGACACGACCGAGAGTATATGCGCGTTTTCCACTAAATGTGGCCAAACAAACAGGTCGCGAGACCACGCCCAAAGGGGGTGACCCCCGCCAGATAAGGCTTTTCGGCCAATTGCCCAGGTCTTAAGACAGATATCTTATAGATGACTTGCGGCAAATTATTTTTGGACGAATGCGAATCGATCGCATTGCCGAGGTGGTCCGCCTGCTGCTCACCACGTGGCGCGCGCTGGCGTCGTCGAAACGCAGCCGCGCGCCGTTCCCCACTCAGTTCTGTCGCCGCCAGCCCCTCACGCCCGCGCTTCGCGCGCCACGACGTCCTGCGCCGGCGTCGTCGACGGACGGCGCACGAGCGTCCACAGCAGCGTCGCGCCGATCAGATCGCCAAAACCGAGCGCGACGAAAAACGGCGTATAACCGACGCGGCTCACGAACCAGCCCATCGTCATCGTGAACGCGAAGTTGCCGAGCCCCGCGACGAGCGCCGCAAGTCCGGTCACCGTGCCGACTTCGCGGCGCGGGAACAGATCGGCCGACATCGAGATCACGGTGATCGACAGCGTCTGATGCGCGAAGCCGCCCAGGCACAACAGGAACACCGCCAGCGCCGGGTTGTGAACGAAGCCGACCCCGGCCATGCCGATCATCAGGAACGCGGCCATCGTGAACGCGATGCGCTTGCCGTTGACGATCGGCACGTCGAAGCGGCGCTTGAGCCATGCCGACAGCGGACCGCCGACCATGCAGCCGACATCGGCCGCGACGAACGGCAGCCACGCGGTCAGCGCGATCGCCTTCAGATCGAAGCCGCGCGCCTGGTACAGGTAGAGCGGCATCCAGTAGACCAGCGTGCCCCACACCGGATCGGCGCAGAAACGCGGCAGCGCGATGCCCCAGAAATTGCGTTGTTTCAGGATATCGAACACCTTCGGACCCGAGCCATTCGCGGCGCGCATGCTCGATTCGTGCGTCGCGCCGATATAGTTCGCCTCTTCCTGCGACAACGCCGGATGACGATCGGGATGACGATAAAGCAGCAGCCACAGCACGGCCCACACAAACCCGAGCGCCCCGACGATCAGGAACGCGACGTTCCAGCTGTAGTGCAGGATCGACCACGCGATCAGCGGCGGCGCGAGAATCGCGCCGGTCGATGTGCCGAGGTTGAACACGCCGGCGGCCGTGCCGCGCTCATGCGACGGGAACCAGTACGCGGCCGCGCGCATGCCGCCCGGAATGAACGAGGCTTCCACCAGCCCGAGCATGCCGCGCAGCACGAACAACCCGACCCAGCCCGAGGCGAAACCATGCGCCATGCAGATCAGCGACCACGCGACACCACACAGCAGAAAGCCCATGCGCAAGCCCACGCGATCCATCAGATAGCCGGTCAGCGGTGCGCCGATCGGATACATGACGAGAAACGCGCCGGTGATCCAGCCGTATTCGTGCGTCGAGATGTTCAGATGTTGCAGCACCGTCGGCGCCGCGACGCTCAGCGAACTGCGCGCGAGATAGTTGGTGATCGTGCCGAGCGTGAGCAGCCCGATCATCCACCAACGCAGTCCTTTTACTTTCATAGTCATGTGTTACCTCGTGTCTCCGTTCGTCGCGCCGGGCTCAGGCGAATAGCGCGCGTGTGGTTGGTTGTGGTTCAAGCGTGACGGCCAGCGCCGCGAAACGCGGGTCGAGCCGCGCGGCCATCCAGTACAGGTTCGACGCCTCGTCGCGGCGCCACGGTCCCGCATAGCCTTCGACGTGCGCGGCGGCCCGCCGCGCATCGAAGCGCACCGTGCTGTGCACGAATTCCTGGTGCGGCAGTTTGCCAGCCGCGTACGGTCCCAGCCAGCGCAACGCCGCCGCGAGCCGTCCTTGCAGTTGCGGCGCGCCGCACCAGTCCTCGCCGTGCGCGGCCGCAATCGACGCCGCGACGATCAACGGTTCGAGATCGAAGACGACGTAGTGCATCGCGTCGCGCTGGCCGAAATCGTAGGTCACGCCGTTGCTGTCGATATTTCGCGCGACGTGCGCGAAAAACGCCTCGCGCGCCGCCGCGATCAGTTCGGCGTCACCCGCGAGAAACGCGCCGGCCGTTGCGAGCTTCACGCGATGGCTCTGCCAGTTGTTGAGTCCCGTGCTCGGATCGCCCACGCGCCTCTCGCCAGGATAGCCCTGCGCCATCCGCCGGCCAAGCGCGCGCGCTGTGTCGATGGTCGCGGCGGACAGACGCGCCTGCACGAGATCGAAGCCGAATAGCAGATCGACGAACTCGGCTTCGTCGACCGGATTCGCCGACGACGTGTACAGCGGCAGCCACGCTTCGAGATAGGCCACGGCCTTGGCCGCGTGGGCGACGTTGGCGCTGACAGTCCACGCGAGCGCCTGCAGCAGCGCATCGTGCCAGTCCTCGCGCGCGACCAGGCTCGCGTCGCGATCCTGCTCGTGCGGCAGCAGACCCTGTGTGTGCACGACTGCGCGCGGATGCGGCGTGCGCGCGAGGTTCGCTTGCGCCCCGCTGACCAGCGTGGCCGCAAGTTCCGGCGACACACGCTCGCGGATCTGCGCGGCGCGCTTTGCCGATAACAGCACGAAGGTCCCGCCGCCGTGCGAACCTGCATGCGGCGTTGCTTGCACGGCCTGCGCATACGCGCGGTTCAATGGCGCGAGCGTCCCGATCGCGCCCCACGCCGACCACGCGGGCAAACCCGCAAGCGCGCCGGGCAAACGACGCCGCGCCGCCGACGGTTGACCGTTTCTCTGACTCATACCCTCGATGCTCAGGCAACCGTGCGCAGTTGCGCGAGCAGACCGCCGTCGACGGGCAGCACGTGGCCCGTGATGAACGACGCCGCCTCCGATGCGAGGAATAGCACTGGACCCGCCGCCTCGTCGGGGTCCGCGTGACGCGGCAGCGGCAAGCCGCGCGCAGCGGCGGGATCGACTTCGCGCACGTGCGAATGAGGAATCTGCGCGGGTGCGATCGCGTTGACGCGAATGCCGTGGCGGCCGAAATCGGTCGCGAGGCAGCGCGTGAGCGCGTCGACGCCGCCCTTCGTCATGTCGTAGATCGCGTTGTTGCGATGCGCGCGCTGCGCACCCGGCGAGGACACGTTGACGATCACGCCCTGATGCTCGCGCGCAATCCAGTCGCGGATCGTGTCGAGGCTCAGCGCCCAGGTCGCGCGCAGGTTGACGTTGAAGATGCGGTCGAAGTCGTCGAGGCTCGTGTCGAGCGACGGTACTTTAGTCTGTGTCATGCCCGCGTTGTTGATCAGGATGTCGATGCCGCCGTGCCGCTGCGCGCGCTCCACGATGTCCTGCCGATGCTCCGCCAGCGCGAGATCGCCGCTCACGATCTCGCAGCGCTCGCCCAATTGCGTCGCGAGCGAATCGAGCGCGTCGGCGCGGCGCCCCGCCGCGATCACGTGCGCGCCGGCATGATGAAAGCGCTTCGCGATCGCCATCCCGATGGCGCCACTCGCCCCTGTCACCACGACGACCTTCCCGCTGAAATCGAATTGAATCTGCATAGTTGTTGCCCGTTGAGTTGCCGCGCCAGGAGCGCGACGGAAGGAAAACGTTTTACTCAACTTTAAGGACAACGGCGCGACAAGTCAAACAGCTTTCATGATTTGATGGCTAGGGTAAATACCGGGAACCATGTTGAATCGATTGGCCACGGGCGCACCAATTGGGACCGCAAGGCCGTCTGGCGGCTTTTCTGACCCGCGCCCGATCCCGCTCGACGTCCGCTCGCCCGCATTTACTCGCCACGTTCCCTTCGCTAGAATACGAAATCGTTATCCTCACGGCAGCCGATCGCATCCGCACCGCTCATCGATGAAGGAACCCGCACCCATGAAGATCGTTTCCGTCCGCGTCACGCCCATCGCCATCAGCGACCCGCCGCTTCTGAACGCGAGCGGCGTGCACGAACCATTCGCGCTGCGCTCGATCATCGAGATCGAGGCCGACAACGGCCTGATCGGCCTCGGCGAAACCTACGGCGACAAACCGGTGCTCGACGGCCTGCTGCAGGTGAAGGACCGCCTCGTCGGACTCAGCCCGTTCGATCTGAACGGCGCGGCGCGCGCGGTACGCGCGGCGCAGTCGTCGGGCGTGTCGCGCGCAAACGCGGTCGAAATCGATCTCGCGCCGGGCTCGCAACTCGACAAAGCCGAGCAGAAGGTGTTCGGCGCGTTCGAAGTCGCGTTGCTCGACTTGCAGGCGCGCTCGCTCGGCGTGCCTCTGCATGAACTGCTCGGTGGTGCGGTACGTCGCCAGGTGCCGTTTTCGGCGTACCTGTTCTTCAAGTTCGCGAGCGAGGTCGACCCGTCGTATCGCCCCGACAGCTGGGGCGAGGTACTGACGCCGGAGCAGATCGTCGGGCAGGCACGCACGATGATCGATCGTTACGGCTTCGGCAGCATCAAGCTGAAGGCTGGCGCGCTCGAACCGGATGTCGAGGTCGCCAGCCTGAAGGCGCTCAAGCGCGCATTCCCGAATCACCCTTTGCGAATTGATCCGAACGCGAACTGGTCGATCGAAACTTCCATCAGGATCGCCAAAGAACTCGAAGGCGATCTCGAGTACTACGAAGATCCGACGCCGGGTCTCGAAGGCATGGCGCAGCTGCATCGCGCGACGGGCCTGCCGCTCGCGACCAACATGGTCGTCACGAGCATGGACGAGTTCCGCCGCAACGTCGCACTGAATGGCGTGCAGATCGTGCTGTCGGATCATCACTACTGGGGCGGTTTGCGCGCGACGCAAACGCTCGCAACGATGTGTGACACGTTCGGTCTCGGTCTGTCGATGCATTCGAATTCGCACCTCGGCATCAGTCTGATGGCGATGTCGCATCTGGCGGCGACTGTGCCGAACCTCACGTATGCGTGCGACACACACTATCCGTGGCAGAACGACGAGGTGCTCAAAGGCGGCAAGATCAACATCGAAAGCGGCTGCGTGACGGTGACCGACGCACCGGGCCTCGGTGTCGAACTCGATCGCGACGCGCTGCGCGCGCTGCACGAGCGCTATCTGGAATGCGGCATGACGCAGCGCAACGACGCGGCGCAGATGCGCAAGCTGCGCCCCGAATGGACGGCGAAGAAGCCGCGCTATTGATGCTGCAGTGTAGTGCCGACACCGCCGTCGTGACGCTGCGTTGCAGCGAGCTCGAAGCCCAATTGCTGCCGTCACTCGGCGCGCGCATCGGTCGCCTGCGCCGCCACTGCTCCGACGCCGCGCCGTTCGACTACCTCGTTCCCGTCGAACCGCGTGGCTTCGAGTTGCAGCGCTGGCAGCGCGCGGGCTGTTTTCCGATGCTGCCGTTCACGAACAAGTTCGCGCGCAATACGCTCGCGTGGCACGATGCGGCGATCGAGGTCGCCGCGCCCGACGCATCGGCTTTACTGCATGGCTGGGGTTTGCGTTCGGCATGGCAGGTGGAAAGCGTGTCGGCCACGCGTTGCGCGATGACGCATTCGTTGGACGCCACGACCGCGTGGCCATGGCGTTATCGCGCGCACCTGGCGATCGATCTACACGCTGACGGCGTCGCGTTGACGCTCACCGTACTCAACGAATCGCGCGAACCGATGCCGTTGGGCGTCGGCTTTCATCCGTACTTCGCGCTGAACGGCACCGTCGGCGCGAGCGCGCGGGCCACGGCAAGATGGCATGCCGACGAAGACAGCAACGGCCTGCCACGACAACGCGAAAGTCTCGCGGGCCCGTTGCGCGTCGACCTGAAACCCGACGCGCTGCCGGCCGAAACCTTCACATGGTTCTGCGAATGCGATGCGCCCGCGCAAGCAGTGATCGACTATCCGGACGCAGGTCGCCAGATCACACTGACGAGCTTGCAAGCACATCACTTCGTCGTTCATCACCGCGCCGGCGAACGCTTTTTGTGCATCGAACCTTGCACTCATCTCGCAGGCCGCCTCGACCCGGCTCAACACATCGCGCTGCCGCACGCACCGGCAACCTTCCACGTGCATCTGCAATTGCGCTAGGCGCAAACGATTGCGCTCGATGACGTGCATGTCTGCTCGACGAAGGCGAGTACGGCGCTCGCCTTTACCGCTTTTGCGATAACCGATATGATCGATTAATTACAGGAAAACGTTATGCTCTGCCGATGAAGAAGGGTGCCACCATTCGCGACGTCGCTGCCGCAGCAGGCGTGTCGGTCGCGACCGTCTCGAAGTACATGAATGGGGCCCAGCGCTTCACGCCGGCCGTCGAGGCGCGGCTCAAGGAGGCGATCGAGCAGCTCGGCTACCGTTCGAATCCGCTTGCCCGTTCGATGATCACCGGGCGCACGCACACCATCGGCCTCGCGATTCTCGACATCCGCAATCCGCATTTCACCAACATCGTGAAGGGCGCGAACCGCGTCGCCCTTCAGCACGATTACACGCTGCTGCTCGTCGATACCGAAGAGAGCCAGGAGCGCGAAAAAACGCTGATCGAATCGCTCGCGCAACGCGTCGACGGCGTGATCGTCAGCTCGCGCATGCCAGACGATTCGGTGCAATGGCTGCTCGATCTCGGCAAGCCGGTCGTCCTGTTCGGGCGCAGCGCGCGCTTTCAGATTTCGAGTGTCGGCACCGACAGCAGCCTCGGTGGCTATATGCTTGCGAACCATCTGGTCAAACTCGGCCACAAGCACATTGCGTATCTGGGCTTTGGCCGCTCACGCTGGAACGACGAGCGGATTCGCGGCATTCGCAACTGCCTCGACGAACACGGGCTGCCACTCGACATTCACGAAGCACAGAGCCCATCGGCCGCGGCGGGCGAGCGAGCGTGCTCGGGCCTGATGCTCGGCCCGAAGCGTCCGGATGCCGTGATCTGCTACAACGATCTGATCGCACTCGGCTTCATCAAGGAAGCGCGCGATCTGGGTTTCTCGTTACCGCACGATGTCTCGGTTGCTGGTTTCGATAACGTGCCGTACGGCGAGTACGCGTCGCCGGCGCTGACGTCGGTCGACTTTCAGAGCGAGAAGATGGGTGAGCTCGCGATGACGAAGCTCATCGATGAACTGCACGGCAAGAGCGAAGAAGGTGCCACTTATTCGATGCTCGATCCGCATCTGGTGGTACGGGAGTCGACGGTCAGGCGGGCGGTGGGGGATGACGCGGCGGGTGGCGACGCCAGAACGCGCAAGAAAGCGAGCCCCACCCAAACTTGACGCGCCTCACCCGCTAGCTGCCGCCCACGACCGCACAACGAAACCGGTCTGCAGGCGGCGGCGCCCATCACTGATGCGTCAATGCCAACGCATAGAACTTCACCACCGTCCCCGGTGTAGTCAGCGGCGTGCCCGACACCGCCGACTGATCATAATCACCCGCCTTGAAGTAGAAGCTCTCGCCGTCGAAGCTCGAATCCATCGTATAGGTCTGCACCGTGTCGTTGACGGTGACCGTGATGGTCGTGCCGGTCAGGCTCAGCTCATAGTTGAACACCGTGCCGAGCGGCACCGTCGTGATCGTGTAGGTGTTCGACGTACCGCCCTGGTTCGTGCTTTCGAGCAGCAGCTTCACGACGCCGCCCGACGTCACCTGCAATTCGCACAACGGCTTGCTCGGCCCAGTGCCCTGGAAGATCTGGCCGATCGTCGTGTGGTTCGGCACTTGCGTGACGGCGACGGTCGCATCGAGCTTGTTCGTGCCGGCCGTCGACCAGATCGTGTTTTCGCGCAGCTCGACGCGCGGATGCAGCGAGCCGGACGTGGTCCAGCCCTGCGTCGGATCCATCATGACCATCGAGCCGTCGGTCGGATCGGTATAGAAGTAGTACTGGTTCGTATAGCCGGCCGCCAGGTTGGCGCCACTGACCGTATCGACGTTGCCCGACGAACCGGTCGGCAGTTGTAATGTGAACGGCGCGAGATTGAAATTCGATCCCGGCGGGTTGCTGGTGCTGAGTGTCGGCACCGCGACGTGGCTGACCGCCGCCTTGCTGACCGCTGCGGCGCTATCGGCGCCGTCTCCGCCGCATGCCGACAACATGCTTCCCATCGCCGCCGTCACCAGACACATCGTGATCCTCTTTTTCATGCCGTCTCCGTTGTAGTTTTTGCTACGGGTTGAAGTCGCAAGCACACGCGTGAGGCGGGGAGTTTTTACGCCTCGTCGGACAACGTTTTATTCTGTATGACTAAACCGCCTGGATATGGCTGATCTTAGTGTCAGCCTTGACTGGTGGATGTCAGCCTCTCAGGACAACACGGCCATTCGCCGAGGATACTAGCAACGCACCTCCAAAAAGTAAACGTTATCCTTCCGGTTGGCAAGGGGCAGCCGGTTCATGTTCGGCGGGCGAGGAAAAGAACGGATATCCGTATTCCGCGGTGAATTTGTTATTGTGCAGCGCAATGAAGGCGGCGGGCTGCAAGCGGCTATCGAGGCGTCGCAGAACGGCCGAGATGGAATGGACGGCAACAGGGTCATCCGAATGCCCTTATATGGCGAGCAAGCGGACGTTAATGGACCAGCCTCAGGCTTCGCAACGGTAAAAGACCGGGCGACGCGTGACGCGAAGCTCAAAAATTCAACGAGCGGTACCGCCTACTGGTCCATTACGTATGCTCGATGCGACCAAGGATGGCTTGAGCCAATGCGTTGAAGTCTGCCCAAGCGTCTTTCACGGCGTAAGAGTGGCTACCGATAGCTCCGTCCGCCGTGGTCAACTGGAAAATCGGCTTTCGAACCTCCTGCGCCATTGGAACGAGGCTGCGGTAATGTTTCAGTCGAGCAAGGCAGTATTCATCATTGACCGTTGATTGCGCACTTATCGGTTCGTTCAAGACACTCTGCTTGTACGTTGAAGGAATACGGTCGGCCCATTTTTTGTAGGCCTTGGCTGGACGTGACAACCGCTCGCTGTGTTGCATAAGGATATAACCTAGCGGACCCATCGCACCGGTCGGCAACGCGAAAGCGGGGTCCATCCAATTGTCCACTCGCTTACTCCAGTCGGCCCGCCATTTGCGCAATGTCGGGCCAAGGTTACGCAAGCCCTGCAACGAAAAAAGGTCCGCCGCTAGCGGAATGACAACGTAATCCGTCCCAATAAGCGCAGACCGGTTTATAGCGCCCAGATTAGGGCCGACATCCGCCAGGATGATTTCAGCGTTGTGCTGCTGGGCTGCGAGTTGACCCACTTGCCAAAACGACGTCAATACACGAAAGGGCCGATAAAGACTGCCTGAACCTAAGGCATTAGGCCATTCCTGGGATAGAAAATCTTCGAACCCAGCCAAAGCTAGATCCCCGGGAACTAAATGTAAGCGGCTGTTTATTCGCTGCGTTTGTGGCGATTGAACGTCTCCAACCTCAGTCAACGGCCGTACACATTGATAAATTGTATTGCTACGCGACGATGTGTCATCGGGATCCCAGAGAACCTCAAGGTCGTCCTCCGACAAGAACGCCGAAGTTAGGTTAGCTTGCGGGTCGAGATCAATCGCCACTACCCACTTCCCCATCTCCGAAAGCATCCAGGCAAGATGGAACACGAGGGAGGTTTTTCCAACGGCACCTTTATTGTTGAAGAAGGTCAGTACGGGCACGCTCATTGGGTTTTCCTCACTGTCGCCAATACTACGGTAGGTTCAACTTGGAACTCCACTGGCGGATTGCCGTTAGCATCAAGCGACCGACGTGCTTCC
>DATAQT010000110.1:0-3756 GCA_036264535.1 Paraburkholderia sp. | reverse complement strand
GGCTCGCCGGCGAACACGCGGGTGCGGCAGCTCTCGAGCATATCGCCGACTACGGCACGCTGCTGCTGTGCGCGGAAGCGATCGGCGCGCTAGACGCGCTCAATCACGCCACTGTCGAGTACACGAAAACGCGCCAGCAGTTCGGCCAGCCGATCGCGCGTTTCCAGGCGTTGCAGCACCGCATGGTCGAGATGCTGATCCACGCGGAACAGGCGCGTTCGATCACGTATCTGGCCGCGATGCGCTACGCAAGTGAAGACGCGAACGAGCGCCGTCGCGCAATCTCCGCGGCAAAAGTTCGGGTCGGTCAGGCCGCGCGCTTCGTCGGTCAACAGGCGGTGCAGTTGCACGGCGGCATGGGCGTGACGAACGAAGTGGCGGCCGCGCATCTGTTCAAGCGTCTCGCGATCATCGAGACCACGCTCGGCGATGTCGATCATCATCTCGCCCGGTTTGCCACGCTGCCCGGATTCGCCGTCGTCGAAGAATGATTGGCCCGTTCAACCGGACAAAGGAGTTGCACCATGAAAATTGGTTTCGAAGACATGGAAGTGGGCACGCGCCGTGAAATCGGCAAGCACACGTTCACGCGCGAGGAGATTGTCGAGTTTGCGCAGAAGTTCGATCCACAGCCGTTTCATCTCGACGAAGCCGCCGCGGCCGAATCGCCGTTCCGCGGTCTCGTCGCAAGTGGCTGGCACACCTGCTCGGTGATGATGGGCATGCTCGTACGCAACTTACTGGGGGATTCGACGTCGATGGGGTCACCCGGTATCGACGAGATCCGCTGGCTAAAGCCGGTACGAGTCGGCGACACGATCACGATGATCAACGTCATCGTCGATAAGCGCGTGTCGCAGAGCAAGCCCGATCGCGGCATCGTGTCGACGCGTTGGGAAGGCATCAATCAGCACGGCGAAACGGTGATCACGGTGCGCTCGAATGGCATGTTCGGCCTGCGCGAACCTGGAGCCGCGGCATGACGGCAAGCGCGGCGGCTAGCGCGGCGGCAAGCGCGGCGACGACCGCCACTTTCGATAATGCGGAAGCTTTGCGCGCGCTCATCGGCGCTGAGCCGCTCGTCAGCGAATGGCTGAGCGTCGATCAGGACAGGGTCAATCGATTCGCCGAGGCGACCGGCGATCATCAATGGATTCACATCGATCCCGAGCGGGCCAAACGCGAATCGCCGTTTGGTGGGGCGGTCGCGCATGGGTTTCTGACGCTGTCGCTGATTCCGGCTTTGCTCGGCAAAACGGTGAGGATCGAGCAGCGCATGGGTGTCAACTACGGCCTGAATCGCGTGCGATTCGTGTCACCGGTGCCAGTCGGTTCGTCGTTGCGCGGGAAGTTCGCGGTGGAGTCGGTGAGCGATGTCGACATCGGCGGCGTGCAGCTCGCATGGAATGTGACGCTGGAACGTCAGGGCAGCGAGCGACCGGTGTGCGTCGCGGAGTTCATCACCCGCCATTATTTCTAGCGTCTTCGCTTCGCGATGAAATGAAAAAGCGCGAGCCGGCAGGCATGCCGCTCGCGCTTTCTGTTTGTATCGAGCCGTACCAGCGAAACGGCACGCAAAACTAGTGCTTTGCGTACTGCGTCGCGCCAAACAGAATCTCTTTCGCCTTGTCGTCCATGAGCGGCACGCGCGCGGACGCGAGTACTTCGACGCCGCGCACCACCGCCGGCCGCGCAGCGATCTCTTCGTGCCAGCGCTTCACGTTCGGCAACGTATCGAGGTCGATGCCCTGATTTTTCCACGAACGCGTCCAGGGAAATGCGGCGATGTCCGCGATCGTATAGTCGTTGCCCGCGAGGTAACGCGTCTTGCCGAGTTGCGTGTCCATTACGCCGTACAGACGTCGCGCTTCGTTGGTGTAGCGATTGACCGCGTATTCGATCTGCTCGGGCGCATACACGCGGAAATGATGCGTTTGTCCGAGCATCGGGCCGAGGCCACCCATCTGGAACATCAGCCATTGCAGCACCGTGTAGCGCGCGGCCGGGTCGGTCGGTAGAAACTTGCCGGTTTTCTCGGCGAGATAAATCAGGATCGCCCCCGATTCGAACAGCGCGAACGGACGGCCATCGGCGCCTTTCGGACCCTCGGAATCGACGATCGCGGGAATCTTGTTGTTGGGGCTGATAGCGAGAAATTCGGGCGTGAACTGGTCGCCGGCACCGATGTTCACGGCATGCACGGTGTAGGGCAGCCCCGTTTCCTCGAGCATGATGTGAACCTTGTGGCCGTTCGGGGTTGCCCAGCTATAGACATCGATCATTCTGGCTCCTTGTTCGTCAAAGCGGCGCCGCAAAGAGGGCGCCGCCGTTGCCGAAAATTAGAGCATAGATCGCGCGATGCTGCTCGCCGTGGGCTCAGGCTCCGCGCTCACGTCGAGCCGCGGCGCTCAAATGCGTGTGACCGGCATCTCCACGCGAGCCGCCGCGCCCGCATCCAGATGACGCGCGAGCTCGAGCTTGGCGATCGCGTTGCGGTGCACTTCGTCGGGGCCGTCGGCGAAGCGCAGCGTGCGCGCCGATGCATAGGCGTACGCGAGCGGGAAGTCGTCGCTGACGCCACCGCCGCCATGCGCCTGAATCGCCCAGTCGATCACCTGACACGCCATGTTAGGCGCGACTACCTTGATCATCGCGATCTCGCCGCGAGCGCCCTTGTTGCCGACGGTGTCCATCATGTACGCGGTTTTCAGCGTGAGCAGACGTGCCTGCTCGATCATGCAGCGTGCCTCGGCGAGACGCTCCTGCGTGACGCCTTGCGATGCGACCGGCTTGCCGAACGCGACACGTTGCAGCGAGCGCTTCGCCATCAGTTCGAGCGCGCGTTCGGCGAGGCCGATCAGACGCATGCAGTGATGGATACGTCCCGGTCCGAGGCGCCCTTGCGCGATCTCGAAGCCGCGGCCTTCGCCGAGCAGCATGTTGGTGGCGGGCACGCGCACGTTGTCGAGCGTGATCTCCATGTGGCCGTGCGGCGCGTCGTCGTAACCGAACACGGTGAGCGGGCGGTGCACGGTGATGCCGGTGGCGTCGGCGGGTACGAGGACCATCGACTGTTGCTGATGGCGCGGCGCCTCGGGATCGGTCTTGCCCATCACGATATAGACCTTGCAGCGCGGGTCGCCCGCGCCCGACGACCACCACTTGTGACCGTTGATCACATAGTAGTCGCCATCACGCACGATGCTGGTCTGGATGTTGGTCGCATCCGACGACGCGACCTCCGGCTCCGTCATCAGAAACGCTGAACGGATCTGCCCTTGCAGCAGCGGTTCGAGCCACTCGCGCTTGTTGTCTTCGCTGCCGTAGCGCTCGATGGTCTCCATGTTGCCGGTGTCCGGCGCATTGCAGTTGAACACCTCTGGCGCCCAGGGCACCCGTCCCATGATTTCGCACAGCGGCGCGTATTCAAGATTCGTCAGACCGGCGCCGCGTACCGATTCAGGCAGGAACAGATTCCACAGGCCCGCGGCGCGTGCTTTTTCCTTCAGTTGCTCAATCAGTTCGGTCGGCAGCCAGGCATTGCCATTCTGACGGTTGCGTGCGATCTCATCGGAAAAGGCACGTTCATTAGGGTAGATATGAGCGTCGAAGAAGGCGAGCAACTTTTCGCGCAGCGCCTGAACCTTCGGGGTGTAATCGAAATTCATGTATGACCTCGCGGATAACGGGGATGTCGGTTAGCGAACTTTCTGCGCGTAGCGCCAGGCGAGTTCTGCCATGGGCTTTGCGCGCCGG